>DATLIA010000150.1:0-70993 GCA_035540215.1 Actinokineospora sp. | reverse complement strand
CTCCCGGTCGTTGAGCGAGCGAGGAACGAGCGAGACGAAACGCCCCGAGCGCCGGACGGAGGTCCGATCGTGACGACCTCAGGCGCTTCGCCGCGCGAGTCCTGGCCCCTGTGGGAGGTGTTCGTCCGCGCCGGGCGCGGACTCAGCCACGTGCACGCCGGCTCGCTGCACGCCCCCGACGCGGAGTTCGCGCTGCGCAACGCGCGCGATGTCTACACGCGGCGCGGCGAGGGCACCTCGATCTGGGTCGTGCCCGCCGATGCGATCACCACGAGCGACCCCGACTCGAAGGGCGCGTTCTTCGAGAGCCCCGCCGGCAAGAACTACCGCCACGCCACGTACTACACGGCGTCGGAGGGGGTGCCGCACCTGTGACCGCCATGGATCCTGGTGCCCAGGGCGTTTCGTCACTGCGTTTCGACTCGCAGGCTCGCTCAACGACCGCAACGCGGCTTCCGGTCGTTGAGCGACCGAGGAACGAGGGAGACGAAACGTCGCGAGCCGATCTCCGAAACGACGCGCACGGCGAGGTGACCGTCGAGCGGGTCGAGCTGTCGGCCGAGCTCGCCGGCGGGGAAGGGCGTGCCGGATCCGCGGACGTCGCGGAGTACGCGCTGTGGCTGGGCGACGACGCGCTGATCCTCTCCCAGCAGCTCGGGGCGTGGATCGCGCGCGCCCCCGAACTCGAGGAGGACGTCGCGCTCGCCAACATCGCGCTCGACCTGCTCGGCCAGGCACGAATGCTGCTGACCAGGGCCGGTGAGATCCAGGGCACCGACGAGGACACCCTGGCCTACCTGCGCGACGCGGCCGAGTTCCGCAACGTCCGGCTCGCCGAGATCGACTGCGGCCCCGGCCCCGGCGGCGACTTCGGCACCACCATCGCCCGCCTGCTCGTCTTCTCGACCTGGCGGCTGGCCCTGCTCGACGCGCTGACCGGCTCGGCCGACCCGGTGCTCGCCGCGGTCGCCGCCAAGGGCGTCAAGGAGGTCGCCTACCACCGCGACCACGCCGCCCAGTGGGCGCTGCGGCTGGCGGGCGGCACCGAGTTCTCCCGTTCGCGCATGATCGCGGGGCTGGACAAGGTGTGGCCGCTGACCGACGAGCTGTTCACCCCGCACCCGGTCGAGCTGCGGCTGGCGGGCGTCGCCGTCGACCCGTCGACCCTGCGGTCCGAAGTGGACAGCGTGCTGGACACCGTGCTCGGCGCCGCCGACCTGGCCCGGCCGGACGTCCCGCAGTCTCCCGGCGCGGGCCGGGACGGCGTGCACACCGACGAGCTGGGTCCGCTGCTGGCCGAGATGCAGCAGGTCGCACGGGCGCTGCCAGGGGCTGTCTGGTGAGCGCGCGGCAGGTCGCCGAATCGGTGCTCGACCCCGAGCTCCCGGTGCTGACCCTGGCCGACCTCGGCGTCCTGCGCGAGGTCAGCGAGGACGGCGGCCGGGTGGTCGTGACGATCACGCCCACCTATTCGGGCTGCCCCGCCCTCGACGAGATGCGGGCCGACCTGCACACCAAGCTCACCGAGGCGGGCTATGCCGACGTCGAGATCCGCACCGCGCTGCGCCCGGCGTGGACCACCGACTGGATCAGCGAGGACGGCCTGCGCAAGCTCGCCGACCACGGCATCGCCCCGCCCCAGCGCATCGGCCCCCGCGCCGTCGGCCCGATCCCACTGAACCTGGCCCCGCCGGTCCGCCGGGTCGCGTGCCCGCGCTGTGGTTCGGCCCGCACGACCGAGCTGTCCCGTTTCGGGTCCACCGCGTGCAAAGCGCTGCGCCGCTGCGAGGACTGCCGCGAACCGTTTGAACAAATCAAGGAGTTCTAGTGACGGCCACAGTGACCCGCCGGTCGACCTTCCACGCCCTGCCTGTGGCGCGGGTCGACCGACTCTGTGACGACGCCGTCGCGGTCACCTTCGCCGTGCCGGACGCGCTGGCCGAGGAGTTCACCTTCCGCGCGGGCCAGTACCTGACGCTGCGCCAGGTCGTCGACGGCCGCGAGGAGCGTCGGTCCTATTCGATCTGCGCCCCGGTGGGCACGGCGCCGCGCATCGGCGTGCGCCGGGTCGAGGGCGGCCTGTTCTCCAGTCAGCTGGTGGACTCGCTCAAGCCGGGCGATGTGCTGGAAGTCCTTGCGCCGCTGGGGAACTTCACCCCCGACCTGACCGTGTCTGGACACCACGCGTTCGTCGCGGCGGGCTCCGGGATCACCCCCGTACTGTCCATTGTGGGCACTGTGCTTGCCGACCCGGACAGCCGTGTGACGCTGCTCTACGGCAACCGCCGGTCCGACACGGTCATGTTCGCCGAGGAACTGGCCGACCTGAAGGACCGCTACCCGACCCGGCTGCAGCTGGTGCACGTCCTGTCGCGCGAACCCGGCGACGTCGACCTGTTCTCCGGCCGCCTCGACGCCGACCGCTTCGCCGCCCTGTGTGAGCGTGTCGTGCCCGCGCAGGACGTCGACCACTGGTGGCTGTGCGGCCCGTTCGGCCTGGTCCAGGACGCCTTCCAGGTGCTGAAGGACCGCGGCGTCGCCGCCGACCGGATCCACCGCGAACTGTTCTATGTGGACGAACCGCCGCCGGAGCCCAAGCGCGCGGAGGACCGGCTGCCCGATGGCCCGGCGGCCGCGGTCACGATCGTCCTCGACGGCCGCGAGACCACCCTGCCGCTGCCCTACGACACCCCGATCCTCGACGCCGCCCAGCGGGTGCGGGCGGACCTCCCGTTCGCCTGCAAGGGCGGGGTGTGCGGCACGTGCCGCGCCAAGGTCGTCACCGGCAAGGTCGAGATGCGCCGGAACTATGCCCTTGAGCAGCACGAACTCGACGCAGGTTTCGTGCTGACCTGCCAGGGCCTCCCGGTCACCGACACCGTGACGGTCGACTTCGACGCTTAAGCCTGCTTGTCTGGAAAGGTGGGGGAAGAGCGTCCGCGAACACCAGGGGAGACGATCATGGCCGAGGTCAACGACGCGCAGACGAAGCTGTGGAACGGCGCCGCCGGGCAGTCGTGGGTGCAGGCGCAGCGGTTCATCGACCGGATCTACGCGCCGATCCAGGACGTTCTAGTCTCCGCCGCCCGCGCCGGGGACCGGGTGCTCGACATCGGCTGTGGGACCGGCGGCGTGACCGTCGCGACCGCCCGTGCGGCCGGTGGCCACTGCGTCGGCGTCGACATCTCCGACGTGATGGTCGATGCAGCGCGGGAGCGGGCTGAGAACGCGGGTGTCTCCGCGACGTTCCTCCGTGCCGACGCGCAGTCCTACGACTTCGAGGCAGCGGCCTTCGACCTGGTCGTCTCCCGATTCGGCGTGATGTTCTTCGAGGACTTCGGCGCGGCCTTCACCAACCTGCGCCGCGCCACCGCGTCTGGCGGGGGACTCCGCTTCGTCACCTGGCGCGGGATCGAGGAGAACCCGTTCATGACGACGGCCGAGACCGCCGCCGCCCCACTGATGCCAGACCTGCCCGTCCGAGACCTCGACGGCCCAGGCCAGTTCGGCCTGGCCGACCCCGACCGGGTCCGCGGTCTGCTCGATGGCGCGGGCTGGACGGAGATCGACCTCCAGCCGCTGGACGTCCGGTGCGTCCTCAGTGAGCAGGAGCTGATGGACTTCATCACCCTGCTCGGCCCGGTCGGCCGGGCGCTGCCCGATGTGGACGAGGACACCCGCGCCAAGGTCATCGAGGTCGCGCGCGCCGCGTTCGATCCCTTTGTGTCCGAAGGGGAAGTGACTTTCACCGCCGCCTGCTGGGACATCGCGGCACGGGCCTGACGCGATCAGGTGACCCGCGGCGAGGCTGACGGGGGCGGACCCGCCGGTACCTCTACCATCCGGCGGGTGACCACCTACGACGACACCTTCGAGCACCTGGACGCCTCGGCCCTGCCGCGCCGCCAGCAGGAGATCCTGGTCACGATCCGGGACTGGGTGGTCCGGCACGGGTACGCGCCGAGCAGCCGCCAGATCGGCGACGCGGTCGGGCTGCGGTCGTCGTCATCGGTGTCGAAGCACCTGGCGAGCCTGGAGGACAAGGGTTTCCTGCGGCGGAGCGCCACGATGTCGCGGCCGATCGACGTCCGCGCGTTCCTGCACGAGCCGCAGGGGCGCGCGTCGGACGACTCGGTGAGCGTGCCCGTCGTCGGTGACATCGCCGCCGGAACGCCCATCTCGGCCGACGAGCACATCGACGACGTGCTGAACCTGCCGCGCGAACTCACCGGGCGGGGCACTGTCTTCGGCCTGCGCGTGCGCGGCGACTCGATGATCGACGCGGCGATCTGCGACGGCGACATCGTCGTGGTGCGGCAGCAGTCCGAGGCCCACTCCGGGCAGATCGTCGCCGCGATGATCGACGGCGAGGCGACCGTGAAGGTGTACCGCCGCCGCGACGGCCACGTCTATCTTGAGCCGCGCAACCCGGCCTACGACGTCATCGACGGCGACGAGGCTGTTGTCCTTGGCGCTGTCGTCTCGGTGCTGCGCAGCGTCTGACTCAGTCCAGACCTGAGTTGATCTCGCGGAACACGTCGGCGAAGGTCCTGGCCTGGGCTTTGTCGAGGTGGTCGGCGAAGTGCTCGCGGACGCCGCGCACGTGGGTCGGCCAGGCGGCTTCGAGCGCGGCCAACCCGGCCGGGGTCAGGGTGACGAAGGTGGTCCTGCGGTCCTCCTGGTCGACCTGGCGGCCCGCGTAGCCGTCGCGTTCGAGGCCGTCGACGATCCGGGTGAGGCCGCTGGCGCTGTAGACCAGCCCTGCGGCGAGGTCCTTCATCCGCAGCCGCCTGCCGGGTGCCTCGGAGAGCTGGACCAGGGCGTCGTAGGTCAGCAGGGTCATGCCGTGCGCGGCGCGCAAGTCGGCGTCGAGTCTGCGCACGAGCAGCGCGTGCGACCGCAGGTACGTTCGCCAGGCCGCGTCGTGATGGGCGGACAGGGCGCGAGGGGTCGCCATGCCGGGAATACTACCGCCGCGCACACTTGTTATGCGGATTGTTCGTATGCGAAGCAATCGACGGAGGCGGCTATGCGCGCGGTGGTGCTGAGTGGGCCCGGACCGGTGACCAATCTGGAGATCGTCGACCGGCCGGTGCCCGAGCCGGGACCCGGCTGGGTCCGGATCAGGGTGCGCGCGTTCGGCATCAACCGGTCGGAACTGCACACGCGACTCGGCCTGGCGGAGGGTGTCGTCTTCCCGCGGGTGCCCGGCATCGAGGCTGTCGGCGTCGTGGACGCGGCCCCGGGCAGCGATCTGGTTCCCGGGCAGCAGGTCGCGGCGCTGATGGGCGGCATGGGCCGGGTGTTCGACGGCGGGTACGCGGAGTACACGGTCGTGCCCCGGGACAGTGTGATCCCGTTCCGGTCGGACCTGCCGTGGGACGTGCTGGGGCAGGTGCCGGAGACCTTGCAGACCGCGTACGGCTCGCTCACGACCGGCCTGGACCTGCGTCCCGGCCAGACCTTCCTGATCCGCGGCGGCACGTCAGCGCTCGGGTTCGCCGCGGCCGCGGTCGCGCGCGAGTTGGGGGCGACGGTGCTCGCGACGACGCGGCAGACGGACCGGCTGGACGTGCTGAAGGCGCACGGGGTGGATTATCCGCTGCTCGACGACGGGTCGGTCGCGGCGCGGGTCCGCGAGATCGTGCCCGCGGGTGTGGACGCGGCGCTGGAGTTGGTGGGGACGCCGACCCTGCCGGACACGCTGGCGGCGACGCGGGTGCACGGGACGGTGTGTTTCACGGGGATGCTGTCGAACCAGTGGACGATTCCGGACTTCTATCCGATCGGGTATCTGCCGACGGGGGTTCGGCTGACGGCTTATGGCGGCGAGGCGTCGGATCTGCCGGTCGAGGTGCTGCAGGGATATCTGGACCGGATCGCGGTGGGTGAGGTCGGGTTGGGTCCGAGTCGGGTCTACGCGTTCGACGAGATCCAGCAGGCGCACGACGACCTGGAGCACAACCGGCAGGCGGGCAAACTGGTGGTCGTGACTGGGTGACCGGCTGCTGGCATTCGTTGAACAATCCACTTGTTCAACAATCTCGCGTCCAGCCCGTCAGTCGGCGGAATTACGTCCGCCGTGTCTGCTGCTGCGGTTCCGGCCAAGTTAGTCGCAAACCGTTCTGCCCAACCGCATAGAACCTGGGTCCGCCTCGGCTGACCGCGCGATAGATGGCGTCCTGCACCTGATGAAATCGGCAGACCATTTCGTCGACCACGAGGCGTTGGTTATCGAGATAGAAAGGACGGCTTGGTGCTGTTCGACGGGTGCGCCTTCGGCATCGCGGCCTCTGATGCGGCCGTCCTTGCACAGCGGTGACCAGCCTCGATCGAGGCCATAGGCGAGCCAGTCGGCGTCTTCGACGTACTGCGCGTCATTTGGGAAGTGGTCGGTCGCTCTGTGCACAATCCAGCCGCGCTGAGTGAGCTATTCGGCGACGCCGCGCCCAAGTCCTCGGTCGAGGAAGAACTCAGGCGGCACGAGCGGTCCGGCAGATGGCCTCGACCTGTTCCCGAGTCATGTCGTACTCGTAGGCGACGGCCTCCAACGATTCCCCCGCGAGCCAGAGATCGACGACCGCGTCGACAGGGACCTTGGTCGACTGCACGACCGGGGCGCCCCAGCCGAACCGGGGATCGATGATGACGGGCGCCACGTCGGGATACTGCTGTAGCCGCAGGGTGCTGGCGAAGTTGTCGCTGGGATCCCAATCGATGAAGCGCAGGTGGTCGGTGATGATGTCGCGGATTGGGCGCTGCCCGTCACCTACGCGGGCGATGTCGTCGTCTGCGTAGTGGATGAAGATGTCGATCCCGTCGGTGGCGATTCGCTTCGACGCGAGCGCATACGGGGTGTCGAAGTCTTTCCTGGTCTGGGCGGCGGCTTCGCGAATCTTGGACTTCGTGAAGCCGAGCCCGCGGTAGGTCCGTAGGACGTAGGCCTCGACGACGGCTGCGAAGGGCACCGACGGCCAGCCTCGCTTTTCGGGCTCGACCTTGTGCACGAGTGGCTCGCCTGCAGCTTCTTCGGCCAGCCAGTAGTAGACGGTCGACTCGGGGATGACCAGATGGCGAGCGACGTCCTTGGGTGTCATCACCGGGTCCAAGAACCTGTCGATCATGGGACACCCCCTCCCCGTCGCGAACGTATTGCGCCAATCAGTGTGCGTGAGCGGACATTAGCGCACCAGTCTTGCCTGGCCACTGATCCCGCACGCACCACAACCCTCTTGTTGAAATGTAGAATTGTTCAACAAGAGGGTTGGTCAACGAGGCGACCGCGGCCGGACCGTCAGAGGCGTTCGGCGATCGCGGTTTCCTGCCACCAGCCGAGCACCTGGTCGGCCACCCCGGGAGCCGCCACGAGCAAGCCGTCCACCGGCAGCGGGTCGTCCTCACCATGCCGGTCGAGCACCGCCGCCCCCGACTCGAGTGCCAGCGCGACCGATCCGGCCACATCCCACTCGTGATAGCTGTGCAGCACCGCCGCCGCCGCGTGGCCCAGGGCGACCTGGGCGATCGCCAGCGCCGCCGAGCCGAGGACCCGGACGCCCGCGTGCGCGAGCGCGGCCCGTTCGATGAACCCGCCCATTCCCGGCCACGGCCCGTTGCGCGCCAACTCCGTGCACACGATCGCGCCTGCGGTCGACGTGCGGTCGGTAAGCGAGACCCGGACCCCGTTGGCCCGCGCCCCCCGACCGCGGGCCGCCGCGTAGATCTGGCCCCGATACGGGTCGGCCACGACCCCGACGACCGGACCTTCGGCGTCGACAAGAGCGAGGCTGTAGGCACACCACGGGACACCGGCGACGTAGTTGGCCGTCCCGTCCACCGGGTCGACCACCCATCTGTACTCGGCTTCGTCGGCGCCGACGTCGGCGCCGAACTCCTCGCCGATCACCGGGATTCCGGGGAACTCCGCGGTCAGCACCCGGCGGGTGTGGCGCTCCAGCGTGCGGTCGGTGTCGGTGACCCAGTCGAACGGCGAGTCCTTCAGCCCGGGCCTCGCCCCACGTCCGGCTGTCGCGGTGATGACATCCGTGGCGTCGTTCGCGAGTCGTCCCGCGACCTCGAGGGCCCGGGACAGCAAGCCGGGATTGACCGGTTTGCGGGGACGAGAGGACAAGAGCGTCATGCCAACCTAGAGTGACCACCCCTGGTGTCCGCCACACAACGCTGAGATGTCCTCTTGACCATTACGAGACCAAGGTTGGTCGCGTCGGCGGTACCCACCGCATGTTCCGGTGTAGTTCGCCAGACGGTCACACGACCTACTACTTCAGGGTAAAGGCCAAGTGCGACGTTTCCTCCGTGCGCGTAGCGATCGTGACCGAGAGCTTTTTGCCGCAGGTCAACGGTGTCACCAACTCCGTCCTGCGGGTAGTCGAGCACCTGCACCAGCGTGGTCACCAGGCGATGGTCATCGCGCCGGGGGCCGGGCCGGACCACTACCTGCACGCGGCCGTGCGCCGGGTCAGAGCGGTCGACCTTCCCGTCATCACGTCCCTGCCCATCGGGGTCCCGACGCCGAAGATCCTCACGGACCTGGCCGAGTTCGACCCGGACGTGGTCCATCTCGCCTCGCCGTTCGTGCTTGGCGCGGGCGGGCTCTGGGCGGCCAGGCGGCTCGGCGTGCCGACCGTCGCGGTCTACCAGACCGACGTGGCCGGGTTCGCCGCCTCCTACGGCCTTAGCCGGGGCGCGAAGGCGGCGTGGCGGTGGATCCGCCGGATCCACGCCAACTCCGACCGCACCCTGGCTCCGTCGACCGCGTCGGTCGACGACCTGACCCGCAACGGCATCCCCCGGGTGTACCGGTGGGGCCGCGGCGTCGACACCCGGCGGTTCGCCGCGGAGCACATCGACCGTGCGCTGCGCGCCGAGTTGGCGCCCAACGGCGAGTTGCTTGTCGGCTATGTCGGCAGGCTCGCGCCGGAGAAGCAGGTGCAGCACCTCGCGGTGCTCAACGACCTGCCCGGCGTGCGCGTCGTGGTCGTCGGCGACGGTCCCGACCTGGCGAGCCTGCGCGAGAAGATGCCGACCGCGGCGTTCCTCGGCTTCCGCGGCGGCGCCGAGCTGGCCGCCGCCTACGCGACCCTCGATGTGTTCGTCCACACAGGCCCGCACGAGACCTTCTGCCAGACGGTGCAGGAGGCGATGGCCTCTGGCCTGCCGGTGATCGCCCCCAACGCGGGCGGTCCGCGCGACCTGGTCGACCACGGCCGCACCGGGTTCCTGCTTGACCCGGACCGTTTTGGGGTAGAACTGCGCCAGACCGTCGAGCGCATGGCCGACGCGCTGCTGCGCCGCAGGATGGGCGCCGCGGCCCGCGCGGACGTTCAGGGCCGCACGTGGGGCGCGGTCTGCGAGGAACTGCTCGGACACTACGACGAGGTCGCTCTCGGCAGACGACGGCGGCCCAAGGCGGCTTAGGGGGTATCCCGTGGATCACGGCAGGCGCTATCCGCGCCCGCGCGGTCCCTGGCTGCGTTGCGGGGGCAGCCACGGACAACCAGTACGCGACTGTCCCTGCGCCTTGCCAGGAACCACGCGGATCACGAATCCCGCCTGCCGTGATCCACGGGACATCCCCTAGTGCGCATAGTCCAACTGGCGAACTTCTACGGACCGCGCTCAGGCGGGCTGCGCACAGCGCTGCACCACCTGGGCGGGGGCTACGTGGCCGCGGGCCATGAGGTGACCCTCGTGGTGCCCGGCCGCGGCCGCCGCGACGAGATGCTGTCCTCCGGCGTGCGGCGGATCACCCTGCCCGCGCCGTGCATCCCCGGGACCGGCGGATACCGCGCGGTCGATCCCGTTCGCGTCAAGGCGCTCATGCCGCACCTGCGGCCGGACCGCCTTGAGGTCTCCGACCGGCTCACGCTGCGCGGGATGGGCACGTGGGCGCGGGCCAACGGGGTGCCGAGCGTGGTGATCTCCCACGAGCGGCTCGACCGGCTGCTGGAGCAGTTCCTGCTGCCCGCGCCGGTGGCCCGCCGCTTCGCCGATGTCGCGAACCGCCGCATGGCGGCCTCCTATGACACTGTCGTCTGCACCACAGCGTTCGCCCGCGGCGAGTTCGACCGCATCGGCGCGACCAACGTGCGGCGGGTGCCGCTCGGGGTCGACCTGGCCACGTTCGCCCCGACCCGGCACGACGGCGCGCTGCGCTCGACGCTGGCGCAGGGTGCCGAGGCGCTGCTGGTGCACTGCGGCAGGCTCTCTCCGGAGAAGCACGTGGAGCGCAGCGTCGACGCGCTCGCCGAGCTGCACGGCGCGGGCCACCGGGTCCGGCTGGTCGTCGCCGGTGACGGCCCCCGGATGGCCGCGCTGCGACGCCGGGCGGTCGGACTGCCGGTGACCTTCCTCGGCTTCGTCTCCGACCGCTCCGACGTGGCCAGCCTGCTGGCCACCGCCGACGTCTCGCTGGCCCCAGGTCCACATGAGACATTCGGCCTCGCCGCGTTGGAGGCACTCGCGTCCGGCACTCCTGTGGTGGTTTCGCAGTCGTCGGCGCTAGGTGAACTGGTCCAGCCGGACTGCGGCGCGGCGGTGTCGGACTACGCCCCGGCGTTCGCGGGCGCGGTCGAGGGCCTGCTGTCGGTACCCGAGGGCGACCGGCGCGCGGCGGCGCGGGCGCGGGCCGAGCAGTTCGACTGGCCGACTTCGGTGCGGGGAATGCTGACCGCGCTGAGCCTCAACTGAGCGGCTCTCGTACGCTTCGGCCATGGCTCGCGCCGGTTTGGACAAGGATCCGCACGACATCGCCGAGATGTTCGACGGAGTCGCCAAGGGATATGACCGGACCAACTCGGTCATGACCCTCGGCTTCGACCGGCGATGGCGTGAACAGACCCGCAGGGTCCTCGACGCCGTGCCGGGGGAGAAGGTACTCGACCTCGCCGCCGGGACCGCGGTGTCCACAGTCGAGTACGCCCGCTCCGGCGCTTGGTGCGTCGCCGCCGACTTCTCCCAGGAGATGCTGCGCGGCGGCAAGTCCCGCCCGGTGCCCAAGGTGGCGGCCGACGCCTTCCACCTGCCGTTCGCCACCGGCTCGTTCGACGCGGTGACCGTGTCCTTCGGCCTGCGCAACATGAACGACACCGTGGCCGCGCTCAAGGAGATGGCCAGGGTGACCCGCAAGGGCGGCAGGCTGGTGATCTGCGAGGTCTCGCAGCCGCCGTGGCGCCCGCTGCGCTGGCTCTACCACAACACGGTGCTGCGCGGCCTGCCGCTGGTCACCCGCCCGTTCTCGTCGAACGCCGAGGCCTACAGGTACCTGGCCGAGTCCATGCGCGACTGGCACGACCAGCGCACGGTGGCCGAGATGATCGCCGCCGCGGGCTGGGGCGAGGTCGAGTGGCTCAACCTCACCTTCGGCGTCGTGGCGCTGCACCGCGCGGTCAAGCCCTAGCGGTCGCAACCCCTAGCGGACCGCGACCTGCCCGGTTTGCCACCGGTCGATCCGCCACATGATCGCCAGCGCCAGGAGTGCGGTGATCGCCGCCAGCCCACCACTGACCCCGTTGGCGATGAGGACCTGAAGGAACGCCTTCTCCGTGCTCTCGTCGGCGAGGAAATTCACCGCGTAGAGGTCGACGGCGTTCATCGCGAGGAACAGGCCCCACCAGAGGCTGACGGTCACACTCGGCCGCACGTCCCGCAGGTCCGCGCCGTGCGCTGGGACGTCTGGCCTGCTCGCCCGCCAGATGTCCCCGACGACCATCTGCGGCCACCACAGGTTCGCGACCGGCACGAACCACCCGAACACCGACCACCTGATCCGCAACCGCTGCGGCGCGTCACACATCCGCGCCGAGTTCACCCGCGCCCGCCACAGCCAGGCGATGAACGCGACCCCCGAGAGGGCCACACCTGCCAGCCAGCCCCACGACAGGTACTCGGCGTTGCGCTGCGCGGTGTCGATCTCCTCGGCGGTGACGGTCGGCAGCGCGGACAGGGCGTTGCGGGCGAGGAAGTACGACCTCCACGACTGCCAGAACGCCAAACCCGCCACAGCGGCCGTGAGCAGTATCAACAGTGAGGCGACGAACCGCGCGGCCCGCGCGGGCCGGATGAGCGGCCGCTCGTCGGGCAGCGCGGTGACGATGCCGTAGGCGGGCGTGTCGGCGTCTGGGTCGGTCATCGCGGGCTGGGCCTCCTTGGCTCACCCAGAGATCGCTGATCCGGATGAGCCCGTTTCATAGTGTGCTCAGCCACACCCGACGGCGTGATCAGGCGGTGCGAGCGCGTTCCTGCCAGCTGACCAGTTGGCGGATCACCAGGATCATCAGCACGCCCGCCGCGGCTTCGAGCACCACGGCGAGCGTGCCCGCGACGGCGAGCGAGTGGTACGCCTCGATCGTGGGATTATCGCCCAGCAGGAGGATGCGCGAGACCCGACTGATCACCGCGCTCGCCGCAAGGCAGCCCCACCATAGGGCCACCAAGCCGCTGCCAGGGATCCATTTCAGCTCGTCGAGCCGGTCCGACCGCAGTCCCGCGAGCCGGGCCGGCGTCGTCGGGTCGCTGGTCTTCCAGATGTCCGACACGACCTGGAACGGGAACCAGAGGTTCACGACCGGGCAGATCCAGGAACCGATCACCCAGCCCTTGGAGCGGCGCTGCTCCGCGTCGCAGAGGATCTCGGAGTTCCAGCGGGCGCGGTAGAGCCAGGTCACGTAGACCACGCCTGCGGCCACAAGGGCCGCTATGTAGATCCAGTTGAGGTTGCTCGTCCGGTCGTCAGCGGCGTCGAGGTCGGATATACCGACCGCGGGGTCGTCCCACAGGTAGCGCTGGACCAGGAAGTACCCGTCCCAGGTGGCCCACGCGACGGCGAGAGACGCCGCGATGGCGACGCCGATCAGGGCGCCCGCGGCGACGCCGGTGGCCCGGACCGGGCGCAGGGTGATGTATCTCGCGGGCGGGCCGTCGGACACCGAAGGTATGGCGGGCGTAGTCATGGTTCTCCCCCAGGAGAAGTGCGAGTGAGTCCGCGAGACATCGGACACGGCGGGCGATTCGTTTCACCCATCTAGACTCGGGGCCAAGTACGTGAAGGCTTTCACAAGGAGCGCCATGAGCACTTCGATCAGCCGCCGCCGGGCGGACGAGGACGCCGAGGTCATCGTGGTGGGCGCCGGACCCGCCGGGTCCACCGCGGCGACCTACCTGGCCAGGGCCGGGCTCGACGTGCTGCTCCTGGAGAAGAGCACGTTCCCCCGCGAGAAGGTCTGCGGCGACGGGCTGACCCCGCGCGGGGTCAAGCAGCTCATCGACCTGGGGATCGACACCCGCGAGGAAGCCGGCTGGCTGCACAACAAGGGCCTGCGCGTCGTCGGCGGCGGGGTCACGCTGGAACTCGACTGGCCCGACCTGGCGTCCTTCCCGCCCTACGGCGTGGTCCGGCCGCGGCAGGACTTCGACGAGATGCTCGCCCGCACCGCCCAGCGCGCGGGCGCGCGGCTGACCGAGGAGACCACCGTCACCGGCGCGGTCACCGACGAGCGCACCGGCCGGGTGGTCGGCGTCGAGGCCAAGGTCGGCAAGGACAAGACCCCGGTCACCTACCGGGCCCCGCTCGTGCTCGCCTGCGACGGCGTGTCGGCGCGGCTGGCGCTGTCGGTCGGCATGGAGAAGATCGACAGCAGGCCGATGGGCGTCGCGGTCCGCCGCTACTACGCCAGCCCGCGCAGCAAGGACGACTACCTGGAGTCGCACCTGGAGCTGTGGGACCGCTCCAACCCGGCCGAGCCGACGCTGCTGCCCGGCTACGGCTGGATCTTCGGCATGGGCGACGGCACGGTCAACGTCGGCCTGGGCATCCTGTCGACGTCGAAGGCGTTCGGCAGCACCGACTACCGCAAGCTCATGAAGTCCTGGCTGGACGGCACCCCCGAGGAGTGGGGCTTCCGCGAGCACAACGCCATCGGCAAGGTCGGCGGCGCCGCGCTGCCCATGGGCTTCAACCGCACCCCGCACTACCGGCCCGGCCTGCTGCTCGTCGGCGACGCGGGCGGCATGGTCAACCCGTTCAACGGCGAGGGCATCGGCTACGCCATGGAATCGGCCCGCCTCGCCGCCGAGTGCGTCGTGCAGGCGATGGCCCGCGCCGAGGGCCCCGCGCGGGAGAAGGCGCTGTACGGCTACCCGGTCGCGCTTCGCGAGGCGCTGGGCAGCTACTACCGCCTGGGCAACATCTTCTCCAAGCTCATCGGCAACCCGACAGTGATGCGCGCCGCCACGAAGTACGGCCTGCCCCGCAAGACGATGATGAAGCTCGTGCTGAAGCTCCTCGCGGGCCTCTACGACCCCAAGGACGGCGACGCCTTCGACCGCGTCATCACCGCCGCCACCAGGGTCGCCCCGGCTGTCCGGTAGCGGGCGGACTCAGTCGAGGCGCGCGACGCGCGCCTCGACTTCGGGGAGCTCGTCGAACTTCGCCTTGCCGTCGGTGGAGACCAACACGCGTTCGTGCCCGCGCCGTAGCGGCGATGATCAGATCGTGACTCGGCGACAGTGATCGCCGCTACCACGACATCGTCTTCCGGTTTGATCACCGTGCTCAAAGCGGCTTGCCCCGGTTCGCGGCGATCAAGACGCCGGTGTCGAGAATCAGGCGGTCGCCCACAGATCCTCATCAAGCTCTACCGTGTCGCGGACTGCCGCGGCATCAGTCGCGAAATCGTCATCCAGCGCCTTGTTCCACCGAGCGCAGAGCGCTAGCAGTGCGGCACCATTCGATGTCGACGCCGGATCCACCGCTGCGACTCTCTGGCGCTGACCTGTCATGACGTCTGGCCGCGCCGGAGTTCTGGGCCGCAGGTGCGGCGGGGCGCGGCCACGTTCTGCTCCATGATCGGGTCGAGCCTGCCTCGGGCGTACGTGCGCAGCTCGTCGAGTTTCGCGGCGTTGGGCAGCAGGTCCTTGCGTACCCAGAAGCCCACGTAGTTGTACGAGTAGTTGATGCCGCCCATCTCGGGGCCGTGGTAGACGGTGGCGTAGTCCCGCTCGAACCGGGGGTCCGTCGGGAAACCGATCGTCCGGTCCCATGACCCGATGGTCGTGATGAAGCTGGGCTTGGCCTCGTTGAACACGTGGTCACGCAGGCCCGCCCAGTCGTCTGCCCCGACGAAGCGGGCCGTGCGGGCGTCGCCGAGTCCGCCGAGGTCGATCAGGTCGAGCCTGCTGGTCAGCGACGTGCCGCCGAGGTCGATCACCGCGGCCGACCCGCGGTCGAGCCCGAGCCGGTCCGCCAAGCCGTTGAGGGTCCGGCCGTCTCGTTCGGCCACCACGCACAGCGGGGTCTTCACCGCCGCGCGGTACTCCTCGGAGCTGGTCTGGAACTGGGCGAGCGACAACGCGATCCCGATGACGAGACCGGCACCGATCGCGATCCGGCCGCGGCGGCGGGCCAGCCGCATGGTCTCGACCACGGCGACCGCGCCGACCAGGGCGCCCAGCGCCCACACCGGGGTGGCGAAGCGCAGCTCGCCCATCCAGTCGGCGGGCAGGACGCAGTAAGCCGCGACCGCGAGGGCGAGCGTCACCACGGGGGCGACCAGCCCGGACCGCAGGCGCGATGGCCGCAGCATCACCGCGGTCAGGCAGAGGGCAACGACCAGCACGACGATCCACCCGGCGTACGCGACCAGCTCGGAAGCCTTGCCCAGGTCCTCGAAGCCGGGCGGCTTCTGGGCCTTGGCCACCACGGTGTTCGCCACGAGCAGGTGGAAGGTGTTCCAGCGCCACACCAGGTAGCCGCCGAAGACGACGATGAAGCCCGCCGCCGAGAAGAGGACCGCGCGCACGCTCGCGCCCAGCCGGATCCGGTCGAGGTGGATCAGCACGACCGCGGGGTACGCGGCGGCGTAGATGAGGCCGTCCGGCCGGGTCAGGGCCGCCGCCGACACCAGCAGCCCGGTCGCCACCGCCACCTTCCACGTGAGCAGCCGGTCGGCGAGGACCGCCCGCTGGATCACCACCGCCAGCGCGACGACCACCAGCGCGTAGAGCGAGTTCTCCAGACCGGAGAACGTCCAGATGACGAACGAGGGCACCGCGGCGAGCCCCGCGCCCGCCACGAGTGTGACGAGCCGGGGCCTGCTGGTGATGGGTTTGACCGCTATATAGAACAAGGTCAGCATGCCCGCGCAGCAGACCAATGCCAGCGCTTTCGGGAACAGGACGTAGTCCGGCACGCCGAACAGGGTGCCCTCGTCGAACAGTCCGACGAGCTTGCCGAAAGCGAGCAGCAGCATCCATGTCGGGTTGGAGAACGCCTCGACCGGATCGGCCCCTGGCTGCAACACCGGGCCGAGTCCGTCGACGATGCTGCGCGAGTACGCGAAGGTGATCGCCGCGTCGTCCATGATCCACTGGCCGTACCGCGTCGCGTGGGCGGCGATCAGCGCGGTGCCCGCGAGGATCACCGCCGCTGTACCACCGCCTGCCCGGATCCGATGTGCGCGGGTCGGGCCCGGGGTCTTCCGGTCGGCCTCGACTGTTTCTGTTTCTGCTTCGGGTGGGGTCGCGGTGCGCACGAAGTTCGCCTCTGCGTCGTCTTGATCAGATTCCAGGTCAGCCCGGCCACTATCCCGCTTCCGGTGTCCGGCTGCCCGGCGATTGCGCGGACCCGCCATCGGAGTTACTTGACGGTAACCCGAATCGGTGACTTTCCTCGCCGCGTTGACGCAGGTCAGAGCCTTTACGGTACGTCCATCGGCGAGTGCGGTCGAGTGATCTTGAGTCAACCGGAAACCCGACGGTGATGCGCGCGCGGACGGTGGCCGCGTTGCGAGCCACCGGGTATCGCGTCGACGATGAACTGTGGCAAGTCGCCGCGGACTGCAATCAGTGCCACGCGGGTTGCTACGACGGTCCCTAGGCTTCGCTCGTGCGTATGTCGTGGAACGGGCTTCCGTCCGAGGTACGGGATGTGATCGAGGCCAAGACTGGAGGAGTGGTCTCCTCGGCTCCGGTTTCCGGCGGGGCCGCGGAGATCGCTTTTGTGTTGGCCACTCCGACTGGACGGGTGTTCGTCAAGGGCACACGAGGCGAGCGGGCTGTGATCGAGGGCCGCGTGCAGCCGTTCCTTCCGGCGATCGCGCCCAGGTTGCTGTGGCAGGCCACCGTCGAGTCTTGGGTGATCCATGCCTTCGAGCATGTCGACGGGCGGCATGCCTCTCTTGCGCCGGATTCCCTCGATCTCAGACGGGTCGCGGGCGCAGTACACCAGATCTCGCTTGTCCAGTGTCCGGACCTGCCAGTGCTGCCGGTCGAGAAACGATGGGCGAGGTTCGCGGCACCGGAGTCGTTGGACTTGCTGGGTGGCGACCGTCTTGTCCACACCGACCTCACCGCGGAGAACTTCCTCGTGGCCGACGACCACGTGTCGGTGGTCGACTGGGGCTGGCCCAGCGTGGGAGCGCCCTGGCTCGACACGGTGACGATGATCGTGCGGTTGGTCCAAGCTGGTCATGAACCCGATCAGGCCGAGGCTTGGGCGGCGACAGTTCCAGGTTGGCGCGGCGCGCCCCGAGCGGGTGTTCTGGCCTACACCAAGGTCCGGTCGGCCGTCGCCGAGCGGAACGCGGCGGGCGTCGGTGACGCCTGGGCGCGCTATCGGACATGGCTCCTGAACCAATCCAGCCCTACTGTCCAGTAACCCTGTTTCGCTACTGCTAGCGGGGTGTTAGCGCAGGTCAGAGCCCTTCCGGTACGTCCGTCGTGGACACCACTTGTTCACGGAGAGTTGCCGAGGGGGCCGCGTTTACCGCTGTGAGCCACGTCCTAGACTGCCCCTGATTACTTGTGAAGCCCTTCACAGCAAAGCGGTCTCGCTTGTGAATGTTTTCACAAACGTCACCCGAATTAGTTAGGTCGCCCTAACCGATTCGGGTGTGACCGAGGACCCATAGGGTTCCGGCCGTGAGCGGCGGGGAAAGGACAGCGGCGGTGTCGATGCTCCAAGCACAATCAGCGGACGTGTCGCAGAACCTGGGGATCTACTTCCCCCTGGTGGTGATGTTCGTGCTGGCCGCGGGCTTCGCGGTGTTCTCCGCGCTGCTCGGTCCACTGCTCGGCCCGAGCCGCTACAACCGGGCCAAGTTCGAGGCATACGAGTGCGGCATCGAGCCGTCGCCGCAGCCGGTCGTCGGTGGCGGCCGCGTGCCCGTCGCCTACTACCTCACGGCGATGCTGTTCATCCTGTTCGACATCGAAATGGTGTTCCTCTACCCGTTCGCGGTCACAGCGGACGCCCTCGGCCTCTTCGGCCTGGTGGAGATCTTCTTGTTCATCGCGACAGTCGGCTTCGCGTACGCCTATGTGTGGCGGCGCGGCGGCCTCGACTGGAACTGACGGGGAAGGAGGCAGACGTCATGGGTATCGAGGAGAAACTTCCCAACGGAATCATGTTGGCCAGCCTGGAAAAGCTGGTCAACTGGGGCCGCAAGAACTCCCTGTGGCCTGCCACGTTCGGCCTGGCCTGCTGTGCCATCGAGATGATGACCACCGGTGGTCCGCGCTACGACATCGCGCGCTTCGGCATGGAGGCCTTCCGCGCCTCCCCGCGCCAGGCCGACCTGATGATCGTCGCCGGCCGGGTCACCAACAAGATGGCCCCGGTGCTGCGCCAGATCTACGACCAGATGGCCGAGCCGCGCTGGGTGCTGGCGATGGGCGTGTGCGCCTCGTCGGGCGGCATGTTCAACAACTATGCCGTCGTGCAGGGCGTCGACCACATCGTGCCGGTCGACATGTACCTGCCCGGCTGCCCGCCGCGCCCCGAGATGCTGCTCGACGCGATCCTCAAGCTGCACGCCAAGATCCAGGACGAGCCGATCAACGCCACCCGCGCCGCGATCCGCGCCGCCTCCGGCGCGCGCACCGAGCTGATCGCGTCCTCCATCAAGTACGCGCCGAAGAAGAAGTAAGGCCATGGCTGACGAACCCACCACGCAGCCCGAGACCGGCGGCGAGCAGTCCAGCGCCGACCGTCCCGAGCCCGGTCAGGAGCCCAGCGCGGACCTGACCGCCCCCGCCGACCACCAGGCCCCGGTCGAGCCGTTCATCACCGGCAAGGCCCGGACCGGCATGTTCCAGGTCGCGGGCACCGGCGACACCTCCGGCTTCGGCGGCCTGGTCCTCCCGGCCTACAGCCCCGCCCCGGCCGAGCGCCCCTACGGCGGCTGGTTCGACGAGCTGGCCGACGACCTCGGCGCCGCGATGGCCACCCGGCAGATCCCGGCCACCGCGATCCAGCAGGTCACCGTCGACCGCGGCGAGATCACCTTCTACGTCGACCGTGAGCACCTGGTCGCCCTGTGCTGGCTGCTGCGCGACGAGCCCGCCCTGCGCTTCGAGCTGTGCAGCTCGGTGTCCGGTGTGGACTACGGCGTGGACATCCCGCAGCGTCTGCACTCGGTCTACCACCTGACCTCCATGACGTTCCGCCGCCGCATCCGGCTGGAGGTGGCCATGGACATCGAGGACCCGCACGTGCCCTCCGTCGTCGAGGTCTACCCGACCGCCGACTGGCAGGAGCGCGAGGCCTGGGACATGTTCGGCATCGTCTACGACGGACACCCCGCGCTGACCCGGATCCTCATGCCGGACGACTGGGACGGCCACCCCCAGCGCAAGGACTACCCGCTCGGCGGGATCCCCGTGGAGTACAAGGGCGCGGAGATTCCTCCGCCGGACCAGCGGAGGTCGTACTCGTGACCGCCTTTGACGCAGCCACAGCCATCGCCGCCGCGGAAGAGCGCGAGACCACCGAGGGCCGGGTCTACACGGTCACCGGCGGCGACTGGGACACCGTTCTCGACGACGCGATCCACGACGAGCGCATCGTCATCAACCTGGGACCGCAGCACCCGTCTACGCACGGCGTGCTCCGCCTCGTCCTCGAACTCGAGGGCGAGACGGTCACCCAGGCGCGTTCGGTGATCGGCTACCTGCACACCGGTATCGAGAAGAACTGCGAATACCGGACCTGGACCCAGGGCGTCACCTTCGTGACCCGCATGGACTACCTGGCCCCGCTGTCCAACGAGGCCGCGTACTGCCTGGCGATCGAGAAGCTGCTCGGCGTCGAGGCGCCGCGCCGCGCGCAGGTCATCCGGGTCATGCTGCTTGAGCTCAACCGGATCGGCTCGCACCTCGTCGCGCTGGCCACCGGTGGCATGGAGCTCGGCTCGCTGACCGCGATGACCGCGGGCTTCCGCGAGCGCGAAGAAGTCCTGCACCTGCTGGAGCACCTGACCGGCCTGCGGATGAACCACGCGTTCATCCGTCCCGGCGGTCTCGCGCAGGACCTCCCGGCGGACTATCACCAGAAGATCGTCAGCTTCCTCAAGATCATGGACTCGCGGCTGCCGGACTACGACAAGCTGCTGACCGGCCAGCCGATCTGGAAGAACCGCCTCATCGGCGTGGGCTACCTCCCGGTCGACGCGTGTCTCGCGCTCGGCGTCACCGGCCCGATCCTGCGTTCCGCGGGTCTGGCATGGGACCTGCGCAAGACCGAGCCGTACCTGGGCTACGAGGAGTACGACTTCGAGGTCCCGACCTCGACCGCGGCCGACGCGTACGCGCGCTACCTGCTGCGGGTGGAGGAGATCCACCAGTCGCTCAAGATCGTCGCGCAGTGCCTCAAGAAGCTCGAGCCCGGCCCGGTCATGGTCGAGGACCAGAAGATCGCCTGGCCCGCGAAGCTCAGCATCGGCAACGACGGCATGGGCAACTCCACCGCGCACGTCGCCAAGATCATGGGCCAGTCGATGGAGTCGCTGATCCACCACTTCAAGCTGGTCACCGAGGGCTTCAAGGTCCCGGCGGGCCAGGTGTACGTGCCGGTCGAGTCCCCGCGCGGCGAACTGGGCTACCACCTGGTCTCCGACGGCGGCACCCGCCCGCTGCGCGTGCACGTTCGCGAACCAAGCTTCGTGAACCTGCAGTCGATGCCCGCCATGTCCGAGGGCAGCATGGTCGCCGACGTGATCGCGGCCGTCGCCTCGATCGACCCCGTGATGGGAGGGTGTGACCGATGACCACAGAGGTCACTCCGCAGACCGTGTTCGGCCAGGACACTGTCGACAAGGCGCAAGCGATCATCGCGCGCTACCCGCAGTCGCGCTCGGCGCTGCTGCCGATGCTGCACCTGGTGCAGTCGGTCGAGGGCAAGGTCAGCCAGGCGGGCATCGAGTTCTGCGCCGGTCAGCTCGACCTGTCCGCCGCCGAGGTCAGCGCGGTCGCGACGTTCTACACCATGTACAAGCGCAAGACCTGCGGCGAGCACCTCGTCAGCGTCTGCACCAACACGCTGTGCGCGGTGCTGGGCGGCGACGAGATCTACAAGACGCTCGGCGAGCACCTCGGTGCCGACGGCAAGCGCCTTGGCCACAACGAGACCGCGGGGGAGCCGGGCGCGCCCGGCTCGATCACGCTGGAGCACGCCGAGTGCCTGGCGGCCTGCGACCTCGGCCCGGTCATCCAGGTCAACTACGAGTTCTTCGACAACCAGACCACCGAGTCGGCCGTCGCGCTCGTGGACGCCCTGCGCTCCGGCGAGAAGCCGCAGCCGACCCGTGGCGCCCCGCTGCGCGACTTCCGCACCGCGGAGCTGGAACTGGCCGGGTTCTTCCCGGAGGACGACGCCGAGTACCGCTCCACTGTGGACGGCCCGTCCGCCGCCGTGGAGACGCTGCGTGGCGCGAAACTCGCCGAGGACAGCGGCTGGACCGCCCCGGCGATGCCGAACCCGCCGCTGCCGGAGGTTCCCGCGAAATGAGTTCCCCCAACAAGCCCGCGCCGGTCACCCCGGTGCTGACCAAGCGCTGGCTGTCCCCACAGTCCTGGTCGATCAAGACCTACGAGCAGCTCGAGGGCTACACCGCGCTGCGCAAGGCACTCAAGGGCACCCCGGAGCAGCTCGTCCAGGTCGTCAAGGACTCCGGTCTGCGCGGCCGCGGCGGCGCCGGGTTCCCGGCGGGCATCAAGTGGTCGTTCATGCCCCCGAACGAGGACAAGCCGCACTACCTGGTGATCAACGCCGATGAGGGCGAGCCGGGTACGTGCAAGGACATCCCGCTCATGATGGCCGACCCGCACTCCCTCATCGAGGGCTGCGTCATCGCCTCGTACGCGATGCGGTCGCACCACTGCTTCATCTACGTGCGCGGCGAGGCCCTGCACTGCATCCGCCGCCTCAACGCGGCCGTGCGCGAGGCCCACGCCGCCGGCTACCTCGGCAAGGACATCCTCGGCTCCGGGTTCGACCTGGAGATCACCGTCCACGCGGGCGCGGGCGCCTACATCTGTGGTGAGGAGACCGCGCTGCTCGACTCGCTGGAGGGCCGCCGCGGCCAGCCGCGACTCAAGCCGCCGTTCCCCGCCGCAGCGGGCCTGTACGCCGCGCCGACCACGGTCAACAACGTCGAGACCATCGCCAGCGTGCCGTTCATCGTCAACGGCGGCTCCGACTGGTTCCGCACCATGGGCACCGAGAAGTCCCCCGGCCCCAAGATCTACTCGATCTCCGGGCACGTGGAGAAGCCGGGCCAGTACGAGGCCCCGCTGGGCACCACGCTGCGGGAACTGCTGGAACTCGCGGGCGGCATGAAGGACGGCGTCCCGCTGAAGTTCTGGACCCCGGGTGGCTCGTCCACGCCGATGTTCACCGCGGAGCACCTCGACGTCCCGCTGGACTTCGAGGGCGCCGCGGAGGCCGGTTCCATGCTCGGCACCACCGCGGTCATGGTCTTCAACGAGACCGTGTCCGTGCCGTGGGCGGTCATGAAGTGGACGCAGTTCTACGAGCACGAGTCCTGTGGCAAGTGCACCCCGTGCCGCGAGGGCACCTACTGGCTCACCGGCATCCTGGAGCGGATGAACGCGGGCGAGGGCACGCCGTCGGACATCGACACGCTGCTCGACATCTGCGACAACATCCTCGGCCGGTCGTTCTGCGCGCTCGGTGACGGCGCCGTCAGCCCGATCACCAGCGGCATCAAGTACTTCCGCGACGAATTCCTGGCCCTGTGCGAGAAGAACAGGGTCGGCGCGCACGCACTGGCAGGAGCGCACTCATGACCATCGCGCCCGAGAACCCCGCTTCGGTGGAGAAGCCTCCCGTGCCGGAAGGGCACGTTCGGCTGACCATCGACGGTGCCGAGGTGATCGCGCCCAAGGGCGAGCTGATCATCCGCACCGCCGAGCGGCTGGGCATCCAGATCCCCCGGTTCTGCGACCACCCGCTGCTCGAACCCGCCGGGGCCTGCCGCCAGTGCCTCGTCGAGGTCGAGATGGGCGGACGGCCCATGCCGAAGCCCCAGGCCTCGTGCACGATGACCGTCGGCGACGACATGGTGGTCAAGACCCAGCTCAGCTCCCCGGTCGCCGACAAGGCGCAGCAGGGCGTGATGGAGCTGCTGCTCATCAACCACCCGCTCGACTGCCCGATCTGCGACAAGGGCGGCGAGTGCCCCCTGCAGAACCAGGCCATGTCGAACGGCCGCACGGACTCGCGCTTCCACGAGACCAAGCGGACCTTCCCGAAGCCGCTGGCGATCAGCACCCAGGTGCTGCTCGACCGCGAACGCTGCGTGCTCTGCCAGCGCTGCACCCGGTTCTCCGCGCAGATCGCGGGCGACCCGTTCATCGAACTGCTCGAACGCGGCGCCCAGCAGCAGATCGGCATCGCCGAGGAGAAGCCCTTCCAGAGCTACTTCTCCGGCAACACCATCCAGATCTGCCCGGTCGGCGCGTTGACCAGCGCGGCCTACCGCTTCCGGTCCCGCCCGTTCGACCTGGTGTCCACCCCGAGCGTGTGCGAGCACTGCTCGTCGGGCTGCGCCGAGCGCACCGACTCGCGCCGCGGCAAGGTCACCCGCAAGCTCGCGGGCGACGACCCCGAGGTCAACGAAGAGTGGATCTGCGACAAGGGCCGCTTCGCCTTCCGCTACGCCACCGCCGCCGACCGGATCACCCGGCCGATGATCCGCGACGCGAAGACCGGTGAGCTGGTCGAGACCAGCTGGACCGACGCGCTGCAGATCGCGGCCGACGGCCTGGCCAAGGCGCGCGACGGCAAGGGCGCCGCGGTGCTCACCGGCGGTCGCCTGACCGTCGAGGACGCGTACTCCTACGCCAAGTTCGCCCGCATCGCGCTGCGCACCAACGACATCGACTTCCGCGCCCGCCCGCACTCGGCCGAGGAGCTCGACTTCCTCGCGTCCACCGTGGTCGGGACGACCCCGGAGACCGGTGTCACCTTCACGGCGATCGAGAAGGCGCCCGCGGTCCTCTGCGTGGCCTTCGAGCCGGAAGAGGAAGCCCCGATCGTGTTCCTGCGGCTGCGCAAGGCGGCCCGCAAGAACCGGACCAAGGTCTTCCACATCGGACAGTGGACCAGCCCGAGCGTCGAGAAGACCCAGGGCACGCTGCTCGCCACCACCCCCGGCGGCGAAGCGGCCACCCTGGACGCACTGGCCCAGCACGCCCCCGACGTCACCTCCGCGCTGTCGGCTGACGGTGCGGTGATCCTGGTCGGCGAGCGCGCCGCGCAGGTCCCGGGCCTGCTCAGCGCGGCCCTGCGGCTGGCGGCGTCGACCGGCGCCAAGCTCGCTTGGATCCCGCGCCGCGCCGGTGAGCGCGGTGCGCTCGAAGCCGGTGCGGCTCCGACCCTGCTGCCCGGTGGCCGCCTGGTCACCGACGCCGACGCGCGCGCCGAGGTCGAGCGGACGTGGGGCCTCGCGCCCGGCGCTCTGCCGACCCAGGCGGGCCGCGACGGCGACGCGATCATCGCCGCCGCCGCGAACGGTCAGCTCGACGCGCTGGTCATCGGCGGTGTCGACCCGCTCGACCTGGCCGACCCGGCGCTGGTCGGGCGCGCGCTCGACACCGCGGGCTTCGTGGTCAGCCTGGAACTGCGGCACAGCGCGGTCACCGCGAAGGCCGACGTCGTCCTCCCGATCGCCCCGTCGGTCGAGAAGGCGGGCAGCTACCTGAACTGGGAGGGTCGCCGCCGCGAGTTCGTCAGCACCCTCGAGGGCACGGGCGCGATGTCCGACGGCCGAGTCCTCGACTCGCTGGCCGTGGAGATGGACGTCGACCTGTTCACCCAGACCCCGGCCGCCTCGGCCGCGGACCTGGCCCGACTGCCGCTGGTCGCCCGCACCGCCACCGCCCCGGACGTGGCATCGGCCGCGACCAACGGCGGGGTCAAGCTCGCGACTTGGCGGATGCTGCTGGACAACGGGTCGCTGCAGGACGAGGAGCCGAACCTGGCAGGCACCGCCCGCCCGGTCATCGCCCGCCTGTCGCTCAAGACCGCCACCGACCACGGCATCGCCGTCACCGGCACGGTCAAGGTCAGCACCGACCGCGGCGCGATCACCGTGCCGCTGCAGGTGGCCGACCTGCCCGACGGCGTGGTCTGGCTGCCCGGCAACTCCGGTGACTCCGCTGTCCGCGCCGTACTCGGCGCGGGCCACGGCTCCCCGGTCGCCATCGCACCTGGAGGGAACGCATGACCAGGGCCCAACTCCTGGCCGACGACCCGATCTGGCTGATCCTGATCAAGGCCGTCGTACTGCTGCTGCTCGGCGCGGTCGCGACCATGGCGATGATCATCCTGGAGCGCAAGATCGTCGCCAGGATGCAGCACCGCCCCGGCCCCAACCGGGTCGGCCCGAACGGCTGGTTCCAGTCCATCGCGGACGCGATCAAGCTGCCGTTCAAGGAACAGATCATCCCCGACACGGCCGACCGGAAGGTCTACTTCCTGGCGCCGATCATCTCGGTGATCCCCGCGTTCCTCGCCTTCACCGTCATCCCGTTCGGCCCCGAGGTCTCGATCTTCGGTGAGCGGACCGTGCTGCAGCTGGTCGACCTGCCGGTCGGCGTGCTCGTGGTGCTGGCCTGCTCCTCGCTCGGCGTCTACGGCATCGTGCTCGCGGGCTGGGCCTCCGGCTCGCCGTACCCGCTGCTCGGCGGCCTGCGCTCGGCAGCCCAGGTGATCTCCTACGAGATCGCGATGGGCCTGTCGATCGTCGCGGTGATCCTCTACACCGGATCGCTGTCCACCGGCGACATCGTCGACGCGCAACAGGGCGGCTGGTACTTCTACCTGCTGGTCCCGAGCTTCCTCATCTACTGCATCTCGATGGTCGGCGAGACCAACCGCGCCCCGTTCGACCTCCCCGAGGCCGAGTCGGAGCTGGTCGGCGGCTTCCACACCGAGTACAGCTCGATGAAGTTCGCGCTGTTCTTCCTCGCCGAGTACGTCAACATGGTCATCGTCTCCATGTTCTGCACCACGCTGTTCCTCGGCGGTTACATGGCGCCATGGCCCATCTCGGCCATCGGCGACAACATGTTCAACACCGGCTGGTGGCCGCTGCTGTGGTTCTTCGGCAAGACGTGGATCCTGCTGTTCGTCTTCATCTGGCTGCGCGGCACGCTGCCCCGCCTGCGCTACGACCAGTTCATGCGGCTCGGCTGGAAGATCCTGGTCCCGGCGAACCTGGTCTGGATCGTGCTGGTCGTGGCCCTGCGCGCCTTCCGCAACGAGGCTGAGATCTCCCCGCAGACGATCCTGATCGCGGGCGGTGTCGTGCTGGTGCTGCTGATCGGGCTCAGCTTCCTGCTGCCCGAGCGCAAGGTGGCCGACGACGGCGGCCGCGTGCCGGTCACCGGCGGCGGCTACCCGATCCCGCCGCTGGACCTGTCCATCCCGGACAAGAACGCCACGCCCGCCAAGGTCCGTCGCGCCGCTCGGCGTGAGCGCGCTTCGGTGGCCGCGGGTGAGAGGGAAGCAGAATGAGCATTTTCGACCCGCTCAAGGGCTTCGGGGTGACCTTCTCGACGATGTTCAAGAAGGTCGTCACCGAGGAGTACCCCGAGATCGGTGCGCCAGCCGCGCCGCGCTACCACGGCCGCCACCAGCTCAACCGGCACCCGGACGGGCTGGAGAAGTGCGTCGGCTGCGAGCTGTGCGCCTGGGCGTGTCCCGCCGACGCGATCTTCGTCGAGGGCGGCGACAACACCGACGAGGAGCGCTACTCCCCGGGTGAGCGCTACGGCGCCGACTACCAGATCAACTACCTGCGCTGCATCGGCTGCGGCCTGTGCATCGAGGCCTGCCCGACCCGGTCGCTGACCATGCTCACCGACTACGAGCTGGCCGACGACGACCGGCAGCGGCTGATCTTCACCAAGGAGCAGCTGCTCGCGCCGCTGCTGCCGGGCATGGAGCAGCCGCCGCACCCGATGCTGCTGGGTGACAGCGAGCAGGACTACTACGTCAACGCTCCGTTCCTGGCCCGCAAGCACGGCTACCCGGACGCGGTCGGGGAGGAAAAGTGAGCGCGATGCTCCTGGCCGCGCAAGACGCGGTCAACACAGCCAGCCAGGTCTCACTCGGCGAGCAGGTCACCTTCTGGGTGCTCGGCCCGCTGGCCCTCGCGGGCGGTCTCGGCATGGTGTTCGCGCGCAACGCGGTGCACTCGGCGCTGTTCCTGGTGCTGACGATGCTCAGCCTCGGCGCGCTGTACATGGTCCAGCAGGCGCCGTTCCTCGGCTTCGTGCAGATCATCGTCTACACCGGCGCGATCATGATGCTGTTCCTGTTCGTGCTGATGCTCGTGGGACGTGACTCGTCCGACTCGGTGGTCGAGGTCCTGCGCGGGCAGCGGCTGTGGGCGGGCGCGCTCGGCGTCGGCCTCGCCGTGCTGGTCGTCGCCGCGGTCGCCCGGTCGCTCACCTCGGTCCGCCCGGTCGGGCTGGCCGGTGACGAGGCCAACGGCGGCAAGGGCAACGTCTACAACATCGGCCACGAGATCTTCACCGACTACCTGTTCCCCTTCGAGCTGACCTCGGCGCTGCTCATCACCGCTGCCATCGGCGCGATGATCCTGGGCTACACCGACCGGCACCAGAAGGGCCGCAAGACGCAGAAGGAACTGGTCGAGGCCCGCTTCCGCGGCGAGCACGACCGGCCTTCGCCGCTGCCCGGCCCCGGCGTGTTCGCCACGTCGAACTCCGTGGCCACCCCGGCGCTGCTGCCGGACGGCTCGGTCGCCCCGGAGTCGCTGTCGCGGCTCATCGAGGCCACCGCGTCGGAGAAGCTCGACGAGGAGCGCAAGGCCGTCGCGGGGCTGCTGCCCGGCCCGGACTCGCGTTCGCTCGCGCCCGGTAAGGAGGAGACGGAATGACGCCGTCCTACTACCTGCTGCTGTCCGCGCTGCTGTTCACCATCGGCGCCGTCGGCGTCCTGGTGCGCCGCAACGCCATCGTCGTGTTCATGTGCATCGAGCTGATGCTCAATGCCGTGAACCTGACGCTGGTGACCTTCGCGCGGATCAACGGCTCGCTGGACGGGCAGGTGATGGCCTTCTTCGTGATGGTCGTGGCCGCCGCGGAGGTCGTGGTCGGCCTGGCGATCATCATGTCGATCTTCCGCACCCGCCGGACCGCGTCGGTCGACGACGCCAACCTGCTGAAGTACTAGGGAGACTCGGTGACGGGAACGATCAACCTCGCTGCTGAGGTACAGCAGGCCAGCGGTGCCGCTAGCGCCGCATGGCTGCTGCTCCTCCTCCCTGCCGTCGGCGCGGCCGTGCTGCTGCTCGGCGGCAGGCGCACCGACAAGTGGGGTCACCTGCTCGGCTGCGCGACGGTCATCGCCGCGTTCGCCTACGGCCTTGTCCTCTTCCTGGGCAGCACGTCGCTGGCCGCTGACGACCGGCTGCAGAACCTGCACCTGTTCGACTGGATCCAGTCGGGCGCGCTCAACATCGACTTCGGCCTGCGGCTCGACCCGCTGTCGCTGACGTTCGTGCTGCTGATCACCGGTGTCGGATCGCTGATCCACATCTACTCGATCGGCTACATGCACGACGACGCCGACCGGCGCCGCTTCTTCGGCTACCTGAACCTGTTCGTCGCGGCCATGCTCCTGCTGGTACTCGGCAACTCGTTCGTGACGCTCTACTTCGGCTGGGAGGGCGTGGGTCTCGCGTCCTACCTGCTCATCGGCTGGTACCAGGGCAAGGACTTCGCGGCCACCGCCGCCAAGAAGGCCTTCATCATGAACCGGGTCGGCGACGTCGGCCTGGCCCTGGCGATCTTCCTGATGTTCAAGACCATGGGCAGCACCAGCTACGACGTGGTCTTCGACAAGATCGGTGAGCAGTCGACCGGCACGGTCGTGGCCATCGGCATCCTGCTTCTGCTGGGCGCCTGCGGTAAGTCCGGCCAGTTCCCGCTGCAGGCCTGGTTGCCTGACGCGATGGCCGGTCCGACCCCCGTGTCGGCCCTGATCCACGCGGCGACCATGGTGACCGCGGGCGTGTACCTCATCGCCCGCTCCAGCCCGATCTACTCGCTGCCGCAGGCCGAGGACGCGCGCTTCGTCGTGATGATCGTCGGTGCGCTGACACTGCTCATCGGTTGTGTCATCGGCTGCGCGTACGACGACTTCAAGAAGGTGCTGGCCTACTCCACGGTCAGCCAGATCGGCTACATGATCCTGGCGGTGGGCCTCGGCCCGGCCGGGTACGCGCTGGGCATCATGCACCTGCTCACGCACGGCTTCTTCAAGGCGGGACTCTTCCTCGGCGCCGGTTCGGTCATGCACGGCATGAACGACGAGGGCGACATCCGGCGGATGGGTGGCCTGGCCAAGAAGATGCCGATCACCTTCATCACGTGGACCTTGGGCTACCTGGCCCTGATCGGCTTCCCGTTCCTGTCGGGCTACTTCTCCAAGGACGCGATCATCGCCGCGGCCTTCGGTGAGCACGGCTGGCGCGGCTGGGTCTTCGGCGGCGTCGCGCTCTTCGGCGCGGGCGTCACCGCCTTCTACATGACCCGCCTGCTGATCCTGGTCTTCCTCGGCAAGCCCCGCTACGAGGACCTCAAGAGCGAGGACGGCCGCGACTACCACCCGCACGAGTCCGGCGCCACGATGACCATCCCGATGATCATCCTGGCGGTCGGCTCGGTCGGCATCGGCGCCTTCCTGGCGCTGGGCGACCGGCTCGCCGGCTGGCTGGAGCCGACGGTCGGTCCGCTGGCCGAGACGCACGGGCCGCTGTCGCACGGCCTGATCGCGATCCTCACGGTTGCCATCTCCGCACTCGGCGCCGTGATCGCGTTCCTGCTCTTCGGCCGCCGCGAGCAGCCGGTGACCCGGCCCGCCCGGGTGTCGTTCCCGGTCCGCGCCGCGCGCGCCGACCTCTACGGCAACCACCTCAACGAGGCCCTCTTCGGCAAGCCGGGCATCTGGCTGTCGCGGGCGCTGGTCTACGTCGACAACCGCGGCGTCGACGGACTGGTCAACGGCATCGCGGCCACCCTGGGCGGCAGCTCCGGGCGCCTGCGCCGCACCCAGACCGGCTTCGTCCGCTCCTACGCGCTGTCCATGCTGGGAGGCGCCGTGCTGCTGACGGCCGCGTTCCTGATGGTGAGGTTCGCATGACCACACAGGTGTTGACGGCCCAGGCGCGTTCGCCGCGCTGTGTCAGTTGGGTGAGGTTCGCATGACCCCGGGTGTGTCCCAGGACGGTTCTTGGGTCTTGATGGTCCTGCTCCTGCTGCCGCTGGTCGGCGCCGGAGTGGTGATGGCCCTGCGGGCCAACGCCAAGGTCGCCAAGCAGACCGCGCTCGCGTTCTCGCTCGCCGAGTTCGCGATGGCCGCCTGCGCGTGGGCGAAGTTCGACGCCGACGGCGCGCGGCTGCAGCAGTCGTTCTCCTTCGACTGGATCCCCGCGTTCGGCGTGCACGTCTCCTTCGCGGTCGACGGCATCGCGCTGCTGATGATCGCCGCGATCGCGATCCTGATCCCGCTGGTGATCGGCGCGGGCTGGGTGGACAAGCTGCCCGAGGGCCGCACCGCCGGTGGCTTCTTCGCGCTGATCCTGCTGGAGCAGGCGCTCACGATCGGCGTGTTCGCCGCGACCGACGTGTTCCTGTTCTACGTGCTGTTCGAGATCATGCTGATCCCGATGTACTTCCTGATCGGCTCCTTCGGCGGGGCCAACCGGCAGTACGCGGCGGTCAAGTTCTTCCTGTACTCGTTCCTCGGCGGCCTGATCATGCTGGCCTCCGTCATCGCCTGCTACGTCATGGCCGGCGACGAACTGGGTCAGGGCACCTTCGACTGGGCCACCCTGGTCAAGGTCGTCTCGGACGCGCCGCTGGACACCCAGATCTGGCTGTTCCTCGGCTTCGTCGCCGCGTTCGCGATCAAGGCGCCGCTGGTCCCGCTGCACACCTGGCTGCCGGACGCCACGGCCGAGGCGCCGATCGGCGTCGCGGTGCTCCTCGTCGGCGTGCTCGACAAGGTCGGCACCTTCGGCTTCCTGCGCTACCTGCTGCCGATGTTCCCCTTGGCCAGCAAGGAACTCGCGCCGCTGGTGCTGGTCATGGCCATCGCCGGTGTCGTCTACGGCTCGATCCTGGCCACCGGGCAGACCGACATGAAGCGCTTCGTCGCCTACGTGTCGATCGCCCACTTCGGCTTCATCGCGCTGGGCATCTTCTCGTTCAGCTCGCAGTCGCTGACCGGTTCGGTCACCTACATGCTCAACCACAGCATCGCCACGGGGATGCTGATCCTGGTCATCGGCATGGTGATCGCGCGCGGCGGCAGCACCCGCATCGCCGACTACGGCGGCATGTCGAAGCTGACCCCGCTGCTGGCGGGCATGCTGCTGATCGCCGGTCTGAGCACGCTGTCGCTGCCGGGTACCAACTCGTTCGTCAGCGAGTTCCTCGTGCTCATCGGCTCGTTCCCGAACCGGCCGGTGTTCACCATCATCGCCACCGTCGGCATGGTCTTCGCCGCGATCTACGTCCTCTGGCTCTACCAGCGGATCATGACGGGCCCGCTGCGCGGCAACGCTCTTGTCGGCGCGGCAGGCGGTCCGGGCACGATGGTGGACCCCGAGGTCGGGGCCAAGAAGGCGATCTTCGATCTGGACGGCCGGGAGAAGCTGGTGCTCGCGCCGCTGCTCCTGCTGATCATCGGTCTGGGTGTTTACCCGAAGCCGGTCCTCGACGTCGTGAACCCCTCCGTGGGCGCCACGATGTGTGAGGCGGCCCTGGTGGACCCGGTTCCCGCAGAAAGGCCACTGCAGTGTCGGTAATGAGTTCGGTTCTCCTGCTCGCGCAGGAAGCGCCCGCGGAGACGCCCAAGGTCGAGGCGCCGCCGATCGGCTCGATCTGGCCCATCCTGATCGTGCTCGGCGCGGCGTGCGTCGGCGTGCTGTTCGAGGCGTTCCTGCCCCGGCACCAGCGCTGGCCCGCGCAGGTCGTGCTGACCCTGGCCACCCTCGCGGGCGCCGGTGTCGCGCTGGCGATCCTGGTCGACAAGGTCCCGGCGGCCGGTGAGATGGCCATGTTCGGCACGCTCGCCATCGACCGCCCGGCACTGTTCCTCTGGGGCACGCTGCTCGCGCTGTCGGTCGGCGCGGTGCTGTTGATCGCCGACCGGTCCGTAGAGCCGGGTGGCGCGTTCGTGGCCACCGCCGCGATCCGCCCCGGCACCGTGCAGGACCGGGCCCAGGTCACCGCGACCGGCATGCAGACCGAGGTCTTCCCGCTGACGCTGTTCGCGCTCGGCGGCATGATGATCTTCTGCGCGGCCAACGACCTGCTGACGATGTTCATCGCGCTGGAAGTGCTGTCGCTGCCGCTGTACCTGATGTGCGGCCTGGCCCGCCGTCGCCGCCTGCTCTCGCAGGAGTCGGCGGTCAAGTACTTCCTGCTCGGCGCGTTCGCCTCGGCGTTCTTCCTCTACGGCCTCGCGCTGCTCTACGGCTACGCCGGTTCGGTCCGCCTGGCCGACATCGCCGCCGCCGCGGCGGGCACCGACCGCTCGGACACGCTGCTCTTCGGCGGTATGGGCCTGCTGGTCGTCGGCCTGCTGTTCAAGGCTTCCGTCGGCCCGTTCCACACCTGGACCCCGGACGTCTACCAGGGCGCGCCGACCCCGGTCACCGCGTTCATGGCCGCCTGCACCAAGGTCGCCGCGTTCGGCGGCATCCTGCGCGTCCTGCAGGTCGCCTTCGAGGCGACGAGCTGGGAGTGGCGCAGCGTCCTGTGGGGCGTCGCGATCGTGTCCATGATCATCGGCGCGGTGCTGGGCCTGACCCAGACCGACGTCAAGCGGATGATCGCGTACTCGTCGGTGGCGCACGCGGGCTTCCTGCTCATCGGCAGCATCGCGCTGACCGAGAAGGGCCTGTCGGGCACCCTGTTCTACCTGCTGACCTACGGCTTCACCACCCTGGCCGCGTTCGGCGTGATCAGCCTGGTCCGCGACTCCTCCGGCGAGGCGACGCACCTGTCGCAGTGGGCGGGCCTGGCCAAGCGCTCGCCGCTGGTCGCGGGCGTGTTCACCTTCATCTTGTTGGCCCTCGCGGGCATCCCGCTGACCAGCGGCTTCGTCGGCAAGTTCGTCGTCTTCGAGGCCGCGATCGCCGACGGGATGGCGCCCCTCGTGGTCGTCGCGCTCATCGCGTCCGCGGTGGCCGCGTTCTTCTACCTGCGGGTGATCGTGCTGATGTACTTCAGCGAGCCCGCCGCCGACGGCCCGACCGTGACCGTCCCCGGCGCGTTCACCACCGCGGCGATCACCCTCGGCGTCGTCGTCACCCTGGTTCTCGGCATCGCACCCGCCTTCGCCCTCGACTGGGCCGCGGGCGGCGCGTTCGCCGTCAGGTAACCGATCTCTCGTGTCACGAATGGCGTCCGGCTCCGGCCGGGCGCCATTCGTGTTCTCAGCGGACCGGGCTGGGGATCTCGGCCACCAGGACGGCGCCACGTTCCTCGCGCACACTCAGGCAGTCGGACGAAGACACCGTGAACATCCCGTCCCTGGCCACCAGTCGGTGCCCGTCGCGCTCGGCTACCCAGTACTCGTGCGCGCCCGGCTGATAGGTCTGCTCAAGCCATCCCAGCGCTGACAGCTTGGCGCGGGAGTCGGCCATGGTGGGCGCGTCGCCCGTCACCTCGAAGGACACGCCGGTCCAGCCAGGGCACGGCAGCCAGCGGCCTGCGAGGTTCGCTCCGGCCAGCGCCACCCGCACGTCCCGCCCCACCGACTCCGTGCGGGCTCTGGCCTCGGCGACATCCGCGTCGTCGGGCAGCGCGGACCGCCGGGCCACCTCGACCACGACGGCGCCGACGACCGCGGCGACGCCCAGCGCGGCGACCGCGACCTGGGCCCACCGGGGAACCTCGGTCCGCAGCGCCACGGCCGTCCATACGAGCCCGGTGAGGAACACCGCCACCGCGAGCCAGCCGACGACGTCGAGTGCCCACAGCCAGTCGTACTCGCGCGTGCCCTGTCCGGTCAGCGCGTACACGATCGGGATCGGCTGGCGGACCGAGCCGCGGTCGTCGGCGACACAGGCACCGGCCACGACGAGGGCGCCCGCGGTGACGCAGAACGGCACGGCCGCCCGTCTGGCCAGCCTGCCGCGGCCCAGCGCGCTCGCCGCCATGATGGTCGGGGTGGCGGCGACCAGTGGTCCGATGGCGGTCATGACGAACGCGAGCGTCAGGTAGCCAAGGCCGACCAGGCGCAGCGCGACGAACGCGGACAGCGCGGCTACCTGGATCGCAAGGTTCGTCCGCGTCCGCATCGCCCCATCCTCCGATGCCCGACCGGCCGGTGGAAGCGATTGTCCGAATGGTTATCCACGAACATGAGTTGGACCACGTTGGACCCGTGAACAGGTATTCCCTGAACGTGGCCGGATACCCGGCCCAGTAGGCTCGATTACACACCGACCCCGCCGAGCAGGAGTGCCGCGACGTGACTGACACCGAGAACTCGGCCTTCGTCGAGGTCCCATCGTCGTTGGGCCTCGACGACGCCGACCCAGCGCTCGTGGCGACTGTCCTGCAGGGTCTCGGCAAGGTCGAGGCGCTGTTGCGCGGCGCCGTCCACAGCGACGTCGACTTCGTCGACCAGGCCGCGTCGCATCTGATCAAGGCCGGGGGCAAGCGCTTCCGCCCGCTGGTCACGCTGCTCAGCGCCCAGATCAACGCGGGGACCTCCGAGCAGGTCATCGCCGCGGCCGCCGCGGTCGAGCTGGTGCACCTCGCCACGCTCTACCACGACGACGTGATGGACGAGGCCACCATGCGGCGCGGCGACGTGAGCGCCAACGCCAGGTGGAGCAACTCGGTGGCCATCCTGACCGGCGACTTCCTCTTCGCGCACGCGTCCATGCTGGTCGCCGACCTCGGCCCGACCGCGACCCGGATCATCGCCGAGACCATGCGCGAGCTGATCACCGGCCAGATGCGCGAGACCGTCGGCGCCCGCGACACCGACCCGATCGAGCACTACCTGTCGGTCATCGCACAGAAGACCGGTTCCCTGATCGCCACCGCGGGCCGCTTCGGCGCGATGTTCTCCGGCGCCTCGCCGGAGCAGACCGCGGCCCTGATCCGCTTCGGCGAGATCATCGGCGCGGCCTTCCAGATCTCCGACGACGTCATCGACATCGCCTCGCCCGCCGCCGAGTCCGGCAAGACCCCCGGCACCGACCTGCGCGAGGGTGTGCGCACGCTGCCGATGCTCTACGCGCTGGCCGACGGCGGCGACCCGCGCCTGGAGGAGCTGCTGGCGGGCCCGATCAGCGACGACGACGACGTCGAGGACGCGCTCACCCGGCTGCGCAAGTCGCCCGGTCTGGACCGCGCCCGCGCCACTCTTGACGAGTACGCCACATCCGCCTTCGCCGAATTGGCGTCACTGCCCGAATGCGCGGCGCGATCGGCATTGGAACTGCTGACACGTTATGTAGTCGCCCGTACTCGATAAGACACCGATGTCGTGGAACGGCCACTCTGAAACTGTGATGTGTCAGGGAAAATCGAGGGAGGGTGTCTGTCCCTCACCCGACCGCAGTAGCCTCCCCTAGGCTTGAGCGACGGTTTGACGCGCCACGCGGGCGCTGCCGGGAGGGAGAAGTGGCAGATGCCGTTCTTCGGTCAGGTGTGGGTGTGGAGCCTCACCGGATTCCTGGTCGGCGCCCTGCTGTGCTGGATCCTGATCGCCAACCCCGCCCGCAAGCGCGCCGACGACCTGCAGAGCAGGCTCGCCGCCGCCCGCAGGCGTGAGGCGGCCGCCGAGCCGGAGCGCCGTGACCACGCCGACGACTTGTCCGCGATGGCCTTCGCGGAACGGCCGACGACCCGCGGCTACGGGGCGCCCGCCGCGCTGGTGCCCGGCTTCGACGACGACGAGCGCTCGGGTCGCGACCTGCTCACGCACGCCACCCCGCCCGGCCAGGTCGACTACTTCAGCGACCGCGGCGACGACGACCGCGAATACCGCCGCGACGACCACCGTGACGAGCGGCGCGACGACCGCGACTTCGACAGTGACTTCGATGGCGACTTCGACGGCGCGGCCCGCGACGACCGCCACGACTTCGATCACGACGACGACGCGCGCGATGTCATCGAGGACCGCGAGGACCAGGAAGCCGCGTTCGACCAGGCCGAGTTCGCCGCCGAACACGCCCGCCTGGACCATGCGGAGACCTTCGACCGGGACGAAGACCAGTACGAGCCCTTCGCTGACGCACCCGAGGCCGTGGCGGCCGAGGAACCCCGGCACATGGGGTCGCTCGAAGACCGCCTGCTCGGCGCCGAACAGGCGTTGACCGCGGCCGAGACCACGCAGTACATCCCCGCCGCCCGCCTCGCCGAGCCCGCCGACGAGCCGACCGGTGACTGGTTCGCCGACCCGGCTCCCGACGAGCACCTGGTGGACGACCTGGCCGACGCGGACGACCCCGCGGACGATCGGCCCGCCGACGGCGGCACGATCTTCACCCAGCACACCACCCCGATCCCCGCCGAGCTGATCCGCAGGCTCGATGAGGCTGACCCCGCAGGCGCCGACGACGCACTCGTCGACGACCTCGCCGCCGAGGCCGACGAGCAGCCAGAGCACCACGAGCCGGAACCGGTCTTCGAGGCCACCCAGTACCTCAGGCACGAGCCGGAGCCGGTCGCTCCGTTCACGCAGGCGGAACCGGAGCCCGAGCCGACCCAGTTCGTCCACGTGCCACCCGTCGCCGAGCCGGAGCCGGAGGTCGCCGCCTCCGCCGCGTTCGGGGTCGAGCCCGTCAAGGAGCCGACCGTGGCTTACGCCCAGTCGAACCCGGGGGGAAGCCCGAGCGCACTGCCCAAGCGCATTCCCGCCAAGCCCGGCGGCCGCTTCCCGTTCGGAATCCAGACCACCACGCCCGCCCAGCCCGAACCGCTGCCCGTCGCCACGGCCGACGTCCCGGTCGCGGCGTCGACGGTCGATCGCGAGCGGTCGCTGTTCGAGCCGGTCCGCTCCGCCGACGAGGCCGAGTCGGCCGCGTCCCTGCCGCCGCCGCGGGTGCGCCGGTCGCGCACCGCGCTCAAGCAGGCCCCCACCGGCATCGACCCGTTCGTCCCGCCCGGCCCGTTCGGCCCCGGCTCGGCGCTGCCGCTGCCCGGCGGCTCCTCGCCGTCCGGCGAGTACACGATCAAAGCCAGCGTCACCGCGCTGCGCTACTGCGCCCCGGAATCAGCCCGGTTCGACCGGACGATCGCCGAGGTCTGGTTCCGCAGCGTCGCCGACGCCGAACGGGTGGGTTTCCGCCCGCTCGCGTGACCGATCGAGTGGTTTCGGTCCCGACGCCGTTGGGTACGGGCGGAAGAACACTGTATTAAGGGACACACATGGGGGAGTCGTACGCTCACGCCAAGTGGCGGTGATCGACTCCCGGTGATACAAGACACCCTGCGCCCTTTCGGGCGCACGAGGTCGTCCAAGTGGGCGGCCGGAGGTGCTTGTCCCGTTCGGAGCGGCCATGCCAAGTTCCGTAGCAGAATCGCTCAAGCCCGGTGAGACCCTGGTCCGCCGGACTGAGACGACCACATATGAACGTCGCGGCGGCTGGCTGCCATGGCTACTGGGCTTGTTGCTGATCCCAGCACTGCTCGCGGTGCTGGCCAGCTTCACGTCGTGGGGTGAACGCGACACCGTCCAAGACGACCTCGGGGCCAAGTCACTGGCCGCGCTGAGCGCCGCGGGCATCCCCGGCGCCAAGGTCAGCATGGACGGCGTCGTCGCCAACATCTCCGGTGTGCCCGCGGACAAGGTCGACGCCGCCCGCGCGGCCGTCGAGGACGTCAGCGGCGTCTGGTCGGCCAACGTCACCACCGACGCCGACGGCACGGGCACCGGCGTCACGTCGCCCGCCCCGGCGAGCAGCGACCCGTCGGCCAACGCCTCCGGCTCGGCGACGGCGCCCGCGCCGCCCGCCGCGAACCCGCTGGGCTTCGACCTCAAGAACGGACAGGTCGTCCTCACCGGCAACGTGCCCGACGAAGCGGCCCGCCAGGCCCTCGTCGCCGCCGCGACGCAGGCCGCCGGTGGCAGGCCGATCGTCGACCAGCTCGCCGTCGTCGCGGGCGCCACGCTGCCGGCAGCCCCCGCCGACCTGGGCAAGGCCGTCGCGCTGCTGGGCCCCGCCCCCGGCGACCGCGGCGTGAAGTGGGACGGCAGCACGGTCACCCTCTCCGGCTCGGTGCCGTCGGAGGCGGACAAGTCCGCCGCCGCACAGGCCGTCGCCGCCGCCGCTCCCGGCGTGAAGGTCGACAACCAGCTCACCGTCGCCGCCGCGCCCCCGGCACCCGCCGTGGACAAAGCCGCGCTGCAGAAGCAGATCAACGACGCGATCGCGGGCCAGGGCATCACCTTCGAGCCCAACTCGGCCACCCTGACCGGCGCGGGTGCCGCGGCCGTGCAGAAGATCGCACCGCTGCTGGCTGGCAAGGACGTCTCCTTCGAGGTGTCCGGCCACATCGCCGACGTCGCCAACAGCTTCGACGGCCAGAAACTCAGCGACGAGCGCGCCGCGGCCGTCAAGGCCCAGCTCGTCGCGGCCGGGATGCCCGCCGACCGGGTCACCGCCAAGGGCTACGGCGCGACCAAGCCGCTGGCGGGCAACCCGCCCAGCGCGCCCGCCAACCGCCGCGTCGAGATCACCGTCCTCTAGGAGACGAGCCATGACTTATCTATTCGGGCAGGTGTGGCTCTGGATGCTGCTGGCGTTCCTCGCCGGGGCGCTGGTGGTCTGGCTGCTGGACCGGTTGTTCCGCAAGCCGAAGGTGGAGGTCTTCGAGGACCGCTTCATGGACTCCGACCGCGGCAAGAGCCAGGCGGCGAACCGCCGTGCGAAAATCTAGGAGGCGTGCCATGACTTACCTTCTCGGCCAGACCTGGGTCTGGCTGCTGATCTCCTTCCTGCTGGGCGCGCTGCTCACCTGGCTCATCCAGCGGACCTTCCGCAAGCCGCGGGTCAAGGTCAGCGAGGAGCGCTTCACCGGCCCAGCCGCGAAGACCAAGGACCCCAAGGTCAAGAAGCGCGCCGCCACGGCTACCGCTGCCGCCGCCGTTCCCGCGACCCGCGACTCCGCCCTCGGCACCCTCGACGACGGCGAACGCACCCAGGCCCTCAAGCCCCGCACGGAATTCGTCGACGACACCCCGACCACCCGCATCCCGGTCCAGACCGAGTCGGGCACCCTGTCCGGCTCCCTGGGTGCCGAGGAGGCCACCGCGGCCACCGCGATGAGCGCCGTCGCGGACCCGGCCGAGGATGCCTCGTCCGAGCAGGCCGCCGCCGACGCCGACACGACCGCACTCCCGGTCCTGTCCCTCGGCGCTGAGGCACCGTTCGGCCCAGGCTCGGCCCGCCCGTTGGCGGGTGGGGCGGCACCGTCGGCGGAGTACACCGTCAAGGGCAACGAGAACTCGATGCTCTTCCACACGACGGATTCGCCGTACTACGGCAGGACGGTCGCCGAGGTCTGGTTCAAGACCCCGGCCGACGCCGAGGCCGGGGGCTTCGCCCCATGGAACCGCGACAAGGCAGCCGCCCGCGCCGTGGCGATGCCTACTTGGGAACAGGGCGCGTACCCGAACTCGGCCAAGCCGTTGGCTGATGATTCGGCGCCGGATGGGTTTACGGTGAAGGGCAACGAGGATTCGATGCTCTTCCACACGACGGATTCGCCGTACTACGGCCGGACGGTCGCGGAGGTGTGGTTCAAGACCGCCGCTGACGCCGAGGCCGCGGGTTTCTCGGCGTGGAGCCGCGAGAAGGCCCCGCAGGCTCTAGTCGCCGAGCCGACGTCCGAAGCTGTCGTCGTCGAACCGGGCGCATACCCGAATTCGGCCAAGCCACTGGCCGATGGGGCGGCACCGTCGGATGAGTTCACGGTCAAGGGCAACGAGGATTCGATGCTCTTCCACACCACCGATTCGCCGTACTACGGCCGCACGGTCGCTGAAGTGTGGTTCAAGACCCCGGCCGACGCCGAGGCCGGGGGCTTCGCCCCATGGAACCGCGACAAGGCAGCCGCCCGCGCCGTGGCGATGCCCACCTGGGAGCAAGGGGCGTACCCGAATTCAGCCAAGCCGTTGGCTGATGGTTCGGCGCCGACGGATGAGTTTACGGTCAAGGGCAACGAGGATTCGATGCTCTTCCACACGACGGATTCGCCGTACTACGGCCGCACCGTCGCGGAGGTCTGGTTCAGGACCCCCGCGGACGCTGAGGCCGCGGGTTTCTCGGCGTGGAGCCGCGAGAAGGCCCCGCAGGCTCTAGTCGCCGAGCCGACGTGGGAAGCGGGCGCGTACCCGAATTCAGCCAAGCCGCTGGCTGATGGTTCGGCGCCGACGGATGAGTTCACGGTCAAGGGCAACGAGGATTCGATGCTCTTCCACACCACCGACTCTCCGTACTACGGCCGCACGATCGCGGAGGTCTGGTTCAAGACCCCCGCCGACGCCGAAGCCGCGGGCTTCTCCGCATGGAGCCGCGAGAAGGCCCCACAGGCCGTCGCCGCCAAGCCCACCTGGGAAGCGGGCCCCTACCTCGACTCGGCCAAGCCGACGGCGGACGGTTCCGCCCCGGCGCCCGAGTTCACGGTCAAGGGCAACATGGACTCGATGCTCTTCCACACCGAGGCGTCCGCCTTCTACTCGGTGACCACCGCCGAGGTCTGGTTCCGCACCCCCGAGGCCGCCGAGCGCGCGGGTTTCGCCCCGTGGAACCGAGTCGGCGGAGCGGAACGCGGCCAGACGGCCGTGCCCCAGCAGGCGGTCCGCGACAGCGGCCCGTTCGGCCCCAACTCGGCCAAGCCGAAGGCCGACGGCTCCGCGCCGTCCGGCGATTACACGGTGAAGGGGAACGCGGACTCGATGCTGTTCCACACCACCGACTCGCCGTACTACACCCGCACCAAGGCGGAGGTGTGGTTCAAGACCGCGGCCGACGCCGAGGAAGCGGGCTTCACCGGGTGGAACCGGCGGCGAAGCGAGAAGTCCCGCTAGGCATGACATGCGACAGGGCCGCCACCCGAATCCGGGTGGCGGCCCTGTCGTTTGATCAGGCCTGGACCTTCAACGAGTAGAGCGAGTACCCGTAGCTGGTGCCGCGGGCGATGCCGAGCATCCGCACGTACCGGGCCGTGGCGGCCGGGAAGGTGAGGGTGTCGAGACCAGCGGTGGTCCGGCCACGGCGCTGGGCCACGGTGGTCCAGGTGGTGCCGTCGTTCGACGTCTGGATGTCGTAGTCCCTGCCGTAGGCGGCTTCCCAGTTCAGCGTGACCGAGGAGAACGTCGCCGAGCTGCCCAGGTCGACCCGGATCCACTGGCTGTTGGTGTAGCCGCTGGCCCAGCGGGTGCTCTCGCTGCCGTCCACGGCGTTGGACGCGGGGAAGTTCGCCGTCTCCACCGACGACGCGGTCGCCGGACGCCCCTGTGCCAGGTCGCCGCCGAGCACCTCGAACGAGTACAGCGAGTACCCGAATGTCGTACCGCGGGCTATGCCCAGCATCCGCACGTACCGACCGGTCGCGGCCGGGAACGTGAGGGTGTCAAGACCCGCGGTGGTCCGACCGCGGCGCTGCGCGACGGTGGTCCAGGTGGTGCCGTCGTTGGACGTCTGGATGTCGTAGTCCTTGCCGTAGGCGCCTTCCCAGTTCAACCGGGCCGAGGTGAACGTCTTGGCACTGCCGAGGTCGACCTGGATCCACTGGTTGTCGGTGTACTGGCTGGCCCAGCGGGTCGAGTCGAACCCGTCCACCGCGTTCGCCGCGCCCAGGCTGCTTGCCTCGTTCGATGACGACGTGGCCGGGCGGTCGAGGGCGAGGTCGCCGGGGGTGATGTTGCGAGTGACCGTGTCGGGCAGGTAGTTCGTGCCGGGGCCTTGGCCGATGAACGTCACCTTGCGGAGGAATCCCGCGTAGTCGGTCCCGCCCTTGGTGGGCGACCACATCTTCTGCGCGAGCGCGGCGAAGCTCTTCTCGATCAGGCCATGCACCTGCAACTCGGTGTAGGTCGCCGCGGTGAGGTCGTTCCAGACCGCGGGCATCGCGCCGAGCAGGTTCGGGTCCTGCGCGGGCAGGTTGCTGGAGCCGCCGAAGATGTTCGGCGCCCAGTTGTTGAAGATGGAGCCGCCGTCGAGTCCCTGGCCGTGGTAGTAGTTCGCGAAGGGCACCACATAGAGCAGACCGTCGTTGGAGTTGATCACCTTGTAGCCGTCGGCGATCGCGGCCTGGGGTGAGTACCAGTCGTTGTTCCAGCTGTTCATCACGACGTTCTTGTCGTAGCCGTCGCCGTTGCCAGCCATGTAGGAGAAGCTGCCCCACGCGTTGATGCTCTTGCCAAGACCGCGAACATGCGCGGCGATGGTGTTGAAGTAGGCCTTGTACTGGGACTCGAGGTTGGACGGGTACTCGTCCATGCCGATGTGGACCGTGGGGCCCTTGAACCACGGCGTGAACTCGGTGAACACGCTCTTCATGAACGTGGTGGTGCCGGGCTTGCTGAGGTCGAGGTGGTCGGAGTCACCGTTGTTCAGCCCAAGCTCCGGCTTGAACTTGATGAACGCGAGGGAGTGCGCGGGCGAGTCGATCTCCGGGATGATCGTCATCGCGTTCTTCGCCGCGGTGGCCTCGAAGCCGTCCCAGTCGGCACGCGTATACGCGCCGTCAGTGGACGCGAGCCCCGCGAACGCCGGGTTGGTGCTCGCCAGCCGGAACCCGGCCTGGGTGTTGGCCCAGCTGTTGCCCCAATGCGACCTGAACCCGTTGTCGTTGAGGTGGATCTGCAGGGTGTTCATCTTCAGCCAGCCCATCCAGCGCAGCTGGGCCTGGATGTACTGCGGCGAGAAGAACCGGCGACCCACATCGAGCATGAACCCACGCACCGCGTAGTCCGGGTAGTCCACCGCGGTACCGACCGGCAGGCTCAACGCGTCCGAGGATGAGACAACGGCCTGCAGCAGACTCCGCGAGCCGTAGTAGGCGCCCTTGTCGCTGCCACCGACGATCTCGACCTTGGTGTCGACGACGAGCCGGTACGCCTCAGGCTTCAGCTCCGTCTTCGCCGACCCGAAGTTCGCCGCCGCGTCCACCCGCAGCGAGATGTCACCGGCTGCCGCCGTCCCCGTGTAGACGACGGGGGCGAGCGTGGTCATCTCGGCCACGTCAGCCGCCACCTGGTTCGCCAGGTCCTTCAACCCGGTCGACGCGCCCACGGGCACGACCACACGGCTCGTGTTCGACAACACCAGCCGCCCTGTTCCCCCAGTCCACTGCTGCAACACCGGCACCACCCCCGGCGGCGCCGAGTTCACCTGGGCCTGCGCCACACCGGCTAGCGGTGCCACCCCCGCGACGACAACACCCACCAACAACGTCTGCGACAACCTTGAACGCCAGACCGACTTCACTTCCGGGCCTCCACTTGGGACGAAGGGAGCAACCACCCGAACAAGGCCGCGCGGTCAGCCGTAGCCGACCGGGGACTCGCGGACCGAACGGGCCAAGAACAAGTGGTCTAAACCACTTTGTTCGCACATCGTCCATCTTGCCCACCGGCCCGTCAACCCTCTCACCAGCATCAATGCGATTGCGCGATTTGATGCGACGTCAGATGAGTAGAGATTCTTCGCGGTGATCTAGGCCCTCAAATGCGGAAAGGCCGCCACCCTAGATCGGGTGGCGGCCCTTCGTTCGTCCTTGCTCAGCCTGCGATAGTCCACGTGTCCTTGCCGTGGAGAAGCGCCCGGAGGTCGGCAGGCTTGGCCGCCTTCGCCTGCTCCACCTGCGCCCGCGCCAAGTCGTCGTAGGTCTCCCTGCGCACGGAGCGGAACACACCGGTCACCGTGTGGCTCAGGTCCTGGGTGGACAGCCGCGACAGTGCGAACGCGTACGACGGGTCCTGGATGTGCGCGTCGTGCACGACGAGCGCCTCCTCACCGACCTCACTGACCTTCGCCACGTCCAGCGAACCGAACCCGGACTTGATCACGCCGAACTCGCCCTCGACCCCGAAGCGGATCGGCTTGCCGTGTTCGAGGTTGATGATCCGCCGCTCGGCCTCGCCCGGCTCCTTGAGCACGTCGAACGCGCCGTCGTTGAAGATCGGGCAGTTCTGGTAGATCTCGACCAGTGCCGACCCGCGGTGCTCGGCGGCCTGGCGCAGGACCTCGGTCAGGCCCTTCTTGTCGGAGTCCATCGCGCGCCCGACGAAGGTGGCCTCCGCGCCCAGCGCCAGCGACACCGGGTTGAACGGGTGGTCCAGCGAGCCCATCGGGGTCGACTTGGTGACCTTGCCCGGCTCCGACGTCGGCGAGTACTGGCCCTTGGTGAGCCCGTAGATCCGGTTGTTGAACAGCAGGATCTTCAGGTTCACGTTGCGCCGCAGCGTGTGGATCAGGTGGTTGCCGCCGATGGACAGCGAGTCGCCGTCACCGGTGACGACCCACACCGACAGGTCCGGCCGCGCGGTGGCCAGGCCGGTGGCGATGGCCGGGGCGCGCCCGTGGATCGAGTGCATCCCGTAGGTGTTCATGTAGTACGGGAAGCGGGAGGAACAGCCGATGCCGGAGACGAAGACGATGTTCTCCCGCTTGAGGCCAAGCGTCGGCAGGAACGACTGGACCGCGTTGAGGACGATGTAGTCCCCACAACCCGGGCACCAGCGCACTTCCTGGTCGGACTTGTAGTCCTTGGCCTTCTGCGGCTCATCGCTGGTGGGAACCCCGGCCAGGCCGGGCAGCCCAAGATCAATCGCGGTCATGCGTCGACCCCTTTCACGATGTCCGTGAGGACGTTCTGCAGTTCCTCCGCCATGAACGGCAGGCCGGCGACCTTGGTGTAGCTGATCACGTCGACCAGGAAGCGGCCGCGCAGCAGCAGCGACAGCTGGCCGAGGTTCATCTCCGGCACCACGACCTTGTCGTAGGAGCGGAGCACCTCGCCGAGGTTGGCGGGGAACGGGTTCAGGTGGCGCAGGTGCGCCTGGGCGACGGCGTGGCCGAGCTTGCGCACCCGGCGCGCCGCCGCGCCGATCGGGCCGTAGGACGAGCCCCAGCCAAGGACCAGCACGCGGGCCTTGCCGGACGGGTCGTCGACCACGAGGTCGGGCACGTCGATGTTGTCGATCTTGGCCTGACGGATCCGGACCATCTTGTCGTGGTTGTCCGGCTCGTAGGAGATGTTGCCCGTGCCGTCCTGCTTCTCCAGACCGCCGATGCGGTGCTGCAGACCGGCCGTGCCGGGCAGCGCCCACGCGCGCGCCAGCGTCTCCGGGTCACGCAGGTAGGGCCAGAACTCGCCGGAGCCGTCCGGGGCGTTGGGCTCGGTGGCGAACTCGACGGTCAGGTCGGGCAGCGTGTCCAGCTCCGGGATCAGCCACGGCTCGGAGCCGTTGGCGATCGCGCCGTCGGACAGCAGCAGCACCGGCGTGCGGTACTTCAGCGCGATCCGGGTGGCCTCGACGGCCGCGGCGAAGCAGTCGGCAGGCGACTGCGGGGCGATGATCGGCACCGGGCACTCGCCGTTGCGGCCGTACATCGCCTGCAGCAGGTCGGCCTGCTCGGTCTTGGTCGGCAGGCCGGTCGACGGCCCGCCGCGCTGCACGTCGATGACCAGCAGCGGAAGCTCGGTCATCACACCGAGGCCGATGGTCTCGGACTTCAGCGCCACACCGGGACCCGAGGTCGACGTCACGCCGAGCGCGCCGCCGTAGGAGGCGCCCAGAGCCGCGCAGATGCCCGCGATCTCGTCCTCTGCCTGGAAGGTGGTGATGCCGAACTGCTTGAACTTGCTCAGCTCGTGCAGGATGTCCGACGCCGGGGTGATCGGGTAGGTGCCCAGCAGGACCGGCAGCTTCGACTGCACGCCCGCCGCGACGATGCCGTAGGCGAGTGCGGTGTTGCCGGTGATCTGGCGGTAGGTGCCGACGGGGAGCGCCGCGGGGGCGACCTCGTAGGTGACCGCGAAGGCCTCGGTGGTCTCGCCGTAGTAGTAGCCCGCGCGGAACGCGAGCACGTTGGCCTCGGCGATGTCGGGCTTGCGGGCGAACTTCTCCCGCAGGAACGCCTCGGTGCCCTCGGTCGGCCGGTGGTACATCCACGACAGCAGCCCGAGCGCGAACATGTTCTTGCAGCGCTCGGCGTCCTTCTTGCCGAGACCGGTGTCGGCGAGCGCGTTCTGCGTGATCGTGGCCATCGCGACCTGATGCACCTGGTAGGCGGCCAGCGACTCGTCCTCCAGCGGGTTCGCGTCGTAGCCGACCTTGGTCAGGTTGCGCTTGACGAACTCGTCGGTGTTGACGATCAGCGTGCCGCCCGCGGGCAGGTCGGCGATGTTGGCCTTGAGCGCGGCCGGGTTCATCGCGACGAGCACGTCGGGGCGGTCGCCGGGGGTCAGGATGTCGTAGTCGGCGAAGTGCACCTGGAAGCTGGAGACGCCGGGGATGGTGCCCTGAGGGGCGCGGATCTCGGCGGGGAAGTTGGGCATCGTCGACAGGTCGTTGCCGAACGCGGCCGCTTCCGAGGTGAATCGGTCGCCGGTGAGCTGCATGCCGTCGCCGGAGTCGCCCGCGAAGCGGATGACCACGCGGTCGAGCTTGACCCCGGTACCGGCAGGCCGCTTTGACCCGTTCCCGGTCGCTCCGCCGTCCACACTAGTGCTCATGAACCCTCTCTCCTGACAAGGTTCGCCGTCCGTCGGCCCTGCTCGCCGATCACTTTCGAGGGTAACCTTCCGCCCTCGGCCGCATCGTCTCGCGATTGCTCAACCGACCTGGTCGTCGACCACGTCCACCTTTCAAAAGTAGGCATCGGAAGGCGCAACACCTCCGCAACGCGCTACACGTCACAGTCCCGCGACGATGACAGCGGGACGAGTATCCACAACTCAGGCCCGAAGTCCCACATGTAACTGTAACTCCGGGTTACAGTTTCCCAGAATGTGGGTACATTTGTTCCGAGGTGTGGTCTGGGTCTCAAGCCTGGCCCGAGATCCTGGCTTTCATCTGTTCCAACAGCCGCTCGAACTCGGGTGAGTCCATCGAGGCCACCTGCGCGACCAGCTCGGTCTCGACGGCTTCGGCGTGCTCGGTCAGGCCCGCGGTGGTCCGCATGGTCGCCTTGATGGACTTGATCAGGTCCCGAGGCCCGACAGCGGCGGGCCCGGCGAACTCGACGGCGGCGGCGACCAGAGCGTCCTGATCACCCTCGACCGTCAGGTGCACCAGCCCCACCCGCAGCGCCTCGGCCGCGTCCGGGATCTTGCCGAACAGCGTCATCGCGGTAGCGGTCTGCGGCCCGGTGATCCGCTGCAGCATCCACGTCATCCCGCCGCCGGGGTGGATGCCCAACTGGAGGAACCGAGCGTCGAACCGCGCCCGCGGCCCAGCGATCCGCACGTCCGCCGCGAGCGCCAGATTCAGCCCCGCGCCCACAGCGGCTCCGCCGACAGCCGCGATCGTCGGCAGCGTCGAGTTCGCGACAGCCAGGAACCCGGCATAGATCGCGCGCAGCCCCTCCGCACGCGACTCACCCAGAAGCGTGAGGTCGGCGCCCGCACAGAACGCGGGCGGCGTCCCGGTCACCACGATCGCCTTAACCGACGGGTCGCCCTCGCAGTCCTGGACAGCCCCCGCCAAGTCGGCGGACATGGTCAACGTCAACGCATTACGACGCTCAGGTGCGTTGAGGGTGATGACGCCAACGCCGTCACGGCGGTCGAGCAGAACCTCGGTCATGTCCCCGGACCCTATCCGGGCTCCGGCGCGGGCGGACGTTCGAGGAGGGTGGAGAGCACGACAGTGCTAACGGTGCGCGAGACCATGTCGACAGCCCGAAGCCGTTCGAGGGCATCCTCAAGATGATGGATGTTCGCCGCCCGCAGATGCACGATCGCATCAGCCGCCCCCGAAACGGTGTACGCGGCCACCACCTCGGTGAGAGGTTCGAGCCGCTGCCGGATCCGGTCCGGACTCACGTTGCCCTGGCAGTGCACCTCGACAAACGCCTCGGTTCCCCAGCCCAGGGCCTCCGGATTGACCACGGCGGTGAAGCCTCGGAGTACCCCGGTCTCCAGCAGCCGGTCAACCCTCCGTTTCACCGCGGGCGCGGAGAGTGACACAACCTTGCCGATCTCGGCATAGCTGGACCGTGCGTCGGCGACTAGCTGCGCAATGATCCGCTGATCTATGACGTCCACACGCAACATAATGCAGGTCTAAGAGCAATATTGCGACATTGTCGTATGTCAATCCCGGCCCTACATTTCGATCCATGACGCTGCTGTCCGAATCCGCGGTCGAGGCTGTGCACCCCGAGCGCACCCCGACGACCCGCCGGTACCTCATGTGCGAGCCCAGGTACTTCACGGTCGAGTACGTGATCAACCCGTGGATGAACCCGGACGAACCGGTCAGCACCGAGCTGGCGGTCGCACAGTGGACCGCGCTGAAGGACACCTACGAGACCCTCGGCCACAAGGTCGAGACCATCACGCCGGAACCCGGCCTGCCCGACATGGTCTTCTCGGCCAACTCCGGCACCGTCGTCGAAGGCCGCGTCCTCGGCTCCCGCTTCCGCGCCCCCCAGCGTGCCGCGGAGGCCGACCACTTCCGCCGCTGGTTCCTCGACAACGGCTACCGCGACGTGGTCATGCCGGAGCGCATCAACGAGGCCGAGGGCGACTTCACTTGGACGGGTGCTGTTCTGCTGGCTGGGACGGGCTTCCGGACTGACCCGGGTGCGCACGCGGAGGCCCAGGAAGTCCTGGGTGTGCCGGTTGTGTCGCTGCAGCTTGTCGACCCGCGCTACTACCACTTGGACGTCGCGCTGTTCGTGCTGTCGGAGGCCCGTGACGGTCGTCCGGCAGAGGTGGCGTACTTCCCGGAGGCGTTCTCTAAGGGCACGCAGAGGGTCCTAGCCCACATGTTCCCGGACGCGGTGATCGCGACTGAGGAAGACGCGGTCTGCCTCGGCCTGAACGCTGTGTCGGATGGACGGAACGTTGTGCTCCCGGTGGAGGCGACTCGGCTGGCGGCTGAGGTGGCTCAGCGCGGGTACAACCCGGTCATGGTCGACATCTCCGAACTCCGCAAATCCGGCGGCGGCCCGAAGTGCTGCACGATGGAACTTCGGGGTTAGTCAGGTTTCCGATCACCCAGGTCAGGGCCGTCACAGCCGCACTGACCTGGGTGATCGAGTTTGGGTCCCCAGTGGACGCGTCAGCTGATCAGTGCCGCATCGGCCTCACCGGTCGCGCGCAGCTTTACCACCTTGTCGTTCGCGAGCCACGCCTCAGCGCACGCCTCGTAGTAGTGCCGGGTGTCGATCCGGGCGACGTGTTTGAACACGTCGTAGCGGTACAGGTGGAACGCGATCCACTCCTCCCGCAGAGCGTCCGCCTTCGGTTCGCGCCAGAGGTACTCCCGCGCTCCCTGCAACGTGGTCGGCAGTGGGTCAGGGTTGCACCAACGCTCTACCGTGGCCTTACTTCCTTGGTGGCTGTGGGAGACCCGCTGCCGTGCCGGACTCAAAACCCCGCCCCAGACTCACCCGACGACGCGATCCAATGCCGCCCAGATCGGATCTCCGGGGGAGCCGGTTCACCGTCCGGGTCGATCTCCGCTGCCAACCGCGCCGACTCACGGGCCAGTACCCGGCAGAAGTTCGCCATCGCGACCAGCCCGTCAGGAAACGGAGCGACGCTCAACAGCACGTCGACCGCGTCCAGGCTTATCAGCAGCGCAGGCGGATGCCCCTGCCCGTACCGGATCACCCCAGCCGAGGACCCGTACCCGGGCGACCCCGAGGCCGTGAACCGCACAGTGCCGGTCATCGGCCACCCCCAGCCGAGTCGAGGTCCATCTGACCAGCCTCGATCGCCTTGATCAGCCGAGGCAACGCCGCCCGATCGGTCACCAGCGCCACCGGGAACGCCTTACCGAAACGCGGCTCCAGCCGATCGGCGAACGGCAATGCTCTCGCGCGAACCGGCAGATCAGCGGTCATGAAGACCTGCGCGATGTCGCGCGCCTCGCTGCTCACGCCGCTGTCCTCTGCGCAGCGGGAACCGCTGTCTTGCCGCCCCGAGCCCCACCAGGCGCACGCATCCCCGCAGTCTGAAAGCTATGCGCGATCCACCCTTCGTTGTTCCCATACGGCGTGATCGTCATCCGCTCGAACTCCACCGCCGCGAACAGGAACCTATTGCCTTTCGGGGGCGGAACCGGCTGGTAATCCGCTCCGATCTTCACCCTGAACTCAGCGCCAAGCCGCGCCGCCTCCTCATTCGCGTCCAACGCACGCACCATCCAGACGAGCGGACCGGTCTCCTTGCCCCGCTCCTGCATCTCCGGCGCCGCCGGATTGTCCGAGGACGCCATCGACGGCTCCACCCCAAGCACGAGCGCGCCGATCGGAATCACCTCACCGAAGTCGACCGCGAAGCGACTGGAAACGACAGGCATGTCTTCCTCCTGGTCAGAGGCCCGGCTGTCTCCGGACATGACCAACTTCGTCCAAAAAGGAGGACGGGAGCACCGCGTGGCAGGACGTTTAAGGACGTCCAGATGTAAGCTGAAGACGTCCCTATGCGTCCCCGGGAGGCGAATTGCCGAACGAACGGCTACGAGACGCACTCCTCCGCAACGGCCTCAACCTGGACAAAGTCTCCAAAGCCACCGGCGTAGACCCCAAGACCGTCGAACGCTGGATCACCAAGGGCCGCGTCCCCTACCCCAAGCACCGCCACGCCATCGCCGCCATGGTTCGCGAGACCGAGAACTACCTATGGCCCGACGCCGTCGCGGCAGCCCGCAAGGCCGAGATCGCAGGCTCCGAGGTCGTCAAGGTCTACCCCCACCGCAACGCCATCCCGGTCGAACTCTGGGACCGCCTCATCAACGAGGCCACCGAACACGTCGAACTGCTGATGCACGCAGCCCTGTTCCTGGTAGAGCGCCCGCGGTTCATCAAGGACCTGAGCAAGAAGGCCGCCAACGGCGCCCGAATCCGCCTCCTCTTCGGCGACCCCGACAGCCCCGAAGTAGCCACCCGCAGCGAAGAAGAACAACTAGGCGGCGGCACTCTCTCCGCGCGCATCCGCAACGCCCTCGCGTTTTATCGCCCACTCGTCGGGGTAGACGGGATCGAGATGCGTTTCCACCGCACAACCCTCTACAACAGCATATTCCGGTTTGACGACGAAATGATCATCAACACCCACGTCTACGGTTTCCAAGGTGCCCACGCGCCAAGTCTTCATCTGCGCAGACTCTCGGCGGGTGATCTATACGAGACATACTCCGAAAGTTTCGAGAGTGTATGGAACCTCTCCAAGTCGGCCAATTTCAAGGAGTGTCATGGCGCGCCGAGACTATTTGGATGACCCTGGCGCCCCCGACGCGAATAGTATCGCGGTCGCGGTAAGCGCATTCGTGCAGGATGAACGAGGGCGTTTGTTGATGATTCGCCGAACTGACAATGGTCTGTATTCGATACCGGGCGGCCAACTGGAGCTTGGCGAAACGCTAACCCAAGCGCTTGTCCGAGAGGTCAAAGAGGAAACCGGGATGGATGTCTCGGTCTCGGGACTCGTCGGAATCTTCAGCAACCCGAATCATGTTATTGAGTACGGAGATGGTGAAGTTAGGCAGGAGTTCTCGATCTGTTTTAGAGCGGCCCCAAGAGGTGGTCTTCTGCGGTCGAGTAGCGAGTCGTCGGAGGTTCTTTGGGTCTCGCTCACTGAGCTGGAGGCCTTGAAGATCCATCCATCCACTCGACTTCGGATTCAGCGTGCACTCAGAGGCGAGGGTAGTCCCTATTATTCTTAGGAGAATAGATGACCGACTTCGCGGAAATTGCCAAGTGGCTACTCAGAACCGGCTATCCGTTTGAGATGAGCGTCGCGAAGGAGTTTCGGGCGAGAGTTGATGCGACGGAGCAGGCGGTATACGTTGTCGATGCCGAAACAAACAAGCCCAGAGAGGTTGATGTCGTCGCAACACGTCACGGCCCTACCTTGACTGGATGGCACTCCTTCAAATTCATCGTGGAGTGCAAGTCCAACACGGCCCCATGGGTTGTCTTCGTGGAGAAACACGACCAAATGGAGCCATTTTCATTGGGAGACTGGCTAAAGTTCACGCCATCCCGGGGCGACGCTGATATGGAATGCGAAATGCTAACCAGGGCGGGCGGGGTCGATGTGCCGTTATGGGAAACGAGGACGCCGGGATACGGGATTGTATGCAAGAAGAACGAGGATAAGCCCTCCCAGGGCGGTGACGATGCCTATGATGCGGTCCGGAAAGCCGCCGCATCCGCGTTAAGCGTGGTCGCGACGGCTCCAGGTGCCTCGATGCATCGCATCCACGCGATTCCGGTTGTCATCAAAGTTGGAAGTATATTTGAATGTTGGTTAGACGATCGAGGGGAAATTGCTGGCCAAGAGGTAAACGGTAGTTCCGTTGCGGTATACATGGGCGAAGCTGGATATGTCGCGGTCCACGTTTGGTCCGCTAGTGCGTTAACCGATCTTGTGGCGAAATGCGTCGACACGGCCAACACATTTCTTCCTCTCAGGATGGACATAAACCCAAGTGTTGATGACAGCGAGAAGTAGTCCGGGTGGAGCCTCTAGGTCGGCAAACTAGGGCTTACGCTTTGCCAGCTCGTCCAGCACCTCTAGCGGCTTTCGGCTTGGAAGAAACTCCCGACGAATGGCGGTAGGTATCGGCATCCCTGGGGTTCCAAGTCGGCGTAATCCCAGTCGGCCGAGAATCGTGATCAGCCGACTCCATCACAAGACCGAACAAGAAGATTAGTCTTGCGAACTTCGTTGCAGAAATTACAATCGCGAATTCGAATATCCATTCAGATGATCGCGCCGAGCTCTTCGTGTCGACAGTCATTGCCAGGATGCACAGGATTGCGCTCGCCAGCAACCAGCCTAAAATGCTGCGCCAGTTTCGTCGTACGACTTGACCGTAGCGAGCCCTGAGGTCGGCTACTACTTTTCCAGAGGAACTCCCATACACCGCGATAGCTGTCCCGGCGAATCCTGCGGTCAATGACGTAGTGCCAGCCCCCGCCGCATAGATTGCAAGTCGTTGTGACGATTCGGCCAGGCCGAGCACATTCGACACGTTGTATCGATACACCAAGATGGCGTGTATCGCCACCACTACAGCCGCAACCGGAAGGTCGACACTTGGATGGTTACTCCATTGATTGCCTACCCACGTTCGCAACCGCACAACCACTTCCAGCCCACGAGTCTTCACCTGACCTCCTGTCTGTCGGCTGCTGTGCACGTGGGTACACCATAACTGCCCGCACCGACAGTTTCAGTCCAACGCGTCAAACTCCTCCCGAAGACGCTCAGCCGCTCGTTCGATGGCGGTTATGGCGGAAGGGATTCTTACCGGGTTTCCTTCGTCGTCAGTGACACTGACGTCCATCTTTCTTGCTAACAGGTCGTTCATGAAGTCGACCTTGTCTACGTGCGGTTTGCCGTTCGCGTCGTAGTTGATCAACTCGACGAAAGCCTTCGAAAACCGCGTATTTGCGACGGATTTGGCCGTTTCGAGCAATCCTTGGCGTTCTTCTCGATAGTCGTTGTTGATCCTGCCTTTGACTCGCAAGATTAGTTCTGCGTCCACGCCGCCATGCTTGTTCTTTAGGTTCTGAAATACGCTGTAGAGCCCATTGGACGGGCCAACTGCCGCCACGTGATCGCGGTCCAGGCGCACCTTCAACAGTTTGGCCTCTGACGCTTTGTCAATCTTTTCGAGGACCCGCTGACTGACGAGTGGAACGATTGAGATTCGTTCCTTGAACATCTTGTGCTCGTTTATCCAGGCTTCCATGCTTCCTGCCCTTGAAGAGGCGTTCGATCCGAGTACAAAACCGAACCGGTTGGTTCCGGGCAAGAATTTCGTGATCGACAACTCGACGTACGGACTGCCCGCCTCAGACTCGTGATCGATAAACTGTTCGTTGTCGATGTCGAACGCTGATACGCCTTCATCTCGCGCACGTACGAGGATGAAATTTGGAAGGTCGTTCCAGTGGTAGACCCTACCCCAGTGCTCGGTACCAAATATCCTGTGACGACAGCTTTTTGCCGACTGTCGCGCGAGATCGTCGAGTATCGAATCCCAGTCGAGCGCTTCGCCCAGTCGGGTCCCGTTCTCATCCCGAACCTCATAGAAGCTTACGGTCTTCTTCTTCTGTCGAGTTGACGCCATTCTTTCTCCTCGTGGAACGTGGTGCCGATGAATCGCGGGACCATGCGACAGATTGCTGAACTTGCCTCTATGGGATCAAGGCGCCGCCCATGGCGGCGCGCTCGGTGGGCCTGTCGCGCTGGCACCGTTTCCGCGTCCATCGCGTCACGGTCCGGCCTGCCGCTCCGCTCATGGCCGGACGGCCGCGCGGCGCAGCCACCGTGCGGCGCGAGTCCCGCGAGCCACCACAGGCGGCGCCTATTCCCAACGATCCCATAAGCCTGTGATCGCACACAGCCAACGGGCCGTTACGCCGCGTGGATGACGGCAAGATGCCCTCGCCGGGCAGGCAGCCTTCAGGGAAGTCACCCGAGCAGCTCGGCCGCCGGTTCGGGATGGAACCGCGGAGCCTTCCCCGACGACCGGCAGGTACCTACCCGAATGCTCACCAGGCCACAACCGAACAGCATGGTTGCAGCCTGGTGAGCATTCGGGTCGAGACGGCACCAGTCGACGGGGAAGACACCGAGGCCCACCCCTTGCAGGTGAGGTCAGCGCGGAACAGTCGCGGAACAGATCGGCAACAGCGATCGTCAGGCACGCGAAACGCCAGGTCAACGGGGTTCAGCCGCACCCGAACAGACCTGCACGATGGAACTTCGGGGTTAATCCGTTCGCAGTTCCGTTACCCAGGTCAGCGCCGTCTCGCTGGCCTGGGTCCGGCGCCTAGGCGTATTTGCGCCATTGAATGGCTGTTGGACGAGCGCCACGCGACTCGAAGAAGTGCTCGGCCGCACGACGAATATCTTCGTATGGAACGTGGTTGTCCATCTGGAACGGTGTCGCGTTGTCCATGTATGAGTAGTCGATCTCGTCGTCACCAAGCGACTCGTCGCCTAGGCTGTACCAGGGGCCGGGTGATGCGGCGCTCGTGAAACGAAGGACCCCGCGGTCGTTGTGGACTCCGAGGCTCAATTCCGGGGTGTCGGCGTTGTCGAAAACGTACAACTGAGCCAGTAGAGGCGCGTCATATTTGATCGACTCCGCGCGGAGTTCGTCCAGGAAGCTCTGAACGTCGGTGAGCGTGGCGAGCAGAACTCCGGCGTTGCCGTGCTCTTGCCGGTGGAACGCTTTGATTGCGTTCATGCTACGCTCTCCCCTTTATACGTCTTGTGAAACCCGCCTGCGCCGTGAACCGTCATAGTGTATCCCTTGGGGAGAATCTGCGGCAGCAAGGTGTCGCAACTGAGTTCGCCTTCGCATGGGACGTGGTTGATGGCGAGCGTTACCGAGCGGATTCCATTCATCCGCATGTGGACCGCGAGCTTCATTTCAATATCGGAAGCGCGGGTAGGTATCCTCATTCCTCGTGACTCGAACCAGTCCACGGTTTCCCGGTATTGCTGATCGCGGGCACTTACGGCCGTGTGGGTGGTTCCATCTGGCTCGACCCAACGCCCATGCGTCTTGGGCTGAGGGGTGCCGGGCGGGCGTTGATCGTGGGGAACGATGTCCGGTGGTAGCTCGCGGCGCAGCTCGGCGACACGCTCCTGGCTGACCTCTGTGGCTCCGGTCGCGGTTCTCTGCGGAGACGGCACATCCGGGGCTCGGGCCGGTGCGACTGAGGTCGAGGTGCCTTGTCCATCGGTAATGGCCGCGATGTAGGTGCGCAACCTGGGGCCGAGCGCGGCGACGGTCGAGTGTGCATGTGCCATGGCGTTGTGGGCGCTGCCGAACTCGGCGTCAAGGCGTCCGGCGTCCGGGTCAGTGGTGCCACGCAGCATGTCTCCGAGCAGGGTGCGCGCATCGTCAGTCTGGACGAGCCCTCCTCGCAGCACGTCGAGTGCGGAAGTGATCGTCTCCAAGGCCCCATTGAGCGTCGCTACGTAGCTCTCGATGGACACAAAGATTGGAGCGTAGAGACCCGGACCGACACCAGTACGTCCATCGCGGGTCCAGGTGCTCGATGCGAGGCCCCGTAGTGGGGTGTTTCTTTCGCGTCCACGGCTGTCCAAGATCGTCTAGTCATCCTATGTATAGTCATGCTCGGTAAGCCCGGGTGCCGTACTGGGGGTCGGCATCCGGGCCATAGATCTCTCCTCCACCCGTCACAACCGAGCCACAACCAGCGGTCTCTATCAATGACGCAGGCTCGGCTGACATCCCTGGAGGGGGACCCATGAAAACGCTGGTTAAGGGGCTACTCGCGGTCATCGCGGCGACGCTGCTTCCCGTCGCTCCGGCGGCTCACGCGACCGGTTGCACGACCGCGGTGGCGGTCAACTCGACGGTCGCCCACGAGGGGTCGGACAGTCAACACACGCTGGTGACGTTCACCGTCACCGCCACCCCGTCCACCGGCTGCACCCCGTCCGGCTCCGTCAAGTGGGCCACCAAGGACGGCACCGCCAACACCGCCGACTACGTGGCCGCCCAGGGCGAACTCCAGCTCGGCACCCAGAACCTCATCACCGTCTACGTCAACCGGGACACCGAGGCGGAGCCCGACGAGACGTTCTACCTCGTCCTCTCCAACCCCACGACCGGCGTAGTCATCCAGCGGGGCGCCGGGATCGGGACCGCGATCGTCCTCGACGACGACGGGCAGGTCTGGGGTCCGCCGGTCACCGAGATCCAGGGCGGAAAGGTCTGTTGGATCCCGGATTCCTGCAAGGTCTCCGTGAGCATCAGCAAGGTCGCCAACCACCCCGTCACGGTCAAGTACTCGACCTTCGACATCACCGCCAAGGGCGGCTACGACTACCTCGCCGTCGACAACGCGACCGTCACCATCCCCGCTGGGAAGAACGCCGCGACCATCACCATCGAGCTCATGCCCAACGAGCCCGGTGAGGACGTCGAGGAGTTCGGGATCGTCATCAGCGAGCCGTCGGCCGGGACGCTGGGCAACATCAAGTCGATTGTGACTATCAAGTAAGTGCCGCGGCCTCGGCCGTCGCGTTCGCCTGGTGGTAGAGCTGGATGGCTCTGGCCCGATGGGTGGACGCGGCGGCCGGGTCGCCGGACTGGGCGGCGAGCAGCGCGAGGTCCCGGTGCAGGTGCGCCTCTTCGTAGTGATCGGGCACCCGCGATCGCACGGACACCGCCGCCTCCAACGACACCCGGGCCGACCGGAGGTCCCCGGCCAGCAGCTGGGTCCGGCCAAGATGATTCAGCACCGACGCCTCGCCGTGGCGGTCGCTGACGTCGCGGGTGATCGCCAACGCGGACTCGAAGTGGGACAGGGCGGCCGGGTAGTCGGCGCGGGCCAGGTGGACGAGGCCCGCGTCGAGCAGGGTTTCCCATTCCAGCCAGCGGTCGCCGATCTCGCGGCTGATCGAGACCGCCGAGTCGAAGTGCTGGAGTGCTAGGCCGAAGTCCGCCCGCTGCAGGTATGCCTCGCCGAGGGTGTCGAGGGTGTTGGCTTCGAGGCGGGCTATGCCGAGGTCGCGGAACGCGTTCAGGGCCAGGGTCAGCGGTTCGACGCTCTGGTCGGCTTTCCCCATCCTGATATACGTGTGGCCGAGGTTGCGGCGCGACAGGGCCAGGCCCAGTGCGTTGCCTGCGGCGGCGCAGCGGTCGACCGCCGAGAGATGCGCCGCGACGGCGTCGTCGAAGCGGCGGAGTTCGGCGTAGGCGTTGGCGATGTTGTTGTAGATGTGGCCTTCGCCGGACAGGTCGCCCGCGCGCCTCACCACTGTCAGCGCGCGGGTGTTGGTGTCGAGGGCGTCCTGGAGCCTGCGGGTCATGAAGAACGCGACGCCCAGGGCGCGCAGCATCTCGCTTTCGGCGAGGGGGTCACCGAGATCGGCGGCCGCGGCGGCGCCCTGGCGGCACAGTTCGATGCGTTCGTGCCAGTGGCCGGACGCCTCGTAGAAGCTGGTCAGCAGGTAGGTCAGCTCCCACGCCTGCGCCTGCCTGCCGGTCTCGCGCGCGTGCTGCACGACCGGCAGGAAGTTGTCGCGTTCGGCGTCGAGGAACGACAGCGCGGCGTGCTGGTCGTCGCCGAAAGGCACCACGGCGTCGGGGAAGCGGATCGTCGGCGTCACGACGTCGCGGGCCGGGTTGATCAGCTGGTTGGCCCGGTGGGCGATCAGCAGATACCAGTCGAGGAGCCGCTCGCCGACGTCGGCTGGCTCGTCGGGCGCGGCGCACTGGCGGGCGAAAACCCTGGTCAGGTCATGGAAGCGGTACCGATCGGCGGCCACGGCCGTGATCAGGTGGGCCACCGACAGCTCGTCCAGCGCGTGTCCGCCGACCGATCCGTCGACCCCGCACACCGCCGCGCCCAAGTGGGTGCTGAACGTCGGACCCGGGTGCAGACCGACCCGCCGGAACAGGCGCGCGGGCTGCTCGCCGAGCGGGTGATACGCGCTGGCCAGCACCGCGCGGACGGTCCGGGTGTCGCCTTCGACGGCGAGGCTGTCGAGCCTGCCGGTCGTGCCGAGTTCGGCGGCGAAGTCCGCGATCGGCCGCTTCGGGTGCCCGACCAGCCGGGCCGCCGCGATCCGCAGCGCCAGCGGCATTCCGCCGCACAGCCGGGCCAGCCGCGCCGCGGGACCGGACTCGCGGGACACCCGGTCCACGCCGAGGACGCTGCTCAGCAGCGCCACCGCGGCGGCGTGGGCCAACGCGTCGACCGCGATCACGCGCAGGTCGTGCCGGGTCGACAGCGCCGCGAGGCTGGTGCGGCTGGTGACCAGCAACAGGTTGCGCCCGCTGGGAACCAGCGGCAGGACATCCTCCGCGCGGCCCGCGTTGTCGACGACGATGAGGAACCGCTTGCCGCTCACCAGGGTCCGGTAGAGCGCGGCCTTCTCCTCCGGTGACGTCGGCATCCGGTCATCGGGGACGTCGAGGCTGTGCAGCAGGTGGGTGAGCGCGGCGTCGCCGGTCATCGCGGACTTGGGGTCGTGGCCACGCAGGTCGAGGAACAGCTGCCCGTCCGGGAAATGCCGCGTCGCCTGGTGGGCCCACTGCACGGCCAGCGACGTCTTGCCCATGCCCGCCGGGCCGCAGACCACCGCGATCGGCAGGTCGTCGTCGGACTCCAGCAGCGTGTCGAGAGCCCGGACCTCGTCGTCTCGGCCGGTGAAATGGCCGACGCGCGCGGGCAGCTGCGCTGGGACGACGACAGGCGTCGCGACAACGGCGATCGGCGCGGGCGCGTCCACAATGGACTCGCGGCGCAGGATCGCGGTGTGCAGGGCGTCGAGCTCCGGACCAGGGTCGACGCCGAGCTGGTCGGCGAGGGTGTGGCGCAGCTTCTGGAAGGCCGCCAGCGCCTCGGCCTGCCTGCCCGCCCGGTACAGCGCGAGCATGTGGACGCCGGTCAGCCGCTCGCGCGTCGGGTGCTCGGCCTGCAGCCGCGACACCGCGGTCAGCACCTCCTGGTGCCTGCCGACCCGGACCTCGACGTCGTACAGCTCTTCCAAAGTGGACAGCCGGAGCTCGTGCAGCCGGTCGATCTCGCCCGCCGCCCAGCCCTCGACCGGGGCGTCGGCCAGGGCGTCGCCGCGCCAGAGCGCGACCGCGGCCCGCAGGTCGGTCGCCGCGCTGTCCAACGAGCCACGCTGACGGGCGGCCGTCGCGCGGTCCACCAGCTCGGTGAACAGGTGCGCGTCGATCGACGAGCGCGGCGCGGTGAGCACGTAGCCGGGCTCGCGGGTGATCACCATCGGTGGCAGCCCAGCCGCCGCGAGCGCCTGCCGGATCCGCGCGACGTGGCTGTGCAGCGTCTTGACGGCGGTGCGCGGCGGCTCCTCGCCCCACAGCGCGTCGACCAACCGCGTGAACGGCAGCATCGTGCCCGGGTGCAGGGCCAACGCGGCCAGTACCGCGCGCTGCCTGCCGCCGACGAGTGCCGCTGGACCGGCCGGGCCGATGACCTCGATCGGTCCGAGGACGCGCAGGTCGGGTCCGCCTTGCTGGGTCATCAACTCTCCCGGCCGTGTGGTCACGGTGAGCTTAGGGCACCGGCGGTTGTCATGGTCCACAACCGAACGGCAACCCTGGCGCAGCCGGGTGGCGGTCTGCTTTGGGAAGAGAGCCGAGAGGCCCGACCGAACCAGCAGAGGGAGAGTCCGATGTCGACCATCACCACCCGGTGCCGACGCGGCGTGGTCGCCGTGGCCGCACTGGCCGCCGCCTGCATGACCGCCACGCTCGTCCACCCCGCCGCCGCTGACGCCCGCGGCGACTTCATCGAGTACCCGGCCCCGCCGCCGCCGGACAGCATGCGGGAGACCCCGGCGCTGGCGGGCATCGCGGCCGACGCCACCAACACGTTCAAGTACGCGCTCGCCGTCGTCGCGGCCAACCAGGACCCGGCCGCCTACCGCGAGGGCAGCGTCGAGGCCGACCTCGCCGCCGCGTTCGCCGCCGCGCCGTCCGACGTCAGAGAGAAGGCCAAGAAGGCCTCCACGGAGCTGCTGGCCTCGAAGGACGCCATCGCCCGCGAGTTCGGCAAGTCGGCGGCACTGCCCCCGGACGAGTTCGCCAAGCTCGGCTTCGACGGCGCGTTCGACAAGGTCGGCGTCGACCAGGCCGGCCTGCGCGTGGACATCCAGTCGATCGCCGACCGCATCGAGCGTGAGGCCCGCGCCGACGAGGCCGCGCACCAGCAGTACCTGAAGATCAACGGCATCCCGCAGGCCGTGCTGCTGCCCCAGGTGACCGACCTGCGGCTGCGGCTGGAGAAGGTCAAGTGCGTCGAGGAGACCGACTGGAACGCGCTGGGCTCCGACGAGATCGCCATGGGCGGGGTCAGCGTCGACAACGACGGCACCACCAAGAAGGTCTCCCAGTTCGACGTCCCCGAGTCCGGCGGCTTCGACAACGGCGACGTGTACACCTACACCTCGCCGGGCAAGTCCTACGTGCACTTCCCGATCGAGCCGGGCGCCTTCCCGCGCAAGTACGTGATGACCATGATCATGGCCGAGATCGACAACGGCGGCTTCGCCGCGACCCTCGACCTGGCGTGGGCCAAGGTGAAGGACAAGGTCCAGCAGGCCATCGCCCAGGCCATCGCCGGTCTGACCAGCCCGTTCATCGGCCCGGCCCTCGCCGAGGCGCTCGGCCAGATCGTGGCCTGGCTGGTGACGACCTTCGTCGGCTGGATCATCTCGCTGTTCTACGACGACCTGTTCAAGCCGGTCACCGTGTCGGTGAAGCTGCCGTCGAGGTGGGCCTACAAGTACGACAACGGCGTGACCTCTGGCTGGGACAACATGCGCACGGGCAGCCACACGTCGACGTTCCGCCAGGACACCGGCGACACGAGCGTCGACGGTATCTACAAGGCGAACATCCACTGGGAGCTGAAGACCAGCTGACGGGGGTCAGTAGGGCTGCCCGGGCGGATCATCCGCCCGGGCGGTTCCCGTTTCACGGCCCGAAACGACGCAGGTCGTGTCGGTAGAACAGCCACGCGACGCCCTGGCCGAGTACGAGGAAGATCCCCGCCAACCAGAGAACGTGGTCGCCGCCCTTGAGTCCCCAGCCGACAAGGGCTCCGGCGGGAACACCAGACACCGCGAGGGCCCGCGCCCGCCATGACTTGCGCGCCAGCGTCCGTCCGGAACCCGTTAGTGGGACACCGTCGTCATCCACCTCGGTCATACGACACCCCCTCTCTCGAATCAGTGTTCCGGACCCTCGGTAAGCCGGGTTTGGGTGGGGGCGTGAGGATGGACGGCGATGAACGCCAACTCCGATACCCCGATCCGCAGGCGCTCCCGCAAGCCGGAGACCCGCCTGTGGCGCGTCCCCGTCGTCCGGGTCGAGCGGATCGCCCCGCACATGGCGCGGGTCACGGTCCAGGACGACTCGCTGGCCGACCTCGCCGGGTCGAGCACCGACACCAACGTGATGCTCTACTTCTACCCCGCCGACGTCGTGCTGCCCGACCCGCTGACGCTGGAGTCAGCGCGGGCGCTGTGGTCCCAGGTCCGGCCGCTGACCAGGACATACACGATCCGCCGACACGACCCGGCGACGAACGAGGTCGACTTCGACTTCGTCATGCACGGTGACTCCGGGCCCGCGTCGGCGTGGGCCGAGCGGGCCGCGGTCGGCGACGAACTGATCTTCGTCGGGCCATCGCCCGCCTATCAGCCCGATCCCGCGGCCGACTGGTACCTGCTCGCGGGCGACGAGACCGCTGTGCCCGCGATCAGCCGGATCCTCGACGTGCTCCCGGCCGACAAGCCGGTGCTGACCTTCATCGAGGTCGCCGACGCCGCCGAGGAGCAGCCGCTGCCGGGGGTGACCTGGCTGCACCGTGACGGTGTGCCGCCCGGCGAGAGCACCGTCCTGGTCGACGCGATCAGGGGGGCTGAGCTGCCGGAGGGGCTGCCCGAGGTGTGGATGGCGGGGGAACGGGCGGCGATGCTCGCCGTGCGCGCGCACCTGCTCGACGAGCGCGGGTACCCCCGTGGCCGCGTGCGGCCCACCACGTACTGGCGGCTCGGCGAGAGCGGCAACTGAGGAACTTCTCAGCGTCCGCGCGCGTTGGTTCTCCGGGGCTGAACACAGACTTCACACGGGGAGGCGACACGTGCACCGGCATGGCAACGGGCTCAAGACCGCATTGCTGCTGGGCGGCATGAGTGCGCTGATCGTGCTGGTCAGCTCGTTCTTCGGGCGCACGGTCCTGATCGTCGGCTGTCTCGTCGCGGTGCTGATGAGCGCGTACGCCTACGTCAACTCGGACAAGATCGCGCTGCGGGCCATGCACGCGCGGCCGGTTTCGCAGGTCTCGCACCCGGCGCTGTACCGGATCGTGGGCGAGCTGGCGACGTCGGCGCGGCAGCCGATGCCGCGGCTGTACGTAAGCGTCACGCGCGCGCCCAACGCGTTCGCGACGGGGCGCAATCCCCGCAACGCCGCGATCTGCGTAACTTCGGGATTGCTGGATCTGCTGGACGAACGCGAGCTGCGCGGTGTCTTGGGGCACGAACTGGCCCATGTGTACAACCGCGACATCTTGATCTCGTGCGTCGCGGGCGCGCTGGCGGGCGTGGTCAGCATGATCGCGGGCATCGCCATGATCACCGGCGTCTTCGGTGACGATGACGACGACAACCCGATCGCGCTGCTCGTGGTGGCCATGCTGGGCCCGGTCGCGGCGGGGATCGTGCGGATGGCGGTCAGCCGGTCCCGCGAGTACCAGGCCGACGAGTCCGGCGCCCGGTTGACCGGCGACCCGATGGGCTTGGCCTTGGCGCTGCGGAAGCTGGACGAGGGCACCCGCGCGGCGCCGTTGTCGGCGGAGCCCGCGCTGGTCGCGCAGTCGCACCTGATGATCGCCAACCCGTTCCGCCCTCGCGCGGGCCTGGCCGCCCGGTTCGCCACCCACCCGCCGATGGCTGAGCGGATCGCCCGGTTGGAGCGGATGGCGGGCTGAGCGCGAGATTGTTCAACAAAAGGATTGTTGAACAATTCGCCGCGCGAAAGTGTCTGCCGAAGGGTGCGACCCAAGAGCGCTCAGCCCTTGGCACCCGCGGACTTGGCCACAGCCATCACGTACTCGCCATACCCGGACTTCGCGAGCTTCTCGCCCAGCGCGTACGCCTGGTCCGCGGTGATGAACCCGCGTTCGAGCGCGATCTCCTCAAGGCACGCCAGCCGCACCCCGGTGCGGTGCTCCAGCACCTGCACGAACTGCCCCGCCTCCAGCAGCGAGTCGTGCGTGCCCGTGTCCAGCCATGCGAACCCACGACCAAGGTCGACCAGCTTCGCCCGCCCCTGGCGCAGGTACTCCAGGTTGACGTCGGTGATCTCCAGCTCGCCGCGCGGCGACGGGCGAAGGCCCTTGGCGATCTTGACCACCGAGTTGTCGTAGAAGTACAGCCCGGTGATGGCCCGGTTGGACTTCGGCCGCGCGGGCTTCTCCTCGATCGACACCAGCCTGCCGTCCGCGTCGACCTCGCCGACCCCGTAGCGCTCGGGGTCTTTCACGCGGTAGCCGAACAGCACGGCCCCGTCGAGGTCGGCGACGCTGGCGTGCAGCTGCTGGGAGAAGCTCTGTCCGAAGAAGATGTTGTCGCCGAGGATCAACGCGACCGGGTCGTCGCCGATGAACTCCTCGCCGATGATGAACGCCTCGGCCAGCCCGTTGGGCTCAGCCTGTTCGGCGTAGCTGAACTTGACGCCGAACTGGCTGCCGTCGCCGAGCAGGCGCTCGAAGTTCGGCAGGTCGACCGGCGTCGAGATGATCAGGATGTCCCGGATACCGGCCAGCATCAGCACCGATAACGGGTAGTAGACCATCGGCTTGTCGTACACCGGGAGCAGCTGCTTCGACACCGCCTGGGTGATCGGGTGCAGCCGGGTCCCGCTTCCTCCGGCGAGGACGATGCCCTTCATCGTGGCTCCTGTCGTTCGTGTGTTCCATCGGCCCCGGGCCACGATCGTTGCGGTCGACGCGGCGGGTGTGAGCAAGTCGACCCACACCCGCCCTCGGCCTACCGGTAGTTGGTGAACTGCAGGGCGATGCCGAAGTCGGCGCCCTTGAGCAGGACGATGACGTCCTGCAGGTGGTCCTTCTTCTTGCCGGTGACGCGGAGCTGGTCGCCCTGGATCTGTGCCTGGACGCCCTTGGGCCCCTCGTCACGGATCTTCTTGGCGATCTCCTTGGCCTTCTCCGTCGAGATCCCCTGCACGAGGGTGCCGGTGACCTTGTAGACCTTCCCGGACAGCGCGGGTTCGTCGACGTCGAAGGCCTTCTGCGAGATGTTCCGCTTGATCAGCTTCTCTTTGAACACCTCGATCGCCGCCGCACAGCGCTCCTCGGTGTCGGCCTGGAAGCTGATCGCCTCCTCGCCGCTCCAGCTCACCTGCGCCCCGGTGTTGCGGAAGTCGAACCGCGTGGACAACTCCTTCGCCGCCTGATTGAGCGCGTTGTCCACCTCCTGCCGGTCGACCTTGCTCACCACGTCGAAAGACGGGTCCGCCACGTGTCTCGCACCTCCACTTCGAGGGTTCTGGTCGGCCAGGATGCTACCGCCGTACCAAGGTGGGGGTACCGATTGGAACCCACTGGCGGGCGTTGGGTATGGTTCCACCCGTCCAGCCGAGCTGGACGACCCGGCGGGTTGCCCGAGCGGCCAATGGGAGCGGACTGTAAATCCGTCGCGAAAGCTACAGAGGTTCGAATCCTCTACCCGCCACAATCCTTGCTTCACCTGCGGTGACAACTGAACACAAGATCGTCTGTGAAGACCTCAAGATGATCGATGGATGCGGCTCTGGGTGCGAACATTCGCCCCGGGGCCGTTCCGCTTGTTCAGGGAAATCCGATTGCCTGGCCGGATCGCGCGACCGGACACTGCCCGCGTGGAGAAGTACGAAGTGCGCGCGACGTTCGACGCGGACACGATCACCGTCTATCAGGCCTACCCGCACGCCATCGCGGACGCGGCGCTCACCGCGGGGACGTTTGTCGCGCCGTTCAAGCGGGAGCGGATGACGTGGATCAAGCCGTCGTTCCTGTGGATGATGTACCGGTGCGGCTGGGCCGCGAAGCCTGATCAGGAGCGGGTCCTCGCGATCCGGATCGCCCGCGGTGGGTTCCAGTGGGCGCTGGATCATTCGTGCCCGAGTTCCCCCGGGCGCATGGATCACGACGAGTGGAAGCGGCGGCTGCGGACGAGTCCGGTGCGGGTGCAGTGGGATCCGGACCGGGATCTGCGCCTTCAACCCCTTGCGCGACGGGCCATCCAGGTCGGACTCTCCGGCGAGGCGGTCGCGCGGTACGTCGACGAGTGGATAGTCGATCTCCGCGACGTCACGTCGCTCGCCCACAAGGTCGGGGCGTCCGTGCGCGCGGGCGATCTGGACGCCGCGCGGGACCTGTTGCCGCGGGAAGGTCCCTATCCGGACTGACGCGCTACTCGACCGTGCGGCGGATGATCGACATGAGGTCGGTTCCGTCCGCTGTGGCCTCCGCGTCGATCACGAGGTGGCTCTCCGCCGCCGGGTGGTGCCAGTCGGGGCCGCAGCCCGCCGGGCAGGGGTGCGTCATCGCCCGCAGGACCACGCCCGCGTCGGTGGGCACCGGCTGCAGCCACCGCAGTTCGCCCTCGTCGTCGCAGTGCGGGCAGCGGGGCATGCGACCAGCGTCACATGTCGGGCGCGGGTTGTGCAAGAGCACTCTTGCAGGTCGTCCGAGAATCGCTCGATGGTGGGGCGCGCTGTCGCCCGAACGTGGTTAATGCAAAGTAATGGCACTGAATTAAGGCGGGCCCGGCCGCATCCCTGCAAATGCGGCCGGACCCGAGTCCCCCCGTCGCGCGCGAGGGCAGCGCGCGGGGGGATAGGTCCGCCGGGTCAGGCCCGGCGGAAATCCGTGTTTCGATCTTGACGTGGAAATTCGAGGAATTGCGTCGACCGCCCTGCGGCGCGGCAAGATGGCGTGCGGTGCGCGCGGGGTCGGGAGTCCCCCACGAGGATGCGCCCACCAGCGGTCCCGTCACCCGCTACCCTGCCGAGCGGGGGCGGGACCATGCTCCGGATGTTCACCGAATATGCCGGATGCGCGATCTCGTTGCTCTCTTCGGAGCGGTCGACTGCTGCCATTTGTCGCACTTTTCTGGTCATCGGCGGGCGGTGACCTACTGTCACCCGAAAGACGGACGTGGACCGGTGTGGTCAGTGACTAACTTTCCATTCCTGACTCCGGGAGGGACATAGTGGGAATAACGATGAAAAAAGTAAGAATGCGGCGATATCTGATCGCAGCGGTCTCCTTGTTGACGATTTCGCTGTCTGCGCCGAACGCGATTGCCGACGTTAAGGCCGAGCCGAATCAGCGCGATGTCGTCGCCGCCAGAACGACGCAGCAGCCGGACCCGTCCGCCCCGCGACTTGAGCTGCGGCCCGGCGTCGGCTCCGATCGTCCCGCCACCACGTTCGGTGCGACGGCCGTGACCGCGACCTACCTGCCGTTCACCTTCACCTACAACTTGTCGACCAGCATGTACTCGTCCAACTTCATGCCGTCGTCGAGCGGTTCGGTGTGTGTGAACCTCCGGGCCACGGGCAGCACCGACCCGAACTACTGGATGAAGCAGCTCAAGGTCGACATCTACGACTGGACCCCGTTCCCTGACGTGAAGGTCGGTCCGACTGTCCGCTACTACCTGGACGGGTACTACTACGGATACTGCTGGTACGGGCTCCACCCGTACCACGAGCACTACTTCCGCCTGAGCAAGGACTGGGGCCCCGCGACGGTCTGGGGCGACGGCTGGGCGGCGCCGTACTAGCGCGTCCCGGTGGGGGCCGGGCGCCCGCCCCGCCTCCACCGGTGTCGTGATCGCGCTCATGACGGACGCACCCGCATCGCCACCGTGGTAGTCGTCGGGTCGACCAGCCGCTCCACCCGCGCGCCGTCCTCGGCGACCTTCCCGATGTTGATCGTCACGTCCCCGACCACCAGGACGATCCGGTTGCCCGCGCGGATCTCGCCTCGCTCCGCCTCGAAGTAAGTGCCGCCGTCCCGTTCGGACAGCCGTACCGGGTGCTTGGTGATCGCGGTCTCCACCTCGCCGAACCGGCGCAGCTCACTCAGTCTGGTCTCCAGCGTCCCGTCTGAGCCCGTGACGACACCGACCAGGCCGACCACCCCATTTGCGGTGACGATCAGATCGCCGTCGCGGACGTCGCCCGTCACCTTGATCTCCGTCCCCGTCGCGGCCAGCGTCACCGGGACCACGCTCGCCTCGGAGATCCCCGCGGCGAAGTTCGCCGTGGCCGGCGTCGGTCCGCCGGGAATCTCGATGATCGAGTTCCACGCCGCGACGCCCTGCTGGGTGACGAACCCGCCCGCGCCGTCCGGCAAGCGCACTGGTGTCTCGACCAGCTGAGCGTCCACCAGCGACGACCGGTACGTCACGTCGGTGACCCCGGGTTCGGCCAGGATGAAGCCCAGTCCGCCGCCCCCGCGAAGTCGGGCATCGCGAGGGTTGGTTCGGGCATTAAGGAAGCCGATCGCCCGCTGTCCCGCGCCGATCACGGTTGTCGCCCGGACCGACAGCGACTTGACGTCCGGGGTCTGGTTGTCGCTGATCGGACTGGTGACGAACGCGACCCGGCTGTGCATTCGGTCGACCGGGGTGACCAGCGCGACCACCACCAGACTCGCGGACCGCTCGATGTGCCTGCCCGCGTAGACCGGGTACACCCGGCCGGTAGGCGGTGTCGGCCCTGACCGCCAGACGGTCTCGGCGTGCCGGACCACCTCGGCGTTGCCCGCGAGGTCACCGCGCAGTCCCCAGTCCACGACGTGCTCGGTCGCGGTGATCTGGTCCTGCTCCGACTGCCGCCACCCCACTACGAACGCCCCCGCGACCGCGATCAGGACCACGGCGAGCGCCGTCGCCATCTGAATCCGATGCTGACGCTGTTCGCGCCTGCGGGTGTGCACCCGCCGCAGCACCCGGTCGACCTGGTCGGCGTGCGAGCGCACCCCGACGGCCCCCAGTTCGTGGCGGAGCCGGGTCACGGTGCGGTCCTGCTCGTCCGCGATCATGCCCCCCTCCTTCCCGGCGTCGCGACCGCGTCAGCGGCCTCTCCCGCCTTCCACGTCTGCCTGACCTTGGCCAGACCTCGGCTGGTCAGCGATTTCACGGTGCCGACTGAGCACCCAAGTTCGACCGCGGCCTGGGCCTCGGTCAGGTCGAGCACGATCCGTGCGACCACGGCGGCGCGCTGGCGCGGCGGCAGGGTCTGCAGGACGGCCAGGACGTGTTCGCGGGCTACCACGGCACCGGAGAAGTCCTCGAGGTCGAGTTGGTCGGCGATCTCATCGAGAGTCACCACGGTCTTGCGCTTCGCTGAGCGCAGGAACTCGTGGTAGACCGCTTTGCGCGCGTAGGCGACCGCGTTGTCCGCGGGCACCTTGCGCCACCGGCGCAGGCAGCGCACCAGCGCCTCCTGCAGGATCTCCTCGGCGTCCCACCTGCGGCCGGTGAGCATCACGGCATAGCGAAGGAGCTGGTCATAGCGCTCCCGTACGAACCCGTCGAAGTCGAGTTCGTCGCCCATGCCGTCACCCCCAGCCATTCGCCGATTACGATCCCGATCACCCCCTAGACCGCCCGGCGGGCGGAAAAGGTTGCCACGGTCGCCGAACTTTTCCTGATGGATCGGCGCGCCGCTACCGTCAGGGCATGGATTCGCTGGTAGCGCGCACTGTGTCGCAAGGTCTCGCGGGGCCGCGACCGGTGTCCGTCGCCGACTCCGTGCGGCGCGTGGTGGGTCTGCAGGCCCAGGATGTGCGGGCCAACCGGCTCGCCGTGCGGGCGCGCACCGATGGTCTCACGCGGGTCGACGTCGACGCCGCCGTCGCGGCCGGGACCGTGGTCCGCACGTGGGCGATGCGCGGCACGCTGCACATGCTCGCCGCCGAGGACGCGGGTTGGATCGTGGCCCTGCTCGGCCCGCGGTTCGCCCATGGCCTGCGCGGCCGCCGCTCCCAGCTCGGCCTGACCGACGAGATCTGCGTGCGCGGCACCGAGGTGATCGCCGAGGCGGTGGCGCGGCCGCGGTCGCGGGCCGAACTGGTCGTGGCGCTGGCCGCCGACGGCATCGAGATCGATCCGAGGACCCAGGCGCCCGCGCACCTCATCGGCTACGCGGCGCTGACCGGCGTCATCCGGCGCGGTCCAGACCGGTCCGACGACGAACCCACCTACGTCCGACTTGCGGAATCGCCGCCGCTGGACGAGGCAAAAGCGCTTGCGCGGCTGGCCGACCGCTACGTCGCGGGCCACGCCCCGGCCACCGCCGAGGACTTCGCGGCGTGGTCCGGCCTGCCGCTGGGCAAGGCCCGCGCGGCGTTCACCGGCACCTCACCCAAGCACGACGACCCTGGCCGGACCGTCCGGTTCGTCGGCCACTTCGACGCCTACCTGCTCGGCTACCGCGACCGGACCCCGGCGGTGCCCACCGCCTACGCCAAGCGGATCCAGGCGGGCGGCGGGTTCGTCATGCCCGCCGTGCTGGTCGACGGCCGCGCCGTGGCGACGTGGCGTCGGAACCGGGGACGGATCGAGGTCGAGCCGTTCGGCGCCCTCCCGAAAGGCATCGATGACGCTGTCGAGCGGGAGATCGCCGACATCGCCCGCTTCCTATCTGACGACGGGTCGGCGGAGCCACATCGTCCATAGTGGACGGTAGCCGAGCGAGTACCAGAACGGCGTCGACCTGGGGTTGGGCAGCGCGTGGTGCAGCAGGGTCACCGGGAGACCCGCGGCGTCGATCACCGCGTGCGCGTGGGCGGCCAGCGTGGCGCCGACGCCGGTGCCCCGCTCGTCCTCCGCCACGCCGAGACAGGCCAGGTAGGCCGTCGAC
>DATLIA010000149.1:0-33205 GCA_035540215.1 Actinokineospora sp. | reverse complement strand
GCTCACCACCCCCATCCCGCGAGTCGTGGCCGAGGTGCCCGCCGCGCGGGAGCGGGCGCGGGCCATCCCTGAGGCGGCGGTCGCGCGGCTGGCGGTCTACCTCCGGGTGCTCTCCGGCATGCAGGACGGCGGTGTGGCCTCGGTCTCCAGCGAGGAACTGTCCGCCGCGGCCGGGGTCAACTCGGCGAAGCTGCGCAAGGACCTCTCCTACATCGGCTCCTACGGCACCCGCGGCGTCGGGTACGAGGTGGCCGTGCTCATCGAGGAGATCGAGCGGATCCTGGGCCTGACCAGGAAACAAAGCGTCGCGGTCGTCGGAATCGGTAACCTCGGACATGCCCTCGCCAACTACGGCGGGTTCCCCGGACGAGGTTTCCCCGTGACCGCTCTGTTCGACGTCGATCCCGACCTCATCGGCGTGCCCGTCGGCGGGCTGCCGGTGGAGCACATCGACGACATCCCGACCATCTGCGCCGAGCGCGAGGTGTCCATCGGGGTCATCGCCACACCCCCTCCGGCGGCCCAGACGGTCTGCGACCGTTTGGTGGAAGCGGGCGTTCAGTGCATCCTGAACTTCGCCCCCGTCGTGCTGCAGGTCCCCGACCATGTCGAGGTCCGCAAGGTCGATCTCGCGGTCGAGCTGCAGGTGCTCTCCTTCCACGTGGCTCGCCGGGCGGACAACGCCGCGGCCATCGAGTCGCTCAACGCAACGGTGAACGGGGTGGTGGTGTCGTGAGTATCTTGGCGATCGGCATGTCGCACCACACCGCTGACCTGCGGGTTCTTGAGCAGGTGACGGTCGCGGCCGTCGACGTTCCCAAGGTCCTCGACGAGCTGCTTGCCTGCCCGAACGTCGCCGAGGCGCTGCTGGTCTCCACCTGCAACCGGGTCGAGGTCTACGCCGTCGTCGAGGCTTTCCACGCAGGCCTGACCGACGTCGTCGGCGTGCTGGCCAGGCACTCGGGCCACCCGGTCGCCGACCTGCACGACCACCTCTACGTGCACTACGCCGCCGCCGCGGCGCAGCACCTGTTCACCGTGGCCGCCGGGCTCGACTCGATGGTCGTCGGCGAGCCGCAGATCCTCGGCCAGGTCCGCGCGTCCTACAACGTCGCCCGCGAGCTGGGCACCGTCGGCAAGACGCTGCACGAGCTGGTCCAGCAGGCGCTGCGGATCGGCAAGCGGGTGCACACCGACACCGGTCTCGACCAGGCAGGCGGCTCGGTCGTCACCGAGGCGCTGGCCGACGCCGAGCACGTGCTCGACGGGCTCGCGGGCCGATCCGCGCTGATCGTCGGCGCCGGTTCCATGGGTGGCCTGGCCGCCGCCGCGCTGCGTCGGGCGGGCATCGGTGACGTCGTCATCGCCAACCGCACCGAGGCCAACGGCGCGCGCCTGGCCGCATCGCTCACCGAGCAGGGTGTTCCCGCCAGCTCGGTCGGCCTCACCGACCTGCGCGACCGGATCACCGCCGCCGACGTCGTCGTGGCCTGCACCGGCGCGGTCGGGGCGATCATCCCGGTCGACGCCGTGGTCGCCCGCGCGGACCGGCCGCTGGTGATCTGCGACCTCGGCCTCCCGCGCGATGTCGGCGACACCGTCGGCGACATCGCGGGCGTGCGCGTGGTCGACCTCGACAGCCTGCAGCGCAGGCTCGCCGAGGCGCCCAGCGGCATCGACACCCGCCGCGCGGGCGAGATCGTCGCCGAGGAAGTCCGCGCCTACCTGGCCGCCCAGCGCTCGGCTGGCGTCACTCCCACGGTGACCGCCCTGCGCAAGCGCGCCGCCGAGGTGGTCGACGCCGAGCTGCTGCGCCTGGACGCGCGGCTGCCCGACCTCGACGCCCCGGTCCGCGACGAGCTGGCCCGCACGGTCCGCCGCGTCGTCGACAAACTTCTGCACACTCCCACGGTCCGGGTGAAGGAACTCGCCTCCGGACCCGAGGGCTCCGGCTACGCCGAGGCGCTGCGCGAGCTGTTCGCGCTCGACCCGCAAGCGCCCGCGGCCGTGAGCTCTCTCGAATCCCTGGACGGTGGAATGTGATGCCCCGGACCATCCGCATCGGCACGCGCGGCAGCGCGCTGGCCCTCGCGCAGACCGGCACGATCGCCGACGCGCTGGAGCGCGCGGGCGCGCTCGTGCAGATCATCACGGTCTCCACGCCCGGCGACCGCTCGTCGGCCCCGATCCCCGAGATCGGCGTCGGCGTGTTCACCTCCGCCTTGCGGGACGCGCTCGCCAACGGTGAGATCGACGTCGCGGTGCACTCCTACAAGGACCTGCCGACCGCGCCCGACCCGCGGCTGTCGATGGCGGCCGTGCCGCCGCGGGCCGACCCGCGCGACGCGCTGATCGCCCGCGACGGCCTCACCCTCGGCGAGCTGCCGCCCGGCTCGACCATCGGCACCGGCTCGCCGCGGCGCGCCGCGCAGCTCAACGCTTTGGGCCTCGGCTGGGACATCGTCCCGATCCGGGGCAATGTGGACACTCGCATCGCGATGGTCACCGACGGCAAGCTCGACGCCGTCGTGCTGGCGCGCGCCGGTCTGGCCCGCCTGGGCCGCACCGACGAGATCACCGAGACGCTCGACCCGATCCAGATGCTGCCCGCCCCCGCCCAGGGTGCGCTGGCCATCGAGTGCCGGGTGGACGACGTCGACGTGGAACACCTTCTTCAGTCCACTGTGGATGATGAACACACCAGGGCCGCAGCGGCCGCCGAGCGCGCCATGCTGGCCGCGCTCGAAGCTGGCTGCAGCGCGCCGATCGGTGCTTTGGCCGATGTCGTCGAAGACTTCGACGCTGATGACAAGGTGGTCTTCCGCCTGTCATTGCGCGGGGTCGCCGCGACGCCTGACGGGGACATCCTCCGTGCGTCGGCCGTCGGAGACCTGACCGCAGGAGAGCAGCTCGGTCGTGCGCTGGCCGCCGAGCTGCTGGAACTCGGGGCCGGAGTGCTCTCCGGTCCCGAGGCGTAGTTGATGGGAAGTGGCCTGACATGACCACCCGTGCACGAAAGTCCCCCGGCCGCGTCGCGTTCGTGGGATCCGGACCCGGCGACGCCGGCCTGCTCACCGTGCGGGCGAAAGAGCTGATCGAGCGCGCCGAGCTCGTGGTGACCGACCCGGACGTCCCGTCCGGCGTGCTGGCGTTCGCCGCCGCGGACGCCGAGGTGCGCCCGGCCGTCGGCGAGCCCGCTGACGTGGCCAAGGACCTGGTGACCGAGGCGAAAGCTGGCCGCGTCGTGGTCAGACTGGTCGCGGGCGACCCGCTGACGCACTCCGCGGTCGTCGCCGAGGCGCAAGCCGTGGCCCGCACCACCGCCGTGTTCGACGTGGTGCCGGGTGTCTCGGCCGCCACCGCCGTCCCGGCGTACGCGGGTATCGCGCTCGGCTCCACGCACACCGAGGTCGACGTGCGCGGCGACATCGACTGGGCGGGCCTGGCCGGTGTGCCCGGCCCGATCGTGCTGCACGCGACGTCGAGCCACCTGGCCGAGGCGGCCTCCGCCCTGGTCGAGCACGGCCTGGCGCCGCAGACCCCGGTCGCGGTGACCGCCGACGGCACCGGGTCCAGCCAGCGCACCATCGACACCACCCTGGCCACGCTGGCCGCCGACGCGGGCGAGGTGTCCGGCCACCTGGTGGTGACCGTCGGCGCCGCCGTCGCGGCGCGCTCGAAGCTGTCGTGGTGGGAGTCGCGGGCGCTCTACGGCTGGCGGGTCCTGGTGCCGCGCACCAAGGACCAGGCCGGTGAGATGAGCGAGCGCCTGCACATGCACGGCGCCATCCCGTCGGAGGTGCCGACGATCTCCGTGGAGCCGCCGCGCAGCCCGGCGCAGATGGAGCGCTCGGTCAAGGGTCTGGTCGACGGCCGCTACCAGTGGGTCATCTTCACCTCGACCAACGCGGTCCGCGCGGTGTGGGAGAAGTTCGCGGAGTTCGGTCTGGACGCCCGCGCGTTCTCCGGCGTGAAGATCGCCTGCGTCGGCGAGGCGACCGCGGAGAAGGTGCGCTCGTTCGGCATCAACCCCGAGCTGGTCCCCTCCGGTGAGCAGTCCAGCGAAGGTCTGCTGGCCGACTTCCCGCCGTACGACGACATCCTCGACCCGGTGGAGCGCGTGCTGCTGCCGCGCGCCGACATCGCCACCGAGACCCTCGCCGCCGGTCTGCGCGACCGCGGCTGGGAGATCGACGACGTCACCGCCTACCGCACCGTCCGGGCGGCCCCGCCGCCCGCCGACACCCGCGAGATGATCAAGACCGGCGGCTTCGACGCGGTGTGCTTCACCTCGTCGTCGACCGTGCGGAACCTGGTCGGCATCGCGGGCAAGCCGCACACCCGGACCCTGGTGGCCTGTATCGGCCCCAAGACCGCGGAGACGGCGCGTGAGTTCGGCCAGCGGGTCGACGTGCAGCCGGAGAACGCGACCGTGCCCGCACTGGTCGACGCCCTGGCTGAGCACGCGGCCAGACTGCGCGCCGAGGGCGCGCTTCCGCCGCCGCGCAAGACAAAGCGCGCACGGCGTTAATCCTCAGCGGGCGGTGTGCTTCGGCGCGCCGCCCGCTCTCGTTTCCGGGAGTACTCGATGTTCCCCAACCACCGGCCGCGCAGACTGCGCACCACGCCCGCGATGCGGCGCCTGGTCAGTGAGACGGCCGTGCGCCCCAACCAGCTCGTGCTGCCGATGTTCGTCAAGGAGGGCGCCGCGGCGCCGATACCGGTGGCGAGCATGCCCGGCGTCGTGCAGCACACCCGCGAGACGCTGCGCAAAGCCGCGGTCGAGGCGGTGCAGGCGGGGGTCGGCGGCATCATGCTGTACGGCGTCCCGGAGACGCGCGACGCGGTCGGCTCCGGCGGGATCGACCCGGACGGCATCCTGAACGCGGCCCTGCGCGACCTGCGCTCGGAACTCGGTGACGACACGGTCCTCATGTCGGACCTGTGCCTCGACGAGTTCACCGACCACGGCCACTGCGGCGTCCTCGACGAGCGCGGCAACGTCGACAACGACGCGACGCTGGCGCTGTACGCGGAGATGGCCGTCGCGCAGGCCGAGGCGGGCGCCCACCTGCTCGGGCCGAGCGGCATGATGGACGGCCAGGTCGGCCGGGTCCGCGAGGCGCTCGACAGCGCCGGATACCTCGACACGGGCATCCTGGCGTACTCGGCGAAGTACGCGTCGGCCTTCTACGGCCCGTTCCGCGAGGCCGTCGAGTCCCAGCTCACCGGCGACCGGATGACCTACCAGCAGGACTCGGCCAACATCCGCGAGGCACTGCGCGAGACCACTTTGGACTTGACCGAGGGCGCTGACCTGGTGATGGTCAAGCCCGCGCTGGCGTACCTGGACGTGATCCGCGCGATCCGCGAGATCGCCGACGTGCCGGTGGCGGCGTACCAGGTGTCCGGTGAGTACGCGATGGTCGAGGCGGCCGCGGCCAACGGGTGGCTGGATCGCCGTCGGACGATTCTGGAGACTCTTACGTCGATCCACCGCGCTGGTGCCGACGTGATCTTGACCTATTGGGCCGCCGAGGCCGCGGGTTGGCTGCGCTGACCTGCGAGCATTGCGGCACGCCGGTTACGGTCCTGATCGCACTGGATCGACGGGGCGTGCCGCATTCGGCGCCGGACCACAACACGGTCTACGACTATCGCGACTTGCATGTGTGTGAGGGCGGCCATGGCTGGCTGAAGGCTTTCTCGCACGACTGCTTCCATCCGCCTTGGGATGAGGAGTGGGATATGGCTTGGTCGTGGGAGTTGGCGGAGGGGTCGTTGGGCGTTCTGCGGGCGGGGTTCGCGGGGTGTCCGGAGTGGACTGATCCGGGGTGTGGGTGTCCGGCGCATGTGGGGTTGCGGGACCGGTGGGGCTGGAACGGTCATGGGGCCGGCGTGACCACGGTCGCGATCCGGCTGGTTGACGATCTTCCGAAATTCATCGACGCCCCGACAGGTGGACAACGTGACTGACCGGACTGAACTGCCGTCGTTCTTCTATGACGGGCCGCCGGAACCGCTCGCCGCACCAAAGTCCGTGCGGGGCGCGTTCTGGCTCTGGATCGCCTTCGCGGTTATCTCCGTGGTGCACGTGGTGGTCGACATGTGGCTGGGCAGGGACGCGATCCGGGACGCGGCGATCGAGAACGCGAGGACGCAGGGATTCAATCCGGCCGAATCAGACCTGGACGGAATGGTCGCGACCGCGCAGGGGCTTTGGATCGGCTTCACCGCGGCGTTCGCCTGCCTCATCGGGTATCTGGCGGTCAAGATGCGCTCGGGGTCCAACTGGGCTCGCATCACGCTGACCGTGGTCGGTGCGGCGGGCACGGTCTACGCGATGATCTTTCTGGCGGGCGGGACCACGGCCGCCCTGGTCACGGCGGTGGCGCGGATCGGGATCGCCATCGGAGCCCTTTGGCTTATGTTCGGCCATAGCGCGAACCGCTACTTCGGCGACGTGAAGTAGCGCCGCTCCGGATTCGTCCGCGTGTGAGTTCGTCCAGGCGAGGGCTTCTGGCGCACGTTGTCACTTGGTCTGAAGGGAATCCAGGCGTCCGGGTTACGCGCTACGGTCAGCACAGGGCGACTCGGGGGAGACGGCGATGCGCAAGCTGGGGTTGATCATGGGGGCCGCGGTGGTGGTGATGGCCGCGTCGTGCACAACGTCGCCGCCCGCGCCGTCGGCGAAGACCGAGCCGGTGCCGGCGCGGGAGGTCGATTTCCCGCCGGTCCTCGCCTACGCCACGCCCAACGCGGTTCGCGTGCTCAACGGGACCAAGACGGTCACGGAGCTGGATCTGACCTCCGACGAGCACGTGGTCGACGCCGAGTGGGTCGCGGACGGCACGCGGCTGGTCGTGGCCACCTCGACCCGGCTGGTCTCGATCGACACCGCCACGGGGGCGACCGAGACCGCGCGTTGCGAGTGCGCGGGCATCGCGGTCGCCGGGAGCGAGGTCTACTCCATCGACAAGTACAGCGCGACCGAGCTGGCCGCCTACGACGTGGCCACGCTGCGCCCGCTGGACACGGTGCGGCCTGACCTCGATGGCGCCCGGGGGCTGTTGCAGATCGACGGCGCGGGTGACCGGCTGGTCATGTTCCGGATCACCGAGGACGGAGCGAGGCCGCTCACCGACGTCGTCGTGTTCGAGCCCGGCACCGGCAAGACCACCACGGTCGGGACCACCGGCTACATCGGCACACCCTTCGGCGGCGAGTACACCTCGCGTGGGTGGCGGGACGGACCCGCGTACGCCTACCTCGCCAACGGGGCGACCAGCGCGATGACCGGCACCGCGTCGGTGGTGTGGTTCGACCCGACCAGCCCGGCGCCGCAGGTGGTGACCGCCGACCGGGAGTTGCGCGCCGAGAGCGCGGACGTGCCCGACGAGGCGTGGAACAGCGGTCGCGAGGAACTGTGGTGGGCCGCGGACGGCACCATCCGCACCACCGCGTGGACATGGAAGTGCGAGGAGACCGCCCCGCTGAGCTCACCCGAGTGCACCGACCTGCTCCCGCACCAGCAGTGGCGGCATGACGGCGTCGACTGGACGCGGACCGACGATCGCGACCTGACCTCGGTGCGGGAGCTGGGGAACGGCACGTCGGTGGAGCTGTCGCGCGACAAGCGGCTCTCCCGTGTCGATGGCGACACCCGCACCCAGATCGCGACCGAGGTCGCGCGGGTGTGGACGCCCGCGTTGCCCGCGGTGCCGGTCGAGCAGGGCACGCAAGAGCTGGCTGAGCGGTTCGCGCCGGAAGTGTGGCTGCACAAGGACGAGAAGAACTTCCCCGCCGACGCCACCGAGTTCGTGCGCCACTCCACGCTGCGGTTCGACCACGGTGCGCCCTGCGGTGACCCGAAGGTCGTCGCCGAGCGCGCCGACCCGGTCAAGCTCGGCCGCGGCGAGCACACCCACCCGGCGCTGCGCCGCAACCAGCGCGACTGCTCCGAGCTCGACAACCCAGTGGTGTTCCGCTCCGACATGGCGGCCAAGGACGGCGGCGGCAAGGGCTTCGTCCTCGACCTCGACGACGACGCGCGGGACGGCAACAAGCCCGTGGACGGTGTGGTCACCGCGCCGGTGTACTGGGAGTACCTGCCGGGCGAGCGGCCGGGGGTCGGCGCGTACGTGTACTGGCTCTTCTACGCGTACAACAACTTCAACAACGACCACGAGGCCGACTGGGAGCGCGTGGCCGTGCAGGTCGACGGCGACCGGGCGGTCGGGGTGGCGTTCTCGAAACACAAGGTGCCCGCCTGCCAGGTCACGTGGGAGCGCCTCGACACCGAAGGCGACCACCCCGTGACGTTCTCGGCGAACGGCTCGCACGCCTCCTATGCGTTCGTGGGCGAGTTCTCGCGGACCGACGGGCAGCAGCTGGGCACCGACAAGACCGGCAAGGACACCCGGTGGCCGACCTGGACCGACGCGCGTGCCCTGCGCGACCAACCCTGGTACGGCTACCGCGGCCTGTGGGGCGACCTGGCGATGATCAGCTACAACAGCGGCATCCTCGGCCCCTACCCGAAGCGCGACATGTCCGCCCTGCTGACCACTTCGCAGTGCACCGAACAGGTGGGCCGGGTCCCGACCGACTGGATCGGCGCCTGGAAGGGCGCCCGCGTGCAGGACCCGATGGCGGCACAGGACCCGCGCGCGAAGGATTACACCGCCGAGATCACCTTCAAGCAAGGCCAGTTCGGCGAGCAGGTGGGCACGGCGACCTATCCCGGCCTTGGCTGCACGGGTGCGCTGACCCTGGAGCGCGGTTCCCAGGAGGCGATCGTGCTGCGCGAGACGCGCGAACCCGATCCCGCGTCTCCCAACGAGCTGTGCCGCACCACCGGCTACACCACGATCAGCCAGACGCCGACAGGTCTGGGGTACAGCTTCATCCCCGACCGTCGGCCCGGACCGATCACCGCCGATCTCACCCAAAACTAGTGGTTCCGACGAACCTCCGGTCGTGACCACTAGCGCTGCTCGTCGTTGGCCCAGCCTCGGTGGTGTCCGGTTGGTCCGATCGTGGCCTTGTATGGTCGCGCCGTGACTAGTGATGAGTCCAAGGCTGAGCCCCCTGTCATGCCGACCGCCGACGAGGCGACCGCCGCGGGGGAGAACCGTGTCGACGCGCCTGGGGCTGTGAAGGCCTCGTTCTGGGTGTGGGTGGCCGCGGGTGTGGCCGGGGTGATCGGGTCGATCCTGTTCTTCGCCCTGCGCGGCAGGCTGATCGCCGAGACGATCAAGCAGCGGCCGGAGCTGAGCCAGGCCGAGTTGGAGCGGACCGCGACCGGGCTGTCCTGGTGGCTGCTGCTCGGGTCGATCATGTTCCTCGGCTTCTTCGTCCTTCTCGCCTACAAGGCCCGTGGCGGCGTGCGCAAGGCACGCACTCTCCTGGTCACCGTCGGCGTGTTCGCCGCGCTGTTCCAGTACACGATCGGCCGGGTCGGGATCCTCGGGCTGGTCAGCGCCCTGTTGATCGTCGTGGCGCTCGGCCTGCTCTACATGCCCAAGTCGCGGGAGTTCTTCAAAGTGAGCTACGAGCGATGACCGACGGGCCGGTCCTCCACACCGAGCCGGGGTCCACCTGGTGGCCGGTGCTCTGGGGTCCGGTCTTCGCCATCACGGGCGCGGTGCTCGAACTGGTCACCGGGCCCGTGCACTGGATCGCTTGGGCTGCCGTCGCGGTGGGCCTCGCGGGGCTTACCGCCGGGTGGGTAAGTGCGCGGAAGCGCGAGTGTTCTGTGGAGCTGACCGCGCACCGCCTGCGGGCGGGCACCGAGACCCTGGCCGTCGAGCGGATCGTCCGGGTGGCCGACGAGATCCCGGACGCGGGCGCCCGCGCGCTCGGCGGCGGGTGGACCGTGCCGCGCAAGACCGATGAGGTGCCGCTGGAACTTGACGACGGCACCACCGTGTTGGCCTGGGCGCGCGACGCGGCCGGGTTGCGGGCCGCGCTCAGTAGCCTGGTCGAGTCAACTCCGCCCGTTTGATATGCAGGGGCACCGTCCTGGGCTTACCGTCGGGGCATGTCTACACCCGAATCGGGCTACCCCGCCTACCCGAATGGGCCCTTCGAGCCGCCGCGCGCGGCTCCGCACCGGCCGCCGTCGGTCGACCGCTCGTTCCAGCTCTGGCTGGCCAGCGGCGTGCTCGGCATCGTCGGGTTCATTCTCACCTTCACGATCGGCAAGGACACCTTCCGCGACGAGGTCGTCAAGACCTTGCGGGAGAGCGGCACGTCCTACACCGACGCCGACATCGACAACGCGCTGACGATCGGGCTGGTGTTCGCGGCCATCGTCGCCGCCGCGTTCTTCGGTTTGTATCTGCTCTTCGCGTTCAAGATGCGCGCGGGACGGAACTGGGCGCGGGTCGTGCTCGCGGTGCTCGGTGGCCTCGGACTGCTGCTCAACGTCCTGTCCCTCGCCAGCAGCAACACGACCGACACGATCATCACGGTCGTGCAGATCGCGCTGGTCGGCGCCGCGGTGTACTTCATGTTCACCAAGGAATCGGCCGAGTACTTCGACGCGGTCAAGCGGCATCCGGCAGCGTGATCCTCGCCAAGTAACACGACCCACCCTCGCGGCTACATAACTCCCGTGAGGGTCCACTTACCTGTCAACCGTCCTTGCGCGGTCAACGGCGCCTTCGCGGGCGCGCTGACCGGGTCCGCGCTGGCCGCGCTGCTCCTCGGCGTGTCCGACCGCGAACTCGGCTACCTCGGCCTCGGCGCCGCGATCTCGGCACTGGTGTCGTTGGCGGTGGCGTTCCCGATGCGCACGGGCCGGGCGTGGGCGCGGATCGCGCTGTTCATCAGCGCACTGGTTGGGGTGTTGTGCGCGCCCGCCGTGGCCAACTCGACGGGCTCCACGCTCACCCTCGCTGTCGGCGGCGCGTTAGTCCTGGCGTGGGCGGTCGTGGTCTGCCTGCTCGCCCGCACGGATGTCCGCGAGTACACCGTGCTGCAGAGCATGAGAAGCTGACCGAATGACCGACGTCGTGACCGAGGACACCGACCTGGCCTGGCCGGACCGTGAGGGCACGGTCAACCAGCCGCGCCGGGCCATCGTGGCTGTCGCCCTGGTCGTCGCGGCGGCACTGCTCGGCTGGCTCGCGGTGTGGATGTGGGGCAAGGGCGTCGACCCGATCGGCATGGTTCGCGGCCGCCCTGACCTGGTCGTGGACCGATTCCACGGGCAGTGGGTCGCGGGCGCGGTCGCGGTCGCGGTGGTCGCGTTGATCCTCGTGCTGGACGCCGTGCGGCAGCTCGTCCTGGCGGTGCGCTCCCGCTCGCGGTGATCGCGGCGCGGTTTGGAACACTGGGCTGGTGACTTCCGAGGTCAGCCAGGCACACGTCAGCAGCTCGGCCGCGTTGTTCGACCGGGCCAAAGCCGCCATCCCGGGCGGGGTCAACTCGCCGGTCCGGGCGTTCAACGCCGTCGGCGGGACGCCGCGGTTCATGGTGAGCGGCACCGGTCCCTACCTCTTCGACGCCGACGACAACCGCTATGTCGACCTGGTCTGCTCGTGGGGCCCGATGATCCTGGGGCACGCGCACCCGGCCGTCGTCGAGGCCGTGCGCCGCGCCGCGGGTGACGGGCTGTCGTTCGGCACCCCGACGGCGGGTGAGGTCGACCTCGCCGAGGAGATCATCGCCAGGGTCGCGCCGGTCGAGCAGGTCCGGCTGGTCAACTCCGGCACCGAGGCAACGATGAGCGCCATCCGGCTCGCGCGCGGGTTCACCGGCCGCAGCCGCATCGTCAAGTTCGCGGGCTGCTACCACGGCCACGTCGACGCGCTGCTCGCCGAGGCGGGCTCCGGCGTGGCCACCCTGGGCCTGCCCACGACGCCGGGTGTCACCGGCGCGCAGGCCGAGGACACGATCGTCCTGCCGTACAACGACCTCGCCGCGGTCCGCGCGACGTTCGCCGAGCATGGCTCGACCATCGCCGCGGTGATCACCGAGGCGGCGGCGGGCAACATGGGCGCGGTCGCCCCGGTCGCGGGCTTCAACGCGGGCCTGCGCGAGATCACCCGCGAACACGGCGCGCTGCTGGTCATGGACGAGGTGATGACCGGTTTCCGCGTGTCGTCGGCTGGCTGGTTCGGCTTGGAGGGCGTCGAGGGCGACCTCTACACCTTCGGCAAGGTCATGTCCGGCGGCCTGCCCGCCGCCGCGTTCGGCGGTCGCGCCGACGTGATGTCGCGGCTGGCCCCGGTCGGCCCGGTCTACCAGGCCGGGACGCTGTCGGGGAACCCCGTTGCCGTCGCCGCGGGCCTCGCCACGCTGCGCGCGGCCGACGCGTCGGTCTACGCCGCGCTCGACGCCAACGCCAAGCGGCTCGGCGCGCTGTTCACCGACGCGCTGACCGCGGCGAGCGTGCCGCACCGGGTGCAGTTCGCGGGCAACCTGGTGAGCGTGTTCTTCACCGAGGACGAGGTCATCGACTACGCGGGCGCCAAGGCCGCGCAGACATGGCGCTTCCCCGCGTTCTTCCACGCACTGCTCGACCACGGCGTCTACGCCCCGCCCAGCGCGTTCGAGGCGTGGTTCGTCAGCGCCGCCCTCGACGACGCGGCGTTCGCCGAGATCGAGGCCGCCATGGGACCCGCGGCCGCCGCCGCCGCCGCAGCCAAGGAGCCGTCGTGAGCAAGACGATCGTCCATCTGATGCGCCACGGCGAGGTCCACAACCCGACCGGCGTCCTCTACGGCCGCCTGCCGAACTTCCGGCTCTCGGCGACCGGTGAGCGCCAGGCGCTGACCGTCGCCGAGCACCTGCGGGACAACGACATCGTGCACGTCGTGGCCTCCCCGCTGGAGCGCGCGCAGCAGACCGCAACGCCGATCGCGGCCTCGCACCGGCTGGAGCTGGCCACCGATCCCCGGCTCATCGAGGCGGCGAACGTCTTCGAGGGCAAGAAGGTCTCCGTCGGTGACGGCGCGCTGAAGTCGCCCGCCAACTGGCCGCACCTCCGCGACCCGTTCACCCCGTCCTGGGGTGAGCCGTACCTGGAGATCGCGCACCGCATGCTCGCCGCGGTCTACCGCGCCCGCGCGGCGGCCGAGGGCCACGAGGCGGTGTGCGTGTCGCACCAGCTGCCGGTGTGGACGATCCGGCGGTACCTGGAGGGCAAGCGGCTCTGGCACAACCCGGCCTACCGGCAGTGCTCGCTGGCCTCGCTGACCAGCCTCGTCTTCGAGGACGAGGAACTTGTCGGCCTCCGCTACGCCGAGCCCGCGGGCGTCAGCGACCCGAAGGTCACCGGCGCATGAGGCCGCTCCTGCTCGCGGCCGTCCTCGCGTTCCTCGCCGGGTGCTCGACGGGCAAGGACGCGGTCGCCTCGGGCACGGAGTTCGTGTTCGTCTCCCCGAACGGCCAGACCGAGATCGAGTACCCGGCCGCCGAGCGCAAGGTGCTGCCAGAGGTGTCCGGCGCGGACCTGGTCGACGAGTCCAAGACGCTCAAGCTGTCGGACTACCGGGGCAAGGTCGTGGTGGTCAACGTCTGGGGCCAGTGGTGCGGCCCGTGCCGCACCGAGGCCCCGGAGATGCAGAAGCTCCAGGACGCGTACGGCTCGCGCGGCGCACAGGTGCTGGGGATCGATGTCCGTGAGACCGGCAGGGACGAGCCACGGGACTTCATGAAGGACCGCGGGATCAACTACCCGTCGATCTACGACCCGTCCGGCCGCAGCCTGCTGCCGCTGAAGGGCTTCCCGCGCTCGGTCGTGCCGCTGACCTTCGTCATCGACAAACAGGGCCGGATGGCCGCGGTGTACCTGCGGGACCTGCTCGCCGCGGACCTTGAGCCCGTGATCGACGGACTCCTCAAGGAGTAGCTCAGACCTGCGCGGTCCACGTCCCGGCCGGATGCCGGTCGGGACCGAGCCAGAGCATCGGCTGCCAGCCGGTGAACTCCGGCGCGAAGCCCGGTTCGCCCGGGAACCGGCTGTTCGGGTCCGGCCAGAGCAACTGCAGGAACGGAACCGCGAGCGTCGAGCCGTAGAAGCCGACCGACGTGCCGAAGAGAATCTTGTGCCACGCCGCGTCCACGGGCGTGAGCCTGGATGGCAGGCCATCGCCGAAGACCGCGCCGACATCGTCGCCCGCGGCCAGTGTCCGTCCGTCGGCGACGAGGTTCCCGACGTGGTTGAGACAGCGCGTCATCGTCGGCGGCCTGAGCCCGAACATGGCGACCTCGGGCGCGCGGAAGGAGTGCCACAGGCCGACGGTGAACGCCCAGACCGTGTCGGTCTCGTCGTCCGTCATCGTCAGGACACCCCAGCCAGGGTCGCTGACGGTCGCGACCAGTCGGGCGTCCGCGTCGTCAAGCCCGTCGCCGTGGTCCTCGCAGATCAGGCACCGGCAGTCCAGGTCGTCCGTGGTCATCCGAGCAGCCCCTCGTGTCCGTTGTGGACCACCTTACGAGTGAGCCCCGTCGCTCGGGGGAAACCCGGCCGAACGGGTCCATGAACCCACTCAATACCCTGAACGGGTGGATCCCACTGAGCTCGCCACGTCCGGCCCGCTGCTGCTGGCCGCCGGGGTCGCGCTGCTCGCCGGGATGATCTCCTTCGCCTCCCCGTGCGTGGTCCCGCTCGTGCCCGGCTACCTCGCCTACCTGGCCGCCCTCGTCGGCGCCGAGGCGCCTGCCGTCAGTACTGACGAAGGCCGTAAGGAAGGTCGGTTCCGGGTACTCGGCGCTGTGGGCCTGTTCGTTCTCGGGTTCACGGTCGTCTTCGCGGCGGGTATCGGGAGTCTGGTCTGGCTGGCCGACGCGCTGCTGGTCAACCAGGACCTCATCCAGCGCATCGGCGGCGTGCTGACGATCGCGATGGCCCTGGTGTTCATCGGGCTCATCCCGGTCATGCAGAAGGACCTCCGCTCCCACAAGGTGCCGCGCATGGGCCTCGCGGGGGCGCCGATCCTGGGCGGCATCTTCGGGCTCGGCTGGACGCCCTGCCTTGGCCCGACGCTCGCGGGCGTGCTCTCGATGGCGGCCTCCACCGGCGGCAACGCCGCCCGCGGCTACCTACTCGTCCTGATCTACTGCATCGGTCTCGGGGTGCCGTTCCTGCTCATCGCGGTCGGCGTGCGGTGGGCGGTCAAGGCGTCGACCTGGCTGCGGACGCACGGCCGCGCGATCCAGCTCGTCGGCGGCGCGCTGCTGCTCATCGTCGGGATCATGCTGGTCACCGGGCTGTGGGCCGATGTCGTGGGGTGGCTGCGCAACACGGTGATCTCTGATGTGAAGCTGCCACTGTGATCGCTTTCCTGCGCAACACCTGGCGCGGCCTGACCTCGATGCGGACGGCACTGATCCTGCTGTTCCTGCTCGCCCTCGCCGCGATGCCCGGCGCGCTGCTGCCGCAGCGGTCGCTGAACCCGCCGAACGTCACCGCGTACATCGCCGGCCATGGCTGGTGGGGCACGCTGCTCGACCGGATGCAGTTCTTCGACGTCTACGCCAGCGTCTGGTTCTCCGCGATCTACCTGATGCTCTTCATCTCGCTCGTCGGCTGCCTGCTGCCGCGCACCTTCGAGTACGCCAAGGCGCTGCGGGCCCAGCCGGTGCTGACCCCGCGCAACCTCGCCCGGCTGCCGCACCACGAGACCGCCGACCTCGACGCGGCCGCGGCCGACGTGATCGCCGCGGCCCGCGCGCGGCTGCGCGGGTGGCGGCTGGTCGAGCGCGAGGAGGCCGACGGGGCGCGCAGTGTCAGCGCGGAGCGCGGCTATCTGCGCGAAACCGGCAACCTGATCTTCCACTTCGCCATGCTCGGCCTCATCGTCGCGCTCGCCCTCGGCAAGATGTTCAACTACGAGGGCCAGGTCATCGTCAAGGCCGACGGCTCCGAGTTCTGCAACTCGGGCACCCTCAACTACGACTCGTTCCGGCCCGGCCTGCGCGTCGACGGGACCGACCTGAGTCCGTTCTGCGTGCGGGTCAACGACTTCAAGGCCGACTACCTGCCAACCGGCCAGGCCGACATGTTCACCGCCAAGATCGACTACCAGGCGGGCGCCGACCTCGCGGCCAACACCTGGCGGCCGTACGACCTGCAGGTCAACTCGCCGCTGCGGACCGCGGGCGACCGGGTCTACCTGCTCGGCCACGGCTACGCGCCGACGTTCACCGTCGTGTGGCCCAACGGCGAGGAGCGGCGGCAGACCATCCAGTGGCGGCCGGTGGACAACCTGACGCTGCTGTCGGAGGGCGCCACCAAGTTCGACCCGCCCGGGGTGACCGACTCGGAGGAGCGACGCAAGCGCCAGCTCGTCGTCACCGGCCTGCTCGCCCCGACCGCCCTGATGCACGACAAGCTGCTGACCTCCGGCTTCCCCGACCTGCGCGACCCGGCCGTCGCCGTCGACGTGCTGCGCGGTGACTCCGGCCTGGACTCCGGCCGCGGCCAGTCGATCTTCGGGATCGACCAGTCGATGGTGGACAACGGCAGGCTCACGAAGGTGGCCAGGGAGAACCTGCGGCCCGGCGAGGCGATCACCCTCGACGACGGCACGAAGATCCGCTTCGACGGGGTCGAGCGGTGGGTGTCGCTGCAGGTCTCACACGACCCGACCCAGGTGTGGGTGCTCGTCAGCGCGGTGCTGATGATCCTCGGCCTCGGCGCGTCGCTCACCGTCAAGCGGCGAAGGCTGTGGGTGCGTGCGGTCCCTCAGGATGAGGGTCGTACGGTGGTCGAGGTCGGCGGGCTCGCCCGCACCGACCAGGCGGGATACGGCGAGGAGTTCCGAACGGTCGCCGCCGAGCTGCTCAGTCCCAGGAGGGGAACCTGATGCCGGTCAACGAGACGCTGTCGACCTACAGCGACTGGACCTACAGCGCCGCCGCGCTCGTCTACGTCTTCGCGATGATCTGCTACGCGGTCGAGCAGGCGTTCAACCGCGCGGCGAAGAAGTCCGAGGCCAAGGAGCTGGTCGGCGCGGGCGCGCCGGTCATCGGCCGGATCGAGGACGCCCCGGCCCGCGACCGCCCGGAGCGCTTCGGCCGGATCGCGGTCGCGCTGACCGTGCTCGGCGCACTGCTGCACCTGTCCGCCCTGGTCCTGCGCGGTGTGGCCACCCACCGCGCGCCGTGGGGCAACATGTACGAGTACGGCATGGCCGTCACCCTCGTCGCGGTGACCGCGTGGATCGTGCTGATGAGCAAGTTCGACGTGCGCAGGCTCGGCGTCTTCGTGCTCACCCCGATCGTGATCCTGATGTTCCTCGGCGGCACGGTCCTCTACACCGACGCCGCCCCGGTCCAGCCCGCGCTGCAGTCGTACTGGCTGATCGTGCACGTCTCGGCCGCGATCATCTCCAGCGGCCTGTTCCTGGTTCCCGGCGTGGTCAGCGTGCTGTACCTGATGCGCACCAGGCACGACGCGAACCCGGCGAAGTTCGCCAAGTTCGGCCCGAAGCTGCCCGACGCCGACACCCTCGACCGGCTGGCCTACCGCACCACGATCTTCGCCTTCCCGATCTACACCTTCGGCATCATCTGCGGCGCGATCTGGGCCGAGGCCGCGTGGGGCCGGTTCTGGGGCTGGGACCCCAAGGAGACCGTCGCGTTCGTCGCGTGGGTCGTCTACGCGGGCTATCTGCACTCGCGGGCGACGGCGGGCTGGCGCGGCACCCGGGCCGCGGTGATCAACTCGGTCGGTTTCGCGATGATCGTGTTCAACCTCTTCTTCATCAACCTGGTGATCGCGGGCTTGCACTCCTACGCTTAGGCGCTGTCCTGCGGGTCCGGCGCGCGCTATCCGCGCCCGGGCGGCCCCTGGCCGCACGGGCGGAAATCCCAAGTACACCCAGTACGTGCGGCTTCCCGCCCGCACGCCCAGGAACCACCCGGATCACGGATCCCACGCACCGCACCCACAGGACAGCGCCTAATGCCCCTCACCTGCGGTTGCTCATGCGAAGTGCGTTACGGTCGTTCTTGAGGGATTCAGCTGTACTGGTAGGAGGAGTCGCGCGGGTGACTGGACGCCGAGAAGAGTCAGACCTGGCCTGGCGGCCGCCTGCGGACGCCACCGAACCCGACTTCGGCCCAGCCCAGGAACAGGGCGAATCCCACCTGGACGAGGAGGCGGCCACGGACTCGACCCGACACCCCGATCCGGCCTCGTCCGGCCCGCACGGTGACCCCGCGGCCCAGCCCGGCGTGACGCCCGCGGGCCAGTCCGGCCCGCACACGGTGAACCCCGGCCAGTCGGGTCCCCACACGGTGAATCCCGGTCAGTCCGGTCTCCACACGGTGAATCCCGGTCAGTCCGGTCCCCACACGGTGAATCCCGGTCAGTCCGGCCCGCACACGGTGAACCAGTACGGGGCGAATCCCGGCCAGTCCGGCCCGCACCAGGTGAACCAGGGTCAGTACGCGCACCCGGGATACAGCCCGCAGTACGGCTACCCGCAGGGCCAGCCGGGTCAGCAGCAGCCCGCCCCGCGCCCCCCGCAGGTCTCCGAGCAGGGCCACGACCTGTCCTCGGCCCGCCTGCTCAAGCAGGCCAAGCGCGCCCCGCAGTCGGGCTGGCGCAAGGCCGTCTACGTCGCCACCGGCCACCTCGTCAACGTCGGCGAGAGCCCGGCCGACCTGCGCAGGCGCGAGCTGATCGCCCGGGTCAACCAGCCGCTGCGTGGTTGCTACAAGATCGCGATGCTCAGCCTCAAGGGCGGCGTCGGCAAGACCACCACGACCACCACCCTCGGCAGCACCTTCTCGTCGCTGCGCGGTGACCGGGTGATCGCGGTCGACGCGAACCCCGACCGCGGCACGCTCAGCCAGAAGATCCCGCTGGAGACCACCGCGACCGTCCGCCACCTGCTGCGCGACGCCGACCGGATCCGCCGCTACAGCGACATCCGTGCCTACACCTCGCAGGGTCCGTCGCGGCTTGAGGTCCTGGCCAGCGAGCAGGACCCGGCGGTGTCGGAGGCGTTCAGCGAGGCCGACTACCGGCGGACCGTCACCCTGCTGGAGCACTTCTACAACATCGTGCTCACCGACTGCGGCACCGGACTGATGCACTCGGCGATGAAGGGCGTGCTCGACATCGCCGACTCGCTGGTGATCGTCTCGTCCGGCTCGGTCGACGGCGCCCGCAGCGCCTCGGCCACGCTGGACTGGCTCGACGCCCACGGCTACCGCGACCTGGTCGCCCGGTCCGTCGCGGTGATCAACTCGGTGCGCCCGAAGTCCGGGTCGGTCGACCTGGACAAACTGGCCGCCCACTTCGGCTCCCGCTGCCGCGCGGTGTGCCGCATCCCGTTCGACCCGCACCTGGAGGAGGGCGCGGAGATCGAGCTGGACCGCCTGGCGCCTGAGACCAGGGTCGCGCTGCTGGAACTGGCCGCGACCGTGGCCGACGACTTCCCCCGCTAGCCCCTTCAAGAACGACGACAGCCTCGCCGCAGAGTTTCGCGGCGAGGCTGTCGTATTTCGTGGGCGCTAATTCGTGCGGTTCTCGAATTGGCCGCTATTTCGCGCCGGAGACAATGAGGAACGGCGGTCGCGTCGATTCGTCGGGCAGTGCGTCGAGCAGTGGTTCGCGTACCCGCAGATCCGTGAATCCGGCTTCGCTGAAAACATCGAGACAGGCCTGGAATGTGGCCAAGCGCACACCGTCGGCGTCGGGATTCGTGTCGAGCACCGCGTACCGCGCGCCTGGTCGGAGCACCCGGTGGATCTCGGCGACGTCGGCGCGCACCTCGGCCGGGTCCGCGCCGCTGACGAACACCGAGCACGACATCGCCGCGTCGACGGAGTCGTCGGGCAGGAAGGCCAACCCGGCGTCGCCGAGCAGGTGGTAGGTGACCCGCGGGTGGGCGTGTTCGCGCCGGGCCACGTCGAGCAGGCGCTCCTCGCCGTCGACGGCGAAGATCTCCGCGTCGCCCACCTCGGCAGCCCTGGCCGTCACCGTGCCCGGGCCGCAGCCGTAGTCGAGCAGGGTGCGCACCTGACCTGTGCCCAGGCCGATCTCGTCGAACACGGTCAGGTACCCGATCAGATCCGTGGTCTCCTCGAACTTCGTGCTCACAGGTTCAGCTCCCCACCAGGATCGTGCTGGGCAGGCGGTGCTGGACGAGCCAGCGGTAGAGCGGGGACAGCCGCGCCACCAGCTCATCGCCGACCGGCTCCCCGCGCCGCAGCGTGCCGTCGAGCTCGAACAGCACCGCCACCTGCGCCCAGTACTCGGGCAGGCCGGGCGCCGCCTGCTGGGCGAACGCCGCGCGCACGTACGGCCAGTTGTCGCCATCGGGCATCGACGGGAACCGCGGCGCGTCGGCGTCCCAGAAGGACGGGTCGGCGAGCATCGCGGTGGCGCGTTCGCGGTCGCTGTCGGACAGGTGCGTCGAGCCGACCGAGTGGGTGTAGGAGCCGACCGCGACGCCGAGTTCCCTGGCGAGCAGTTCCTGCAGGAACGTGAAGGTGAAGACGCCGTGCGCCATCCCCTGGTACACGTCGTCCGCCTCGACGAAGGCGACACAGTGCAGGGCCGCCTCGCGGATCATGAAGCACAGCCCGAGCGAGCCAGGGACGTCCGCCCGCGCGCTGTCGGGGTTGTCGCGCAGCTGGTCGGCGACGGCGCGCAGGTGGTCCTCATGGTCGGACAGGCACCGCAGCGCCTCGGCGAAGCAGGCGGCGATGTCGAGCCGCCTGGTCGGCACCACCGGGATCCGCTGGCTCGCGTCGGCGACCCGGAACCGCACACCGATTCGCTCGGCGACGGGGAAACCGTCTCGCGAATAGTGGTATTCGGGATCGTTGACAAGGTCTCGCACCACGTGCGAATAGGCATGATGGAAATTGGCGAATTCCACGGCGCGGGTTCCCCTTGACTGGGCGGCGAACTACTGCGCGGGGAGATTACTTCGCGCGGTTCACGATCAACAAGCCCAAAGGCGCGCCACGCCGCGATCGAGTGAATTCCCAGCCCGGCCGCTTGACGTCGGTTCGTTCAGGTGCCCTTTGTCGACGCATTAGCGCCATTGAGAACGCTATGCGTCGACCGTGCCGTTCCGCGCGCTACGCGGGCGGCTCGTCGTCCGGGCGGGGTTTGCGCTGGTCGAGTTTGCGCAGGAACTCCGGGTCGTCGTCGGGAGCCACGGTCGTACGGCGGGACGGGACCTCGGCGGCTTGGGGGCCGAAGGCACGCCAGAGCAGGACCGCGATGGTGAGCGCGCCGACCACGGCGAGTAGGTAGGTCATCGAGGCACCTCCGGCAACATCTGTAGTGAGATGTTCGAGGTTAGCCGGTTTGTCCGTTACATGGGCGCGGACTGCTCGCCCGCCTCCGTGGTCAGCTCGGCCAGCAGCGCCTTGACCTCCGACTCGCGGAAGCGGCGGTGCCCGCCTGGGGTGCGGATGGAGCCGATACGGCCCGCGGTGGCCCAGCGGGTGACTGTCTTGGGGTCGACCCGGAACAGGGCCGCGACCTCCCCTGGGGTCAGCAGCCGCTCTCCGACGTGCCCGATGGTCACCTTCGCCGCCTCCTTGCCGTGAAAATCCGCCGCAAACAGGAGCATCGTGGCATCTCGCCCGTCGGGTACTCGAACGGTTGGCTGATGGTAAAGAGGTAGTAAGGGACAAAACGGCCGGTTCGGACACGGGCCGCAGGCGTCGTAGGCTTTCGCCGTGGACACCGTGGATCGTCGAATTATCGCTGCCCTGCGCACCAACGGCCGGGTCACCTACGCCGATCTAGGCAGGCAGGTGGGGTTGTCGGCGTCCGCGGTGCACGAGCGCGTCGGCAAGCTGGAGACCGCCGGTGTGATCACCGGCTACCACGCCGTCGTCGATCCGAGGGCGGTCGGCCTCGGCGTCACGGCCCTGGTGTCGATCCACCCGACCGACACCGCCGACGACGAGGACGTCGCCGACGCGCTCGCCGAGCTGCACGAGGTCGAGTCCTGCTACCGGGTCGCCGGTGACGAGTCGTTCGTCGTCAAGGTCCGGGTCGCCACGGTCGACGACCTCGAACGCGCGTTGAGCCGCCTGCGCCGGATCAAGGGCGTGGCCAGGACCCGCTCGACGGTGGTCCTCTCGACCAGGTTCGAGGGCAGGCCGAACACCGTCGACGAGGAGCGCGGGCATGCCGAGTAACGTCCAGGACGTGCAGGAGACCAAGCACCTCGGCCGTGACATCGCGCTGTACTCGCTGGCCAGGGTGGCGATCGTCGCCGCGGTCACCGCGGCGCTGAGTCTGTTCGACATCCCGCTGCTGGTGGCGCTGGCCATCGGCATCGTCGTGGGCTTCCCGCTGGGCCTGCTGCTGTTCCGCGGCCTCAACGAGCGGGTCACCGCGGGCCTGGCCGAGCGCTACGCCGAACGCGACCGGCTGCGCGCCGAGTTGCGCGGCGACACCGAATCCGACGAGGAGTAACTCAGTGGGCATTGTCGCCGCGGTGCTGGTCGGGCTGGTCGCCCTGATCCACGTCTACATCCTCGTGCTGGAGATGTTCCTCTGGAAGACCCCGCGCGGGCGGGCCGCGTTCGGCACGACCAAGGAGTTCGCCGAGGAGTCGGCGACCCTGGCGGCCAACCAGGGCCTCTACAACGGCTTCCTCGCGGCGGGTCTGGTCTACGGCCTCGTCGCCGATGACTTCGCGTTCAAGGTGTTCTTCCTGGTCTGCGTGATCGTCGCGGGCCTCTACGGCGCGGCGACGGTGTCCAAGCGCATCCTGTTCGTCCAGTCTGTCCCGGCGGCGCTCGCGCTGCTGTTCGTCCTGCTCGCGCGATGACCGCGATCGACCGGTGCAGCTCCAAGACCCGGGCGTGGGTCTGCCAGGCGATCCGGATCATCGAGGCCGACGCCAACCGCAGCGCGGACACGCACCTGCTGCCCTTCCCGCTGCCGTCCGACTGGAACGTCCAGCTCTATCTGAAGGACGAGTCGACCCACCCGACCGGCTCGCTCAAGCACCGTCTCGCGCGGTCGCTGTTCCTCTACGCGCTGTGCAACGGCTGGATCGTGGACGGGACCCCGGTCATCGAGGCGTCCAGCGGGTCCACCGCGGTCTCCGAGGCGTACTTCGCCCGCATGCTCGGCCTGCCGTTCATCGCCGTCATGCCGCGCACGACCAGCCGCGAGAAGGTCGAGCTGATCGAGCGCCAGGGCGGCCGCTGCCACTTCGTAGACGAGCCCGGCCAGATCTACGCCGAGTCGCGCAGGCTGGCCGATGAGCTCGACGGCCACTACATCGACCAGTTCACCCACGCCGAGCGGGCCACCGACTGGCGCGGCAACAACAACATCGCCGAGTCGATCTTCGAGCAGATGGCCAAGGAGCCCAACCCCGAGCCCGCGTGGGTCGTGGTCGGCGCGGGCACCGGCGGCACGAGCGCGACCATCGGCCGGTTCATCCGCTACCGCGCGCTGGACACCCGGCTCGCCGTGGTCGACCCGGAGAACTCGGTGTTCTTCGACGCGTGGCGCGACGCCGCGCCCGAGCTGACCGGCAGCGTCGGTTCGCGGATCGAGGGGATCGGCAGGCCGCGGGTCGAGCCGTCGTTCCTCGGCACGGTGATCGACCGGATGATCAAGGTGCCGGACGCCGCGTCGATCGCCGCGGTCCGGATGATCGAGCGGGTCACCGGGCGCCGGGTCGGCGGCTCGACTGGCACCAACCTGTGGGGCGCGCTGCAGCTCGTCGGCGAGCTGCGCGCCGCCGGGGAATCGGGCAGCGTCGTCACGCTGCTGTGCGACGGCGGCGAGCGCTATACCCATACCTATTTCGATGACGCCTGGCTGGCCGATCAAGGTCTCGCGATCGAGCCGCACGCGGCGGTCCTGGACGAGTTCCTCGCCAGCGGCGTGTGGCCCGCGGGCGCGCGATAGAGCCGGGGCGCGACATGAGCGAGATGTGGAAGAGCGAGCGGCTGCGCACCGCCGAGGCCCAGCTCGACAAGGCGTTGGCGGGCCTCGCCGCGGCTGAGGCGAAGGTGGCCGAGGCCGCCACCGCCGAAGAGATCTTCGCCACACCCGATCGGCCGACCGGCGGCGATGGCGACGACGACCAGGCGGGCTTCACCGTGCTCCGCGACGACGCCTGGTAGTGGCCGTCCCCCGCGCGGGTATTTCGGCGAAAGTGGAACTAGCGAGAAAATCCAGGTGGCCCGCACATCTCGACTGCGCAACCAGGGAGACGCTATTAGCGAGAACTTTGCGGGCCGGTAATCCGTCTAGGCTATTCGGAGTAATGCCTGCGTGATCTGCGCGACAATTGCAGTGAGTAACATCCGGTCTAGTCCATTACTCCGATCGGGTGATATCGGGATCCCGGTATCCGGCACCGGTAGCGGGTCCCGTTAGGGTCTGGCGCGCAGGGTTGTGCCAGGTCAGGTGGAGGGCGTGTTCGATGTCGGGGTTCGGCTACGCGGGGTGTGCGGTCTCCGCATTCCGGGGGAGCGCGCGGGCGAACGTGACACGGACCCGGTCGACACCCAGCGGGGAGGGGAGTCCCTTGCGGCCTGGAATTGGGCGGTACTTCATCGACGGTTGTCGACGAAGAACCAATGCCCATGCTTTCCCCGAGTTATATCCCGGATAAACGGGAAGAACTCCGAAACCGCAGCACCGATCTCCCATCCTCGTCCCCAGGAGTACGACAGTGGTGTCTCGCCCGCTCACGAGACTGTTCGCCGCCCTCGCCTGCGTTTTGGCGGTTGCCGGTGTCACCTCGGCCTGTTCGTCCAGCACCGCCGAATCCGGGGCCAAGGTCACGCTCGGATTCAGCGCGTGGCCCGGTTGGTTCCCGTGGCAGGTCGCCCAGGAACAAGGTCTCTTCACCAAGAACGGCGTCAACGTCGAACTCAAGTACTTCGACAGCTACACCGACAGCCTCAACGCTCTCGCCACCGGTGCGATCGACGCCAACAGCCAGACGCTCAACGACACACTGGCCTCGGTCAGTGGCGGCGCGCAGCAAAAGATCGTCCTGGTGAACGACAACTCCACCGGAAATGACAAGATCATCGCCGCGGAGGGCATCACCAGCATCGCGGGGCTGAAGGGCAAGAAGGTGGCGGTCGAGCAGTACACGGTGGATCACTACCTGCTGCTGCTCGCGCTCGCCGAGGCCAACCTGACGGAGAAGGACATCGAGCTCGTCCCGCTGGCCACCGACGCCGCGGCCGCCGCGTTCGCCGCGGGCCAGGTCGACGCGGTCGGCGCGTTCGCGCCGTTCACCAGCACCGCGCTGGAGCGCAAGGGCAGCACCGCCATCGCCACCTCCGCGGAGTTCCCCGGCGCGATCCCCGACCACCTGGTGTTCAAGGCCGACTTCGTCAAGGACCACCCCAAGGAGGTCCAGGCGCTGGTCACCACCTGGTTCGAGACGGTGCAGTGGATCAAGGACAACAAGGACAAGGCCGTGGACATCATGGCCAAGCGCGGTGGCGTCAGCGCCGACGAGTACAAGTCCTACGACGCGGGCACCACGATCTTCACCCGCCAGCAGAACCTGGACGCGTTCACCCCGGGCACCACACCCGCCCACCTGAACCACCAGGCAGGCAAGATCGTCGACTTCATGCTGGACTCCGGAATGGTCAAGGACCGCCCGGCCATCGACAGCCTGTTCGACGACTCGTTCGTGAAGTCGGTCCCCGAATGATCGAGTGCGTGATCGTCGAGGCGGACCGGTGAGTCAGCTCGTCGAGACCGAGACCCACCCCTCCCGGCCTGGCCGGGAGGGGTGGGCCCCGTTGCCGCGCAGGCCAAGGCCACGCCGGACGTCGGCGCTGCTGACCATCCGCGCGGGCATCTCCAAGCGGTCGACGTTGACGCTGGCCGTGCTGTCCCTGGCGCTGCCGGTGATCATTTGGGTCACGGTGTGGGCGCTGGGCGTGGTGCCGGGCAAGTTCCTGCCGTCACCGGCCTCGGTGCTCGACGCGGGCGTGGAGATGGCCAAGTCGGGCGAGCTGTTCACGGACCTGTGGGCCACCGTCCAGCGGGTGCTGCTCGGCTTCGGCCTCGCGGTGGTGGTCTCGGTGCCGCTCGGCCTGGTGATGGGCACGTTCACGGCGGGCCAGGCCCTGTTCGGCCCGGCGATCAGCGTGCTGCGGTACCTGCCTGCGAGCGCCTTCATCCCGTTGCTGATCATCTGGTTCGGCATCGGCGAGCCGTCTAAGTTCCTGCTGTTGTTCATCGCCACGGTCTTCTTCAACACGCTGATGACCGCGGACGCTGTGCGCCGGGTGCCGCGCGCGATGATCGACGTCTCCTACACGCTAGGCGCGACCCGCGGCGAGGTCCTGCGCAAGGTGATCGTGCCGTTCTCGCTGCCCGGCATTCTCGACGCGATCCGGGTCAACGCCGCCGCGGCGTGGAACTTCGTGGTCGTGGCCGAGCTGATCGCCGCGACCGAGGGCCTTGGCTACCGGATCGTGCGGGCCCAGCGGTTCATGCAGACCGACAAGATCTTCGCGGTGCTCATCGTGATCGGAATCGCGGGAGTGACGTTCGACGTCATGATCCGCTTGCTGCGAGACAGGGTGGGCCGATGGGCGGTATGACTCCGCTGGCGGGAACGCTGGATATGCGCGGGGTGAGCAAGGACTTCCAGGAGCGCGGACGGAAGGTGCGCGCCCTGGAAGGGGTCGACCTTCGGGTCGAGCCAGGGGAGTTCGTGTGCGTCGTCGGCGCGAGCGGGTCGGGCAAGTCGACCTTGCTGGCGATGGTCGCCGGGCTGCGGACGCCGACCGAGGGCACGATCACCCTCGACGGCGCGCCGGTCGACGGGCCGGGTCCCGACCGCGGGCTGGTCCCGCAGGCCGGAACGCTGTACCCGTGGCGCAGCGTCGAGCGCAACGTCGCCTTCGGCCTCGAACTGCTCAAGGTCGACGCGGCCGAGCGGGCCCGCCGGGTCGACTGGTACCTCGCCGAGACCGGTCTGTCCGACCTGCGCACCGCCTTGCCCCGCCAGCTCTCCGGCGGCCAGCAGCAGCGCGTGGCCATCGCGCGCGCGTTGGTTTGCGAACCCGAGGTCCTGCTGCTCGACGAGCCGTTCGGCGCGCTCGACGTGCAGACCAAGGAAGACATGCAGGTGCTGATCCGCCAGGTCTGGCGCGACACCGGCAAGACGGTCCTCATGGTCACCCACGACGTCGAGGAAGCGGTTTTCCTCGGCACCCGCGTCGTGGTCCTGGCCTGCGACCCCGGCCGGGTGGCCGCCGACCTCACCGTCAACCTCCCTCGCGACCGTGATCTCTCGGTCAAGCGCACCCCCAGGTTCCTGGGAATGCGTGCCCACCTGGAGGACCTGGTCCGGGCCCAGCACCAGGCGCACAACGCCCGCGTTACGGCAGGTGACCGATGATCCTCAGCAGGTTAGGCATCCGGGGCAAGCTCAACGTGCTGCTCCTGGTGCCGCTCACGGCGGTGCTCATCGTCGCCGTCCCGTGGGTGATGGGCCAGATCGACACCGCGCGCTCCTCGCGCAACACCGCCGACGTCGCCGGGCACGCCAGAGACTTCGGTGGGCTCGTGTGGGAGCTGCAGCGTGAGCGCCTGCTGACCGCGGCCTACCTGGCGGACCCGGACGCGGACAACACCGACCTCGTCCGCCAGCACCGCACCGTCGACGACGCGGCGGCCACCGCGCTCGGCATGATCGGCGAGGACGGCTCCGACGAGCTCTCCTCCGCGCTGACCCGGATCGGCTCGCTGCGCGAGCTGCGGCAGAACGCCCTGCGCCACGGTGTGTCCGCCGACGCCGTCGCCCGCACCTACCACGCGGTCATCAGCGCGGTGATCGACGGACTGCGGCTGGTCCTGCAGTCCAACTCCGACGCCGAGGGCACCCGCCAGCTCACCGTCCTCGACTCGCTGCTGCGGGCCAATGAGGAGGGCGAGCTGCGTGGCATGGCGTTCATCGCCGCCGCGATCGACCCGCTGACCGGCCGGATCCTGGTCGACAACGCCACCGCGCAGTCGCGGATGCTCACCGAGCGGTTCGTCGAGCAGGCAGGCGCCGACCACGCGCGGCTCGTCGTCGACGTCGCCCAGGGCGACGCGGCGCGCAAGGTCGACATGCTCGAGGGCAGGCTCCCGGTCAACGCCCGGGTCCGCCCCGAGTTCGTCGCCGACGCGCTGGAAGCCGTGCAGGACCAGTCGCGGCTGCGCCGCGGCGTCCAGGACCAGGTCACCGCCGAGGTCACCGCGGCGGCGGCGGAGCGGGCCTCCGGCGCGCAGACCGCTGCCTGGACCGTCGGTCTCGGCGCGGCGCTGCTGTTCGTGCTCGTCGCGTTCCTGGCCCTGCGGGTCAGCCGCGCCATCGCCGACCCGCTGCGCAGGCTCACCGCGGCGGCGACCTCGGTCGCCGACCTCGCCGAGACCGAGCTCGTCCGCGTCGCCGACACCGAGGAAGCCGAGACCCAGGCGGTCCAGTTCGCCGCGATCGAGGTGTCCACCAGCGACGAGGTCGGCCAGCTCGCCGCGGCGTTCAACCGCGTGCAGTCCACCGCGGCCATGCTGGTCGAGCGGCAGGCGGTCACCCGGCGCAACGTCGGCCTGATGTTCGCCAACGTCGCCCAGCGCACGCAGAACCTCGTGGGCAGGCAGATGGCCCTGGTCGACGAGCTGGAGCGCGACGAGCAGGACGTGCGCCTGCTCGAACGGCTCTACCGGCTCGACCACGTGTCCACCCGCCTGCGCCGAAGCGCCGACAACCTGCTCGTCGTCGCGGGCGCGCAGGAGCAGGGCAGGCTCTCCGGGCCGATCCAGCTGTCGATCGCGCTGCGCTCCGCGCTGGCCGAGATCGAGGAGTACCAGCGCGTCGAACTCGGCTCCATCGCCGACCTCACCCTGCCCGCGCCGATCGGCTCGGACCTGGTGCTGGTGTTCGCCGAGCTGATGGACAACGCGACGTCGTTCTCCCCGCCCGGCGCGCCCGTCGAGGTCAGCACCAGCTTCACCGGCGACGGCTCGTGCGTGGTCAGCATCATCGACCACGGCATCGGGATGCCCGCGCAGAAGCTGGCGGAGGAGAACCGCCGACTCGTCGAGCGCGAACGCCTCGACATCGTGCCGACCACCGTGCTCGGCCTGTTCGTGATCGGCCGACTGGCCCGACGGCACTCGCTGCGGGTTCGGCTCGTGCCGACCGAGGGCGGCGGCATCACCGCGCAGGTGATCATCGTTCCCGAGCTGTTCGTCCGGCCGGAGCCGGAGCCGGAGCCGCGCCCGCAGGCGCAGCCGGTCGAGGCCGACGCGGGCGCCGAGATCCCCGCCGTTCCACAGCTCCGGATCCCCAACGCGGCCCCGGCGTCGGGGTTCAGCTGGTTTCCGAGCTTCGAGGGCGAGGAGCCGGACTGGGCGGCGATGGGCCGCGCCGAGTTCGAACCCGAGCCCGAGCCCGCACCGGTCCGCTCCGGGCCCACGGTCCCGGATCTGGTCGCCCCGACGGTCTTCACGACGCCGGTCAGCCCGTCAGCTGCCAGGGCACAGGAGGGTGCGGTGCAGGAAGGCCGCCAAGGACTGCGCCGCCGAGTCGCGGGCGCGCAGCTCCCCGGCGGCGTGCTGCCTGAGCCGAGCATGGCCGCGCCTGCCGAGCCGACCAAGGTGGTCGCCCCGGTCGAGGCACCCCGCCACGACCCGGAGGCGGCCCGCGCCGCCCTCGACGCGTTCGGTTCCGCGTTCGCCAGGGCCTCGTCCGCGGCGGAGTCGAGCGAGGAGACCACGCTGTTCACCATGGCCGCGGTTCGACCCGCCGCGGACCCGTCCGCCGAGTCGCGGTCCGGCCTGACCCGCCGGGTCGCGGGCGCCCAGGTGCCGCCGCGCGCGGTAGTCGAGCCGCAGCAGGCACCCCGTCCGCAGGAGGCCCGCGCTGGCCTCAACCGCCGGGTCGCGGGTGCGCAGCTGCCCGGAACCGGCAGCAGCGTCGCCGAGAAGCCGGGCACAGTCCCCCCGGTCGAGCCGCCACGGCACGACCCGGAGGCCGCACGCAAGGCACTCGACGCGTTCGGCACCGCGTTCGCCCGCGCGGGCGCGCCGTCCACAGTGGATTCAGTTGGCGGTGACCTGCGCGGCGACCTGCGCGATGAGTCGCGCGGCGGGCTCAGCCGCCGGGTGCCGGGCGCTCACCTGGCGCCTGGGCTGCGCAAGGCCGGGGCCACCCCGGACGTGCAGGTCGCGGCGACCGCCACGGTCGAACGGCGCGAGCGGGACCCGGAGGCGGAGCGCTCCGCCCTGGACATGTTCACCACCGGATTGGCAAGGGCGGCCAAGGCGACTTCGCTGGACGCCGCGAAGGACGGAACCTCACGGCGTGAGGCGAATCCGAGGAGAGAGAGCAAACCATGACCAGGCCCGCACCCACGATCAGCGTAGATGCGCAGAACTTCAACTGGCTGGTCAGCAGGTTCACCCAAAACACCGCGGGCGCCATCGGGGCGATCGCCGTGTCCGCCGACGGCCTGCTGATCGCGATGTCAGCGGACTTGCAGCGGGCCAACGCCGACCGGCTGGCGGCCATCTCGTCTGCCATGCTCGGCCTGGCCAACGGCGTGTCCGACAGCCACCCGCTCGGTGCTCCGGACAAGGTCATCATCGAGCTGGAGCGCGGCTACCTGCTGGTCTGCACGATCAGCATCGGCTGCTCGCTCGGCGTGCTGGCGACCAAGCAGGCCAGCCTCGGCACCATCGCCTACGAGATGGCGATGTTCGCCAACCGGGCCAGCGCGGTGCTGACGCCGCAACTCATCGAAGAACTCAAGAACAGTGTCGGATAGGGATCCGGACGTTTCGCTGCTGCGCCCGTACCTGATGACATCGGGCCGCACGCAGCCGGTCGACGACACCCTGGAGATCGAGGCGCAGGTCATGTCCAGCCGCCTCGGCGCCGCGGCACACGGTGACCTCGCCTTCGAACGGCGCGAGATCATCTCCCTGTGCCGCAAGACCATGTCCGTAGCGGAGGTAGCCGCCTCCCTCGGATTGCACATCGGCGTCGCGCGGGTGCTGGTAGCCGACCTCGCGGCGCTTGGATACGTCGAAGTCCGGCGGCCGGGGACCCGGCTCGCGCAGGACCTCAGCATGATTGAAAGGGTCATTCGTGGACTCGAAGCCATTCGCTGAACCCAGCGGGCGGCCGCCCACCCCCGTCAAGATCGTCATAGCGGGCGGCTTCGGCGTCGGCAAGACGACCGCGGTCGCGTCGATCTCCGAGATCTCGCCCCTGACGACGGAAGCGGCCATCACCTCGGTCGGCGCCGAAGTCGACCGGGCGGCCCAGGTCCCCGCGAAGACGACCACGACGGTGGCGATGGACTTCGGCTGCATCACCATCGACGAAGAGGTCAAGCTGTACCTGTTCGGCACCCCCGGCCAGGACCGCTTCGGCTTCATGTGGGGCGACCTCGTCCGAGGTGCCCTCGGCGCGCTTGTCATTGTGGACACTCGACGGATTGATGACTGCTATCCGGCGGTGGACTACTTCGAGAAGGCCGGTCTGCCGTTCGTGGTGGGCGTGAACAAGTTCGACGGCTCACTGGCGCATGATCCGGCGGACATCCGCTGGGCGCTCGCGGTCGCCGAAGACGTCCCCATGGTCATCTTCGACGCCCGCGACAAGCTCTCAGTACGAGACGCACTGCTCGCGGTCCTGCGGAACACCTTCGACCGCGCCCGCCAGGCCGCGGCGACTACCTGATGACGTGGTCGCCTACTCCTCCGGCGGAGTAGGCGACAAACGCCCGTGTGGATGGTTATGGGTCGACCCAGTGGCCTTCCGTCCGGTCGTACCTGTCGGCCAACTCGGCGAGAAGCGCCCGAGACTCAGCCACATCCAGTGCGACATCGACGAGCCGTCGGTTGAGTGACAGGTAGGAACCGACGTACTTTGGGTCCTCCAGGAACCACCCGCCGAACGGCGCGTCCAGGTGGGTCAGCGTCTGGTACTTGGCGAACGCGAGCAGCCGGAACGGGCCGCCGAACACGCCCCGGTCCCGGGCGGCGATGGGCACGATCCGGATCCTGACGTTCGGCTGGTCGGCCAACAACCGCATGGCGGTCAGCTGTTCGGTCATGATCCGGTAGTCGCCCACTCCCATCCGCAGCGCGCGCTCGTGGATGAAGAAGGTGAACTTCGCGGGGTTCCTGCGAAACAGGATGTGCTGCCGGGCCAGTCGGGTCTCCACCAGCGTCGAACGATCCTGTTCGGGCATCTCGACCCGGCTGAACTGCGTTCGCGCGTAGGCCTCGGTTTGCAGGAGGCCGGGGATCAGTTCGGGTGCATAGCAAACCGATTTGCTGGCGCGGGTCTCGTGGAAGATGACTGTCCGGAGGGTTTCGCCCACCACTTCGTCGTGACTCGAAAGCCAGTAGCCGCGGTAGTCGGTGGTCTCGCGGCAGGCGTCGACCGCGCGCAGTATGTCCTTGCGGCTCGCGCCGCAGGCGGACATGTAGTGGACGACATCGTTCTCCGAGGTCGTTCCCCGGTAGCCGGTCTCCATCCGGTGCAGCGTCGTCAGATTGAACCCGATTCGCTCGGCAAGGTCACGCAAGGTCATATCTGCCGCTTGGCGGTATTTCCGCAGCAGCTCGCCCAATTCCCGTGTGCTGGCCCGATTCCGTGCTCCCATTGAGCCAACATTAGGTAATGAGGTGTCGCTCTGTGTGCGACGCGGCTGGAATCCACCCGGTCGCGCTAACTGTTTCTACCCGTGAAACAAGCCCAACGCGAGGGCCGTGACGACCGCCCACAGCAGCATCCCCAGGCCGGTCGCCTGCAGCACCGGAATCAATCCCGGCCCAGTCTGCTTCCCCAGAACCCGTTTCACCGCAGGCACAACCGGCCCAACCGCCACCAGCCCCACCAACGCCCACGGCGTCTCCACCGCCAGAGCCAAGCTCACGACAAACGGCACAGCCACAAGCGACGCGAACAGCACCCGGGTCCGCACTTCGCCCAACCGCACCGCCAACGTCAGTTTCCCGGCCACCCGATCCGTCGGCACATCCCGCAAGTTGTTGGCCACCAACACCGCCGCCGAGAAACACCCCATCGCGACCGCGCAGGCCACTCCGACCCACGTCACCCGCTCAGCCTGCACGTACTGCGTCCCCAACACAGCCACGAGCCCAAAGAACAAGAACACCGCGATCTCACCGAAACCGGAGTACCCGTAAGGCCTATCGCCCCCCGTGTAGTACCAAGCCCCCGCGATACACCCC
>DATLIA010000148.1:0-1905 GCA_035540215.1 Actinokineospora sp. | reverse complement strand
CAGTAGAGTTGCATAGTCGGCCATCACCGCCTCCTTGACCTGAACAACCTGAGGCTATGACCGACACACACGAGGGATCTCCTAGAGCGGAGATCCCTCGCCTTGTCAGCACCTCGGCCTAGCGGTCGAGCTCAAATCGACCCAGCTTCCGTATGAGGACGCTCGCTACCTACTAGGACCTGAAAAAGTCGGCGCGTTGATCCGCGGTTAGATCGGCTTGAGCAGGGAGGATGGCCTCAGGTCGCGTCCCTGGGGCGGTGTAAAAGGAGTCGGACGTAGGTTCCCTCGAAGACCAGCAAGTCTGAGGAAGGAGCCTACGTCCGTGTCGAAGAGAGTATCGCCCGCCGAGCGGCTGCGCGCGGAGATCGATGAGGTGTTCGCCGGCGGCGAGGATCTGTCGCGCGCGATTGAGCGGGTCGCCCAGCTGGGCGCGCAGTTGCTGCTGCAGAGCGCGGTTGAGGCCGAGGTGGCCGCATTTTTGGGGCGGGACCGCTATGAGCGGGCCGCGTCCTGTGGGGACCCGCATCCTGGGATGCGCAACGGGTATTGCCCGACCACGGTCAAGACCACCGCGGGGCCGGTGACGCTGGCCAGGCCCAAGCTGCGCGGCACCACCGAGCGGTTCGCCTCGCAGCTGTTCGGCACGCACGTGACCAAGACCAACGCGCTGGAGTCGCTGGTGATCGCCGGGTTCGTGCGCGGGCTGTCGACCCGCGATGTGGAGGCGGCGCTGGTGGAGGCCCTTGGAGAGCAGGCGGCGGTGTCGAAGTCGACGGTGTCGCGGATCTGCGGCGAGATCAAGACCCAGTTGCAGGCGTGGAGCGCCCGCCGCCTCGACGACGTCGAGCTGGACTACCTGTTTTTGGACGGCAGCCACTTCAAATATCACGCCAACGCCTCGGCGGAACCGGTGCTGGCCGGGTGGGGCATCGACACCGGCGGCAAACCGGTGTTTGTCGGGCTGGCGGCCGCGTCGTCGGAGTCCGGTGACGCCTGGGCGGGCTTTTTGACCGGGCTCGGCGAGCGCGGGCTGGCCTGCCCGCTACTGGTGATCAGCGACGGCGCGGCCGGGCTGATCGGCGCCGTCGAGCGCACCATGGGCGCGGCGTTGCGGCAACGCTGCCTGATCCATCGCGCCAGAAACGTCTTGGCCAAGGTGCCGAAAAACGCTCAGGCCGAGGTGAAGGCCGACTACTGGGCGATCTTCGACCTGCCCGAGGATGCCCAGCCCGGCCCGGACGCGGTGGCCAAGGCTCAAGCCAAGATCGACTCGTTCGCCACACGCTGGCGCGACTCGTATCCGGCGGCGGTGCGCTGCCTGCTCGACGACCGCGACTCGCTGACCGTCTACCTGCGGTTTCCGCGCGAGCACTGGACCCGCGTGCGCCACTCCAACTTCATCGAACGCACCTTCGGCGAGACGCGCCGCCGGGTCAAGGTGATCGGCCGGCTGCCCGGCGAGCACTCCTGCCTGTCGCTGGTGTGGGCGGTACTCGACCGCGCCTCGGCCGGGTGGCGCGGGTTCGCCATGACCTCCGCCGGACTCCGATTACTGCAGGACCTGCGCCGCAGCATGCACGACCCGCCAACCCGACTGCCGCAACGGAATTCGGCACAACACACCGAAACCGGCCCGGCACCAACCGATTCCATAGCCATCGCGTAGCATCACAAATGCAAGCGAGCGGAACCGACATCAGGCACTTTTACACCGCTCCTGGGACGCCACCGACCGGGCGACGCGGTAGACGTGCTGCCTTGCCTTTCATTGGTGGCGTGCTTGCGCACCGGGAGGGCACTGCGCAAGCCGCGGGCTAGGGCGAAGAAACTACGCACCGGATTCATCACCGACGACGTGACGATCGGCGCTCGCCCGGATGAGGTCGATGACCGGGCCACAGCCGG
>DATLIA010000147.1:0-10860 GCA_035540215.1 Actinokineospora sp. | reverse complement strand
AAGATCGCGGTGATGCCCGAGGGCATGGGCGGGCGGGACCTGGTCGCGGTGGCGATGCTCGGCGGTGTCGGATTCACCGTCAGCCTGCTGATAGCCGAGCTGTCACTCGGGCGGGCCGACGCCGAGCTGGCGAAGGCGGCGGTGCTGGTCGCGTCGGCCACGGCGTCCCTGCTGGCGGCGGCGCTGCTGATCCGCCGCAGCCGGGTCCATCTGCGAGATTGACCATCCGATCGGCTCGCCTGATCAGGGCATGGCACGATGGCGCTCGTGAGCAGCGCGCACGCAAACGGAGACCGCGATGGCTCGGGGCTGCCCAAGGTGCCCTCGATCCCCCTGTCCGACGACCGCGCGTTCGCGGCCGCGGGCGACCAGTCGATCGGCAACCTGGTCAAAGACGCGACGACCCACCTGTCGACGTTGATCCGGGCCGAGGTCGAACTGGCCAAGTCCGAGGTCACCGGAGAGATCAAGAAGGGTCTCAAGGGCAGCATCTTCTTCATCGTCGCGCTCACGATCCTGCTGTACAGCTCCTTCTTCTTCTTCTTCGCGCTGGCCGAGTTCCTGGCCGACCTGGGGCTCTACCGGTCGGCCGCGTTCGGCATCGTCTTCGGACTCATGCTGGTGATGGTCGTCGCCCTCGGCTGGCTCGGTTACCGCAAGATGCGGGCGATCCGGGCGCCGAAGAAGACGATCGAGTCGTTCAAGGACACCGCCGCCGCGCTGACCCACCGCGGCGAGCCCAGCACCAACGGGCACGCGCGGCTCGGCGACGGCCACCACGCCACGCCAGTCCGCCGCGACTGATCGGCGCACCGCTGAGCAGCGCCGTGCGCTCCCGTCCCGACCCGTCGACCGTGCGCGTCGATGGGCCGTGGACGCACCGCGACGTCCACGCCAACGGCATCCGGCTGCACGTCGCCGAGACCGGTGAGGGCCCCCTCGTCCTGCTGCTGCACGGTTTCGCCCAGTTCTGGTGGACGTGGCGGCACCAGCTGACCGCGCTCGGCGACGCGGGCTTCCGAGCCGTCGCCGTCGACCTGCGCGGCTATGGCGACTCCGACAAACCGCCACGCGGCTACGACGCGTGGACGCTGGCGGGCGACGTCGCGGGCCTCATCAAGTCGCTCGGTGAGAGCCGTGCGCACCTGGTCGGACACGGCTGGGGCGGGCTGCTCGCCTGGACCGTCGGCGCGCTGCACCCACGGGTCGTGCACTCGATCGCCACGCTGTCCGCGCCGCACCCGCTCGTCCTGCGCAACCAGATCCGCCGCACCGCTCTGCGCACCCGGCCGAACAACCAGGCCCGCGCCGCGCACCTGCTGGGCGCGCAGCTGCCGATCCTCCCGGAACGACGCCTGACCAGCGACAACGCCGCCGAGGTCGAGCGGCTAATCCGGTCGTGGTCCGGTCCTCAATGGACCGCACACCGCGACTTCGGCGCCGCGGTCGACCAGTACCAGCGGGCCATGCTCGTGACCGGCGCCGCCCACTGCGCGCTGGAGTACCACCGCTGGGCGGTCCGCTCGCAGCTGCGCAGCGAGGGCAAGCGGTACCGCGAGGCCATGGGGCGACGCATCGAGCAGCCCGTCCTGCAGATCTACGGCGCAGTGGACCCGTGCGTGCTGACCCGCACGCGCGACGCGTCCCGCCAGGGCGAGAAGCACGTGCTGCCGGGCATCGGGCACTTCCCCCACGAGGAAGCGCCCGCCCTGACCAACGCGCTGCTGACGAAGTTCTTGCGCTAGCCGGCGCAGCGGCCAGTGCCGACCTGCTCGGTCAGGCCAGGCGCTCGGCCGACCTCGTCGCGTACCTCGGCCGCGGTCAACGCGAACCCGGTCTCCGAGTTGTCCACCGCCGCGCCGAACACCACGCCGATGACCTCGCCCTTGCGGTCGATGAGCGGCCCGCCCGAGTTCCCGCTGAGGACCTTGGCCCGCAGGGTGAACACGTCGCGGTTGACCGTCGACGAGTCGTAGATGTCGGGTCCGCGCAACGGGATCCGGTCGCGCACTCGCGCGGGCGACGCGGTGTACGGGCCGTCGAGCGGGTAGCCGAGGACGATCGCGTCCTGCCCGCTCGTGGCGTCGCCCGCGGCGAACGGCAGGGGCTCGGCGGTGAGTCCCGAGACCGACAGGATCGCCAGGTCGGTGGCTGGGTCGTAGTGCACGACGCGGGCGGGCAGCTGCCGGTTGCCGACCTCGACGCTGACCTCGTCGGTGCCCGCCACGACGTGCGCGTTGGTCATCACGCGCTCCTTGGCCACCACGAACCCGCTGCCCTCCAGTGCCCGCTCGCACGACGGCGCCTTGGCATTGATCTTGAGCACGCTGGGCCGCACCCGCTGCACCTCGGCGCTGGCCTGCAGCGCGGGGTCCGGCGGCTCGACTTCCTTGTTCGGTGTGCGGTTGAACGGGTCGACGGCGGCGGGGAACCCGGAGACGTCGAGGAGCTGGCGCAGTTCGTTGGGCAGGCCGCGCGCGGCCTGCGGCATGACCTCGTTGACCCCGCCGAGCACAGCCGAGTCCTTGATCGCCGACGCGAGCCCGGGCAGGCCGCCCACGGTGGTCAGCGGCAGCGCGATGAGCCACGACACCACGAACACCACCGCGCCCTGCACGATGGCGCCCAGCGCGCTGTCCACGCCCGCGAGCTTCGGCGAGGAGATCTTCTGCTTGATCGTGCGGCCGATCCACACCCCGAAAGTCTCACCGAGGGCCACCAGCAGCACGAAGATCGCCACCGCGAAGGCCACCCTGGTCGGCGTGGACTCGATCCTGGCCACCACCAGCGGCGCGAGCTTGATCCCCGCGACAGCGCCGATCAGCACACCGATGAACGCGGGCAACGCGGTGATCACGCCCTGACGCGCCCCGGAGATCGCCGCCAGCACGGCCAGCGCGACGACCAGCACGTCGACCCAGTTCAAGCTCAGACCTCCGCGCCTTGGTGTGCCGTAGGACCGCCAACCTACTTCACCGACACCCTGTTGGACGCGGCGATCGGCCCGGCCATGGCGCGAAACGGGCCGCTTCGCGTACCGTGAGGGTCAGCAGGCAGGTTCGATCGCCGTGAACTCCGGTTGCGAGGAGCACCGAAAGCGGCAGGCCCACTGCTCAGGTGCGGTGCCAAGTGTGCGCCGACCCCAGATCGACTTCGGCGGATCACCGCCCAGCCTCCAGCTAGTCCGCCACTGTTGGCGGGTTCAACCGTTTCACCAGGAGAGTCAATGACGAATACCAACCATGCCCACGCGGGCACCATCGAACCGGTGGTGTTCAGCCACCCCACAGCCGAGCAGCCCGCCGACCTCGAACTGACTGAGGGCGTGGTCACGGCCAAGTCCCGTCAGATCAGCTTCTCGGAGCCGGCGACAGCGCCGCACGGATGACCGCCGTGGCGCAGACCGGCAGCGAATACGCCGCGCTGTCCCGGGAGATCCGCGCCGCGGGTCTGCTCAACCGCCGCTACGGCTATTACGCGTTCAAGATCACGGGCAACCTGGTCGCGTTCGCAGGCGCCTGGGTGGCGTTCGCGTTCCTCGGCGACACATGGTGGCAGCTGTTCATCGCCGCGTTCCTGGCGATCGTGTTCGCCCAGCTCGCCTTCATCGGCCACGACGCCGGGCACAAGCAGATCTTCCGCACCCGCCGGTTCAACGACGCGGTGGGCACCGCGCACGGCGGTCTGATCGGGATGAGCTTCCAGGAGTGGATCGGCGGCCACAACCGCCACCACGCCAACCCCAACCACGAGGACCACGACCCGGACCTCGTCATCTCCGCGCTGGCGTTCACCAGCACCCAGGCCCGGCTGAAGACCGGCGTCCTGCGCTGGATGGCCAAGCACCAGGCGTGGCTGTTCTTCCCGCTGCTCACCCTTGAAGGCCTGAACCTGCACGTCGCGGGCTTCAAGTCGGTGCTCAGCGCCGAGAACAAGGCCCGCAGGATCGAGGGCGCGCTGCTGACCGCTCACCTCGTCGGTTATCTGATCGCGGTGTTCCTAGTGCTGTCGCCCGGGATCGCGGTCGTGTTCATAGTCGTCCACCAGGCACTCTGGGGTGTCTACATGGGGTGTTCGTTCGCGCCGAACCACAAGGGCATGCCCACCATCACCGACGAGTCGCTCGACTTCATCCGCAAGCAGGTGCTGACCTCGCGCAACATCCGCGGCGGCCGGATCACCGACTTCGTCCTGGGCGGGCTCAACTACCAGATCGAGCACCACCTGTTCCCGAGCATGCCGCGGCCACACCTGCGCCACGCGCAGCCGATCGTGCAGCGCTTCTGCGCCGACCACGGGATCTCCTACAGCCAGACCAGCCTCGCGCGGTCATACGCCGAGGTACTGCGCCACCTGCACGCCATGGGCGCGCCGCTCCGGGCCGCCGACCGGGTCCCGGCCACCTAACCTGAAACCCGTGGAAGATCATGCGACCCCCGCTGCCGCGCTGAGCCACGGCCTGGCGGGGTACCTGCGCGCCGTCGCCGACAGCGTCGGCGTGCCCCCAGAGGCGACGTCCTTCGAGATCAGCGACACCGCGACGGCCTACCTAGGCCTAGCACGGCGCTGGACAGACCGACCGGACCAGGACCTGATGCTTGTGTGGAGCGAGGGCCACGGGTGGGCGCTCGCGGTGGAGACCGATCCGACGGCAGCCGCCGAGGTGATCGCCTACCTGGACAGCGACGATGTGGTCCCCAAGCCGAGCACGGTCGCGGAGTTCGTCACCGACGTCCTCAGCGGGGGTCCGCCGGTCATGACGCAGCCGGAGTTCCCCGTGACCAGCCAGCGCCACCAGCTCGCCGAACGCCTCAAGCGCTACGCCTGACGCGTGGAGAGGGCCCGCCACGCCGTGTCCAGGTCGCGGACATCGGTGGGGTCCCACGGCCGCTCCCAGCCGCCCGCGGCGATAAGGAGTGTCATCAGGCCCGCGGTGAAACCCCAGACCAGCATGTCCGGCGCGGCGAACGCGGGCCCGGTGAAGCCGGACGGGTGCCGGACCATGAACCGGTTGGCCGGGTCGGCCAGGTGCGCGATCGACACCCTGGCCACCGCCTGCGTCTCGGCCGCGTCGACCGCCCAGACCGGGCTCGGGTTCACCCAATGGGCGATCACCGGCGTCACGTGGAAACCCGACACCGGGATGTGCAGGGGCGGCAGGAGCGCGACCGGGCGCACGCCCGCGGGATCGACGCCGGTCTCCTCGATGGCCTCGCGCAGCGCGGTGCCGACCGGGCCGTCGTCGTAGGGCTCGGACTTCCCGCCGGGGAACGCGACCTGGCCAGAGTGCTTGTCGTTGCCGTCGGCGCGCAGCTGTAACAGCACGTCAGGACCGCCTTCGCCATCGCCGAGCAAGATCAGCACGGCGGCGTCGCGGGCGTTCTCGTCCGGCTCGGAGAAGCGCCGCCACATGGCCGGGTCGAGGTCGGCGGTGGCGGTGACCAGCGGGGCGAGCCAGCTCGGGAGCCCGACGGGGTCGACCAGCGGTCCGTGCGTCATCGGGCCCCTCCGAGGTAGCGGGTGACGGCGGCGCGCACGTCTTCTGTCGAGGTGAAGATCCTTGGTTCGGCGACCAGCGTGACGGTGCCGTCCGCGGCGACCAGGTACGACGCGGGAAGGCCCGTGGGCAGCTTCAGCGCGCGCTCGGCCGAGCCGTCGGTGTCGAGGAGGTTCGGGAAGCGCACGCCCAGGTCACGCAGCAGTCCGAGGGCGTCGGCCGGGGGGCTCTTGATCGCGAGCCCGACAACAGCGACAGCGTCGGGACCTGCGGCGTACTCGGCGAGGACGGGCAGTTCCTCGCGGCAGGGGGCGCACCAGGTCGCCCAGACGTTCACCAGTACCGGCTTGTCGCCGAGGGCGGCGGCGAAATCGAGATTGGCGCCGTCGGCCATGCACTCCGCCGTGGCTGCCGGAAGCGTCGCCTTGCCGCCGGTCGGGCACGGCGCCAAAGCCGCCGCGGACCGGGCCGCGGCCAGGTCGGGGGCCGCGGGCGACTGAGCCGCCCGGTCCCGGGGCCACAGCGCGACGACGCCCGCCACCAGCAGGATCACCGCGACCAAGGCCCAGCGGAGGTTCATTGCTTCCCGGGCCGGTAGCCGTCGCGGGTGCGCTCGGCCAGCTCGATCAGGTGCTCGGCCTCCACGCCCTTGACCAGCTTCGCCGCCTCGGCGGGCTCGGTCGGGCCCGCGCCGTAGGAGGGGCAGTCGCGGAACAGCAGGCACGCGCCGCACGCGGGCTTGCGGGCATGGCAGACACGGCGGCCGTGGAAGATCACCCAGTGCGAAAGCATGGTCCAGTCGCGCCGCGGCACCAGCTCGCCGATGGCGTGCTCGACCTTGACCGGGTCCTCTTCGGCTGTCCAGTTCCACCGCCGGACCAACCGGCCGAAGTGGGTGTCGACGGTGATCCCGGGCACGTCGAAGGCGTTGCCGAGGATCACGTTGGCGGTCTTGCGGCCGATCCCGGGCAGGGTCACCAGGTCGGCCAGCTTGCCGGGCAGCTCGCCGCCGAACCGCTCCACCAGCGCCGCGCCCAGTCCGATGAGCGAGGTCGTCTTGTTCCGGTAGAAGCCGGTCGGCCGGATCATCTCCTCCAGCTCGATCCGGTCGGCGGAGGCGTAGTCGGCGGCGGTCCGGTACTTCGCGAACAGGGCGGGCGTGGTCAGGTTGACCCGCACGTCGGTGCACTGCGCGGACAGGATCGTGGCCACCGCGAGTTCGAGCGGGTTGGTGAAGTCCAGCTCGCAGTGCGCGTCGGGGTAACCCTCCGCGAGCGCGCGCGTCATCCGGCGGGCGCGCCGGGTCAGGGAGAGACTGGGTTCACCCTCCGTCGCGGCGACAGCACGGGGCGGGCGGCGGGTCGTCGGAGGCACCTCGCTAGCCTACGGGCCGTCGGACAACCCGATCTGTGCCCCAGACGTCTATCGAGCAGACCATCGAGAATCACCGACGACGAGACGAGCGAGGATCGACGAGTATGGCTGTCTGGTTCGTGTTCGCGGTACCCGTTGTGATCATGTTCTTCGCGCTGTTCATGGAGCGCGTGGAAACCCGCCTGCGCCACGTCGCGGTCCAGGAGACCGACGTCGAGGAGTTCCTCGAGAGCGCACGCCCCGACGAGGTCCGCGCGCTGTACGGCCACGGCATCGGTCGCGCGCTCGAACTCTTCCGCCTGCGCAGGCTCGGTGGCCGTGCCGCCAAGCTGCGCGGTCGCAAGGGCCGCCCGTAGACGCTAGGGTCATCCAACTGGGCGATCAATACCCGCCGAACGCGTGAACCGCGCGGACGGCGAGCCGTCAGGTCAAACCTGGCGGACGCCCTACACTGACAGGAGTGATCGGCGCGGCATTCGACGCGCGCGCCGAGGTGAACACAGGAGGACCGAGGTGGATGAGACCCTGGCCCGCGCGGGCATCTTCCAAGGGGTCGAGCCTGCCGCGGCGGAAGCGCTCGCACAGACGCTCGAGTCCGTGGAGTTCCCGCGGGGACACGTGATCTTCGCCGAAGGCGAGCCGGGCGACCGGCTGTACATCATCCAATCGGGCAAGGTGAAGCTCGGCCGCAAGTCTCCGGACGGCAGGGAGAACCTGCTGGGCATCTTCGGCCCGTCCGACATGTTCGGCGAGCTGTCGATCTTCGACCCTGGTCCGCGCACGTCGACGGCGACCACGGTCACCGAGGTCCGCGCGGTCACCATGGACCGGCCGGCCCTGCGCCAGTGGATCGCCACCCGGCCGGAGATCGCCGAGCAGCTGCTGCGAGTGATCGCCCGCAGGCTTCGCCGCACGAACGGCATGCTCGCCGACCTGATCTTCACCGACGTGCCCGGCCGCGTGGCCAAGGCGCTGCTGCAGCTCGCGCAGCGCTTCGGCAGCCAGGAGGCAGGTCTGCTTCGGGTCACCCATGACCTGACGCAGGAGGAGATCGCCCAGTACGTCGGCGCGTCCCGCGAGACCGTCAACAAGGCGCTCGCCGACTTCGCCCACCGCGGCTGGCTGCGGTTGGAGGGCAAGAGCGTGCTGATTCTCGACCCGGAGCGCTTGGCCCGCCGCGCGCGCTAGTACTTAGACAAAGACGAGAGGCCGGGCGCCGCCCCCGACGCGGCGCACCGGCCTCTCGTTTTTGCGTGAGTCATCCCCCGACGACCCACGCTCCCCGCCCTCCGGATCGGGCCCCGACCCTTGTGCCGGAGGAACTCTTCGGCGTCACTTGGCCTATCGCGTTGCGCCACTTGGCCGTGACGTTCCACTCAGGAACTTTCGCAAGACCTCCACCCCGAATTCAAGGGGTATCACCCTCAAGGACTCCCGGGCGTGGCGCTTAGTTGCCTATGTCCATCCGAAATCCAGCTTCTCGTTATTCAAACGAGACATACCCCGCACTGCGGTGTCTCAAACCACCGGAAAATAACTGGTACGCGCGTACCAGAGTGCGGCATACTGGTACGCATGTCCCACTCTGCTGGCCTCGCCGACTACCGGACCGCCCTCTCCACCCCGGGAGCGCGGGGTCCCGTGCTGTCCGCGCTGATCGGCAGGCTGCCGATCGCGATGGTCGGCCTGGCGATGCTGCTCTACGTGCAGCGTGCCACCGGCTCGTTCGCCATCGGCGGGCTGATGACGGCGGGCACCCTGGTCGGCGTCGCGGTCGGCTCGGTGACCCAGGGCCGGATCATGGACCGGGTCGGGCCGACCAGGCCGCTGCTGATCACGTCAGCCGTCTTCACTGTCGTCGTCACCCTCAGCATCCTGGCGATCGAGACGCGCGCGTCCACGTTGACGCTGGTCGGGCTGGGTTTCGTGGTCGGCATGACCGAGCCGATGATCGGCTCGGCGTCGCGGGCCATGTGGACCCGGCTGCTGCCGCCCGGACCGGCCCGCAACGCGGGGCTGGCCTACGAGTCGATCTCCATGGAGGTCTTCTTCATCCTGGGCCCGGCTCTCGCGGGCGTGCTCGCGGCGGCCCCGTGGGCAGGCACCGGCGTCGTCTTCGGCGCGTCGAGCATGGTTGTCGGCGCGGTCTTCTTCGCGCTGACGCCCACGGTGCGCTCATTCCGCCCGAACCGCGCCGAACTGCGCGACACCGGCCTCCTCGGGGCGCTCGCAACCCCGGGCATGCGGACCCTCGCGCTTGCCGCGATGGGCTTCGGCGTGACCATCGGCTTCATCGAGGTCGCCGTCCCCGCCGCGGCCACCGCCACCGGGAACACGGCCGCGGGCGGCCTGCTGCTCGGCGTCTGGTCGGTCAGCTCCGTCGCGTTCGGCGTGCTCTACGGGGTGCGGCCGTGGCCGCGGGCGATGTCGCTGCGGCTGCCGGTCCTGCTCGGCGGGTTCGCCGTGCTCACCCTGACGCTGGCCATCCCGACCTCGCTGGTCGGGCTTGGGATCGCACTGCTGTTCGTCGGCACGCTGATCACCCCGCAGGCGACAACCCACTCGGCGGCCATCGAGCTGGTCGCGCCGAAGGGCACGGCGACGGAGGCGTTCGGCTGGGTGATCACGGCGGTGACGCTGGGCCTCGCGTTCGGCCAGTCGGTGAGCGGCTACCTGGTGGAGAACGTCAGCCTGACGGCGTCGTACTACGCGGCCAGCGCGGCGGGCCTGCTGTTCGCGGGCATCGTCTACGCCCGTCGACGCACGTTCGTCGACCAGCACGCGGCGCCGATCGTCCGGGAGCCTGCCCTGGTCTAGGGCCTGTGGATAACTTTCCGCACGTGTCGGGGGTTCCGGTTACCTTCGACTCATGGACCTGACGATCACCACAGCCGAGCTGGCCACCGCGGCCGCCGACGTCATCCGACTCGTGCCGGGCAAACTCGTCGACCCTGTGCTCAGCGGCCTCCTGCTGACCGCGACGGCCCAGGGCGTCGAGCTCGCCGCCAACGACCGGGAACGCACCGCCCGGATCACCTGCGACGCGCTCGTCCACACCGAGGGTCAGGTCCTCGTCCCGGCCAAGCCACTGGCCGAGACACTGCGGGCGTTAGAGCAACCGCAGATCCGGCTGGTCGTGGAGGGCGCCCGACTGGCCATCCGGGCCGAGGGCGCCCGCTTCGCCCTCCCCCTGCTCGACGCCGCCCTCCACCCGGGCGTCCCGTCCCCGCCCGAGTCAGGCGGCTCGGTGTCGGCCCGGCTGCTCGCCTCAGCCCTGTCAACGGTCGCCGCCACCGCGGCCAGGGACGAGGCCCTGCCGATCTTCACCGGGGTCCGCGTCCGGTCGGAGGGCCCGAACCTGGTCCTGCGCGCCACCGACCGCTACCGGATGGCCATCGCGACGATCCCGTGGCAACCGGCCTCGCCATCGGCCGAGGTCGACGCCCTGATCCCGGCCACCCTGCTGGCCGAGGTCGGCAAACAGGTGAATGGGACGGTGTTGATCGGCGTCGACGCCAACCGCCTGTCCCTGACGTGGGACGACATGGTCGTCACGACAGCCGTGCTCGACGGCACCTACCTCACTGAGACCAAGCTGGCCCTCGCCGACGTGGACACCGAGGTCGAACTCGAAGCCGACGCCCTCACCAACGCCACCCGCCGAGTAGCCCTCTTCACCGACACTCGAGGCGTCGTCTCCGTCGAAGTCGGCGACTCCCACTTGCGTCTACGCACCGCCGACCGCCAGACGGGCGAGGCGGAGGAGTCGGTGAAGGCCACGGTCGAAGGCGGCCGTACCAGTCCCTCGTACCAATCCCGCTACCTGATCGACGCCTTACGCCCCTTCGCGGGCCGACGCGTCCACCTGGCCATCCAGCCGGGGATGCGCGCGACAGTGGTGACGGCGGTCGAGGCCGGGGAGGTGGATCTGAGGTACATCATCATGCCGATGCTGCCCCCGAAAACAGCCTGACCGCTGCCGTCTGAAC
>DATLIA010000146.1:0-14221 GCA_035540215.1 Actinokineospora sp. | reverse complement strand
TTGGGTCACAGCGAACATCTCCCTACTACGGTGGACCCGCCGGTGGCGGACCGGGACACGGCCCGCCACCGGCGGAAATCATTCACACGGTGCGGCTGGATCAGCCCGCGTCGGCCTTGGCCTGGATCTCCTTGAGGACATCCTCGGCCGACTTGGTCTGGATCTGGCCGACCAGGGAGCCGAAGCCACCCTTGGTCGCGGCCCACGCCGGGTTCTGCGACGGGTAGAACTGCGCGCCCGGCAGTGCGTCGACGAACGACTTCAGCTCCGGCTTGGCGGCCGCGGCCTCGCCACCGGACTTGGTCGCGGGGATGAAGCCCTCGTTGTCGTTGAACTTGACGTAGTTGGCCGACTCGTAGAAGAAGTCGAGGAACTTCTTGACCGCTTCCTGCTTCTTGCCGTCCTTCTTGAAGGCGACGAAGTAGTCAGCCACACCCAGGGTGAACGGCTTGCCGTCCTTCGACGGGCTGGGCGCGATGCCCCAGTTCAGCGACGGGTTCTTCGTCTTGACCTGGCCGACGACCGGCGGCAGGCCGGTGATCATGCCGATCTTGCCCTGGATGAACACGTTCATCAGCGGCGTGCGGTTGGTGGCACCCGGGTCCGGCTGGGTGGCCTTCTCGTCGATCATCTTCTTGGCGAAGGACAGACCCTCGACCGCCTGCGGCGTGTTGATGGTCATCTTGCCGTCCTTCTCCCAGGACGCGCCCGCGCCGAACGCCCAGAGGGACGCCTCGGCCTGAGCCTCTTCGCTGCCCAGGGGCATGCCGTAGCCGTAGTTGCCGTCACCCAGCGCCGAGATCTTCTTGGCGCTCTCGAGCAGCTCGTCCCAGGTCTTCGGCGGCGCGGCGATGCCGGCCTTGGTGAAGAGGTCCTTGTTGTAGAACAGCGCGCGGGTCGACGCGACGGTCGGCACACCGTAGTTCGTGCCGTCGATCTTGCCGCCCTCGAGGAACGCGGGGACGATGTCCTTGATCGTGGCGTCGGAGACGATCTCCTCGGCCTTGAAGAGCAGGCCTTCCTTGCCGTAGGCGGGGCCCGCGGCGTCGAGCTCGAGGATGTCGGGCGCCTTGTTGCCCTGGATCCGGGTGTCGACGACCTTCTGGATGTCGTCCCAGCTCTGCACCTCGAGCTTCACCTTGATGTTCGAGTTCTTCGCCTCGAACGCCTTGGCCAGGTCCTCCCAGTACGGCTTGGTCTTGTCGCCGTAGGAGGGAACCATCACCTCGATCTCGGTGTTGGCCGCCGCGCTGCCGCTGCCGCCGTTACTGCTGTCGCTGGAACCGCCGCAGGCGGTCAGACCCAGCACGGCCGCGGTGACGATCGCGGCACTCTGCGTGAAACGCTTCAACTTCTCCTGCCCTTCTGCCTACTGGGTGTACGGATGAGCACCCAAGTGGCCACACTTTGCAAACTTTAGATCGAAACTTGGAGGTTATGCGCATCTTCGAGCAATTTGGTTTATGCTCTCCCTAGACGCCTCCCGGAGTCAAGGTCTAGACCAATTTGTAGTCCACCTGAGACAGAGGATGTATCTCCAGGTCAGGACGGGATTACCCAGCGCTGATTCGCACCTCCGTGGCAGCTATACAGCAGCAGTCTCGTCCCGTTGGCGCTGATGTTCGACTCGGCGTCGAGGCACAGCCCGGACTTGTCGTTGCGGAGAGTTCCATCGGTCCCCGCCGTCCACTGCTGGGCGACCGTCCCGTTACACGTATAGACCTGGACGACGGTGAGGTTGACCGTGCCGCCGTTGCGGGCGTCGAGACACAGGCCCAGCGAGCGGATCGACTTGTCCCCGGGGATCTCCCAGGTCTGTGCCGCGGTCCCGTTGCAGTTGTAGAGCTGTGTGGCGGTGCCTGGTGTCGCACTGCCGTTGGTGACATCGACGCACCTGCCGCCGATGCCGGTGATCGGTCCCACCGGGGTGGCGGGGACCGCCGTGCTCACCTCGCCCGCGAGTGTGTACGGGTCGCCGGTCGGCGTGTTCGGGTAGACCTTGGTCTCCCGGTTCCACGCGTCCTCGACAGTGAACCAGTCGATCGCGGCGGGCTGTGAGTTGGCCACCAGGGCGGCGTCCAACCCGTTCAGGTACTTGTTCCACCGCATCGTGTAGAAGTCGGCGACCAGGCCGGACAGCTCCCGGTTGGCGTAGTCGTGCAGTCCGCCGCCCTCGCTGCCCGCGCGGTGGCCCCACGTGGTCATGATCGACCGCGCGTCGTACTCCAGGGTGGCCTTCTCCGCTGTCGTGGCGCCCCATGCTTTGGCGTCGCGCAGCCACGGGCCGAGTAGTGAGTTCTTGTCGCTGGCCAGGAGTCGGTCGAGCAGGGCGAGGTCGGACTTCCACTCGGCGGCCAGCGTGCGGAACTTGGTGAGGTCCTTGGCGTCGTAGGCCGTCTTGATGGACGGCAGCAAGGTGCGGCTGCGGTTGGCCAGTGCCTGACGGGCGACGCTCACCAGGTCGTATTTGTAGGCATCGGTCGAGCGCAGGGCGGGGGAGACCGCCAGCAACTCGGTCAGCGCGCGGCGGACGGTGCCCGCGTCGTAGCGCATCGATGCGGGCGACCACGACGCCGCGGTGCCGACGGTCAGGCTCGGCCGTGCCGCGAAGAGGCTGTCCTGCGGCTCGCTCCAACTGCCCGAGGCCATGCTGTACGGGCCGCGGCGCAGCTGGTCCCACGCGTAGGCGGCGCGGGTGTCGGCGCCGCCGTAGCGGCGCTTGGCGTAGTCGGCGAACCAGGCGGTCTGGTCGAGCGGGCCGGTGCGCCAGGCCAGTTCGGTGAACAGCTCGAAGGTGGCCGGGTCGGTGCCGGTGCCCTCGGGCAGGTACGCGATGCCCTTGAGCGCGCTGTTGGACTTGGTGCGCCACTGCTCGAACCGGGTCGCCCACACCGAGGTGTTGGCGCCGATGGTGGTGTGGCCGCCGAAGTTGGGGATGGTGCCGAACGCGTACGGCGTGCCCTTCCACGCGGTCTCGCGGTCGACGGTCGCACCGGAGTTGTAGCGGTCGGAGAGGCCGTCGACGATGAACAGCCTGCTGTGGTCGATCGCGTCGATGATCTCGATCCTCGGGTTGCTCTGCCAGCCCAGCAAGACCCAGATCGCGCCGGGGCGGGCTGTGTCCAGGGCGGCGAAGACCGCGCGGGCGGCGTCGCCGACCGGGACGTCACCTGCCAGGCCGCCCTCGTGCAGCAGGTCCATCTTGTACATCGACGTCGTGCCGAGCTGGGTGGCCTGGTGGCGGTAGAACGCCTCGGCGACCTTGCCGAACATGACGTTGCGCGGGTCGAGCCAGTCCGGCCGGGTGAACCCGACCCAGCCGCCCTGGGGCACGACCTTGCCGGTGGGGTTCTTGGTGACGAAGTTCGGTGGGACGGTGCCGTAGAAGCCGGGCAGGACGGGGGTCATGCCCAGGGCCTTGACGTGGTCGACGATCTTCTTGCCCATCGCGGCGCGGGCGGTGATCAGCTGCTCAGACACCGGTCCGGCGAAGCTCGACATGTTCTGCATCAGCCACCACGGCTGGTGCGACGGGCCGGGGATCCAGGCTTGCAGCTCGGACTTGGTGTAGCCGAATTCCTGCAGTGCGCTGTAGTAGGCGGCCTCGGCGCCCATCTGGACGAAGACCTCGTTGATGCCGTGCAGGGCGAGCAGGTCGACCTGCCGCTGCAGCGCGGTCCAGTCGCGGTAGGCGCCGGAGTAGCCGTCATCGGTGTCGTTCAGGGCGAACCGGTGGGCCACCGTGGCGGACTTGGTGATGGTCGACGCGGGGGCGGGGAGCGTGGCGGGCAGCCGGGACAGGCTGTCGCCGGGCCACCCGATGTCCACGGTGGCCACGTACTTGAGGTACCAGCCGACACCGGCCAGGAGCACCGCGGGACTGGTGCCTTCGACCTTGATCGCGCCGGGGGTGCCAGAGATGGAGTAGTAGTCGCCGCTCGCGGGCCGGGACAGCGCCGTGAACGAGAACTGGGTCGAGTGGGAGGGGACAAGGCGGGACAGGGCGGCCGTGGCCGGGGAGACGTCGAACGCCTCCGCCGCGTGGGCCTGAGTAGTTGGTAAACCCGTAAGGACGACGACTGACGCAAGTAAGGCGACAAGACGACGCATCGGTACCTCGCTGCCGAGAGGTGGATTAGTAACGGATGGTTCGATACTCTGTGGCGCCGGACACGGGTTTGTCAAGACCGGTCCTATAACGTCCCCACCACATAACAGGGAGGTAGTACGTGCCCACCGGGATGGCGGCCACCGGGCCCCACGTGCTGCGCAAGATCAATGCCGCCGCGGTGCTGGGCGCCCTTCGTGACGCCGACGACCAGACCGCCCGCGTCTCGGATCTCGTGCTCGCCACCGGGCTGTCGCGGCCCGCCGTCACCCGGGCGCTGGCCACCCTGGGCGATGCCCGCGTGGTCGAGTCGCTGGCGACCACGTCGGCGCAGGTCGGCAGGCCCGCGGTGCGGGTGCGGTTCCGGGCCGAACTCGGGCACGTGGCCGGGGTGGACGTCGGGTCGCACCGGGTCCAGGTGACGATCACCGACCTCGCGGGCACGGTGTGCGCGGCGCGCCGGAAGGTCCCGCCGCCGAACGTCTCCGGGATCCGACTGGTCGAGCTGGTCCTGGTCGCGCTGTCGGACGCGGCCGCCGACGCCGGGATCGACCCGGCCGAACTGTGGGCGGTCGGCGTCGGCACCCCCGGCATCGTCAACCACCAACGCGGCGAGGTGGTGCTCGCGCCGAGCATGCCCGACTGGAAGGGCGTGCCACTGGTCGATGAGCTGCGCGCCTGGCTGGGTTGCCCGGTGCTGATCGACAACGACGTGAACCTCGCCGTCGTCGCCGAGCGCTGGCGCGGCGAGGCCAGCGACAACCTGCTGTTCGTGCACTGGGGTGAGCGGATCGGCTCCGGCATCGTGATCGACGGAAAGCCCTACCGCGGCGCGTCCTCGGCCGCGGGCGAACTCGGCTTCATCGACCTGGCCACTCCCATCGACGAGGAACCGCCCCAACTCGGCGACGGTCTCGGCGCCTTCGAACGCCTCGTGGCCGCGGGCGCCATCCACGCCATGGCGATGGACCGCTGCGACGACGGCCTCCGCGAGCGCCTCGCGGACGGCGACCTCGCCCCACTGTTCGAGGAAGCCGCGGCGGGCTCGGCGGCGGCGATGTCCGTGGTCGACACGATCGCCGCCCGCTTCGCCAGGGGTCTGGCCACCCAGATCCTGATCCTCGACCCTCAGCGCGTCATCGTCGGCGGCGGCGTCTCTCGCGCGGGCGACACCCTGATCGACGCGGTCCGCGCCCACCTCCGCAGGCTCCTGCTCGTCCCCGTCGACCTGCGCGCCTCCACGCTCCGCGAGAACGGCGTAGTCCTCGGCGCCATCCGCATGGCCCTGGACGCGGCCGAGGAACGGCTCTCCGCGCTGCTCTGAGATCCGACCTATCGCGGTGCCGTCCCGGGGCCGTCGACGGTCACGGTCGCCGGGGCGCCGCTACCTGTGTCCGCCGCCAGGTCGGTACCCACCATGACCCCGAGCACGAAGCCCGCTACCAGCAACCAAGTCGCCAACCGCCTTGCCACGCGCCAGGTGCAGAGCATGTCCATGGTTCCTCCAAGTGTCCTCGCCCGCGGGCTGGATGATCACCTCCATGGTCGGCGCCAAGAGTGCCGGGCGGCACCCGTTTCCCGTCGCCTGATCTCGCATCCTGAATCAGACTCTTGCCTAAACAGCTGATGTATCCCATGATTCCCGGGCCATCTTCCACTTTCTGAGGTGTTCAGGTCTGTGAACATCCGTCGGTTGGCCTGAGTGGGGATGTCCAGTTCTTGGCGACGATGCCCTGGCACTCCGGAGGAGCCCCATGCACGACGAGCGCCACTTTCCTCGACGCCTATTTCTCGGCGGTGCGTTGGCGATGGCGGGTGGTGTGCTCGTCGCGGGCGCGACGCCGTCGGTGGCTCAAGCGGGGGCGGTGATCGACGATCGGCTCGCGGCGGGGACCGGGTGGCGGGACTTCCTCGGGAGCCTGGACCTGGTGTGGCAGTCGGTCCCGACCGGCTTCTACCAAGGGCCATTCCTCGGCAACGGCGGCCTTGGCGCGAGCGTCTACCAGCGTTCGGGCACCAACCGGCTCGCGTTCGTGCTGGGGGACAGCCGGGTTCGTGATCACCAGCCGGGGACCGGGGGCTACTGGGCGCTGTGGGGTGGCGCGCGGCTGCCGATCGGGTTCATGACCGTGCAGACCACCGGCACCATCACCGGTGTCGACCTTCGGCTGTCGCTGTGGAACGCCGAGTTGAGCGGGCTCGTGACGACGACCAGCGGTGTGCTGTCGGTGCGCGCGTTCGTGCACGCGACAAAGGATCTGCTTGTCGTCGCCACCACGCCGGTCAGCGGGACCGAGGCGGCGACGTGGACCTTCACGTCGCTGGAGGCGGTCAGTCCGCGCAAGGCGACTCGTACGCCGCCCGCCGGTTTGCTGGCCAACCCGGCTGCGGTGGTCACCACCACGACGACCGGGGGAAAGTGCGTTCAGGATCTGGCCTGCGGTGGCCGGACGGAGACCCGCTGGGACCAGCGCACCGAGGCCGACGGCACCAAGACGCTGCTGTGCACCGTCGGGCACAGCGCCACCGACCATTCCGCGAGCACGACCGCGGCGGCAACGATGGCGACGACGGCCACCTTGACCCAGCTCGGCACCGAGCATCGCGCGTGGTGGAACGGCTTCTACCCCAAGAGCTTCATCTCCATCCCCGACACCAAGATCATGAGCTTCTATTGGACCCAGCTCTACAAGCTGGGCAGCGCGACGCGGGCCGATCGGCCGGTCATGGCGACCACGGGACCGTGGATCGAGCCGACACCGTGGCCGGGGACCTGGTGGAACCTGAACGTGCAGCTTGAGTACTGGGCGATCAACGCCACCGGACACACCGAGCTCGACAGTCTGACCCGGGAGATCGCCACCCAGGAGGCGGGCCTGATCGCGAGCACACCCGCCGCGTATCGAAGTGACTCGCTGGTGATGGCGCGGATGAGCCAGGAAGACCTGGTCACGGACGTCTCCACGGTGCCGGGCACGACCTCGCCCGAGTGTGAGGCGGGGAACCTGACCTGGGCGCTGCACAACGTGTGGCTGTCCTACCGGCACACCATGGACGACGACGTCCTGCGCGACACGATCTTTCCGAGGCTGCGCAAGGCGATCAACTTCTACCTGCACTTCCTGGCCAAGGACGCCTCCGGCGTCTACCACCTGCCGACCACGTACTCGCCGGAATACACGAACACGTCGGACTGCAACTACGACCTCGCCCTGATCCACTGGGGCTGCCGCACCCTGCTTGCCGCCGCCGACCGCCTCGGCGTCAGCGACCCGCTCGCCACCAAGTGGCAGGACGTCCTCGACAATCTGGTGACCCCGCCGCAGGACGCGACCCAGGGGCTGTGGATCGGCAAGGACAAGAAGCTGACCGACTCCCACCGGCACTTCTCGCACCTGCTGTGGTTCTACCCGCTCTACGAACTCGACGTGACCGTGCAGGCCAACCGCGACCTGCTGACGAAGTCGCTGGCCCACTGGCAGAGCATGCCCAGCGCGTTGCAGGGCTACAGCTTCACCGGCTCGTCGTCGATGTACTCGCAGTTGGGCGACGGCGACAAGGCGCTGACCCAGCTGAGCAAGCTGATCACCGGCTACCTCAAGCAGAACACGATGTACGCCGAGTCCGGCCCCGTGATCGAGACGCCGCTGGCGGGCGCGCAGTCCCTGCACGACATGCTCGTGCAGAGCTGGGGCGACACCATCCGGGTGTTCCCCGCCGTGCCGACCGCCTGGGCCGATGTCAAGCTGCACAACGTGGTCACCGAGGGCGCGTTCCGGATCAGCGCGAGCCGCAAGGCCGGGGTCACCGAGTTCATCCGGGTCCGCAGCGTGAAGGGCGAACCCTGCCGGATCAAGCCCGGCGGACTGGCGGGTCCCTATTCCGTACAGCCTGGCGGGTCGACGCCTGGCCCGATCACCTGGTCCCAGCGCGCCGACGGGTCCTTGGACATCGCGCTCGCGGCGGGCCAGGAGGCGGTGATCACCAAGGCAGGCACCGCGCCCGCGCTGGTCATCGCGCCGGTCGTCAACCCGACGGCGGCGTCGTGGGGCCTGCTGCCCGCCTCGCCGGGGAAGCCGGTCGCCATCGCGTCGCTGCTGAACAACGACGGCATCACCTGGCAGAACGCGCTCACCGACGGCAACTTCGACAACCAGGGCTACACCCTGCCCGCCGAGGAGATGCCCACGCCCGGCCTGTTCGTCTCCGGCGGGGTGAACTGGACGATGCCGTCCTACGCCAACGCGCAGAAGAACAACTTGATCCCAAGTGGACAGACGATCGCGGTCCCGGCGGGCACCTACACCGAACTGCACGTCCTTGGCGTGGCCACCTCGGGCAACGCGACGGGCACGGTCACCTTCACCTACGCCGACGGTTCCACCACGACCGCGACCCTGAACCTCACCGACTGGGGACAATCCCCGCAATACGGCGAGAAGATCGCGATCCAGTGCACCCACCGCCATCGCGCCGCGGGCGACCATTCGCTGCGGGTGAAGGTGTTGCACCAGACCCTCGCGGTCACCGGGGCCGGGCAGCTGACCTCGGTTAAGCTGCCCAGCCACACCCGGATGCACATCTTCGGGCTGACCGTGCGCTGATCACGGGACCGGGCGCAGCCAGGGATCGAGTTCGACGAGGTCGAAGCCGACCGCGGTGAACAGGTCGAAGATCCGCTGATCGACCATGACCAACTCGACCATGGTGCGCCCAGAATTCTGGGTCGCCCAGGAGTACACGCCGTTGCGCTTGTCCGCCGAGATCGGGCGGATCGTGTCAGAGAATGTCCGCGAATTCGCTTCGATGACGGCGATGGAGACCACCGACGTCGGGGCGCGGGTGACGCACAGGTTGCGGGAGTAGCGCCCGGCCAGTTCCCCGCGGAACCGGTCGACCTCGTCGGGGATGACCTCGACGACCAGCACGCCGGGTTTGGCGTAGTCGGGGGAGTTGGTCGGACCGGTCGGGTGGCCGTCCGGGTAGCCCATCCACACGGGGGCGATGGCGTCCGTGTGCTGCTGGACGTAGTCGAACAGGGGCTTGCTGTCGCCCACCACCCCGGGCAGCCAGCCTCCCGCCGGGGCCGGGCACGGGACCGTTCGCGCAGGCCCGCCGGGTTCGGTCATGATCGACTGGGCGCTCTGCTCGATGACTCTGAGTTCGCGGGCCTGGTAGGTGCCCACCAGCGTCGCGCCGCCTGCCACGATGCCGTCTACCACCCGACGGTTCCCCAGTCGGGTCAGGTCGACGCCTGTCACCACAATGCCGAATCCGCCGCAGCCAGGGGGTGGCGCGGGCAGGCTGGCGCGTACCGGCAAGTCGGGGCAGAACTCGACTGGCTTGCCCGGTGCGGCCACGACTTGGCCAGAGGCGCGGACGGTGGCGCCGTCGCGCACGATGGTGCTCGACGGATCGGCGGGCGCGGCCGCCGATCCAGATGTCGTCGCCGTTGGGCCGGTTGTCATGGCGGGCGGGCCCGCGAGCGAGCCGTCCGGTGTCTGCCGGGTCAGGACGGCCACCCCGGCGACGACGGTGACGGCCGCGGCCGCGGTGGCGGCGGCGAGCAGCCATCCTCGGCGGCGGCGGCCGAACGCGGTGAAGTCGACGTCCGGAGCCGGCGGCTGGTCCGCGCGCCACCGCTCGCCCGCCTGCTCAAGTCGTTCATCGATCGTCACGTGGTACCTCCAGCATGGTGCGCAGCTTGGTGCGGGCGTCGGAGAGGGTGGACTTGACCGTGCCGTCAGCGCAGCCCATGACGGCGGCCGTCTCGGCGACGGTCAGGCCGACGTAGTAGACGCAGTCGACGGCCAGCCGCTGCCGGTCGGTAAGTCGGTCCAGCGCCCAGTCGAGATCCAGATCGGTGTCGGCGGGGGTGTCCTCGACGGCGGCGGGAACCGCCCGCAGCCTGCCCGCGGCCCGACGCCTGGCCTTGGCGGCCTGGTCGGCGGTGATCGCGAGCAGCCAGGCCGACGGGGCGCCGCGGGCCTCATCGAACTGGTGGCGTTTCGACCACGCGCGGGCCAGCGCCTCCTGCACGACGTCGTCGCGATCGGCGTCCGGTGCCAGGCGGGCGGCCAGCCGCGCCATCGCGGGCACGTGTGGGCGTACCCAGGTGCCGAAGTCCTCCACCGCGGCCCCCATGTCCGGCTTCGCCTCCGTAGTGGCTGTCATGCCCTATCTACCCCATGGCGGGGTGATCCGGTTGGGGCTGGACACGGTCGGGTTTCACCGGAATTCTGCCGGTATGCGAACGCGGATGTTCATCGATGGCTGACCACGACCTCGCGGGCTTCGAGCCGGACTCCTTCACCCATGGCGGCACCACCCACGCGGTGCTGCGGCGGGGCGGCGGTCCCGCCGTGATCGTGATGGCTGAGATGCCCGGCATCACGCCCAAGGTGCTGGGATTCGCCGAGCGGGTCGCCGATCTCGGCTGCACCGCGGTACTGCCGGTCCTGTTCGGCACACCTGGGCGTGACCCGAACCCGGGCGCCCGCGGCCTGCTCTCGACCGCGGCCTACGGAGCGTCTTCGATGGTCGGGGCCTGTGTCAGCCGGGAGTTCACCGTCCTGGCGACCGGCCGCACGTCGAAGGTCGTGACCTGGCTGCGGGCGCTGGCCGCGCACGAGCACGAGCGCTGCGGCGGACTTGGCGTCGGTGCTGTCGGCATGTGCTTCACCGGGGGCTTCGCGCTGGCCATGGCCACCGACGACCGGCTCATCGCCCCAGTGCTGTCGCAGCCGTCGCTGCCCCTCGCCGTGACCCGCGGCCGGGCGGCAGGCGTCGACATCTCAGCGGCGGACCTGGCCGCGGTGAAGCAGCGGTGCGCCCGCGACGGGCTGCAAGTGCTCGGCCTGCGTTTCCGTGGCGACAAGTTCGTCCCGCAGGCGCGCTTTGATTTCCTGCGCCGCGAACTCGGCGACGCGTTCGTCGCCGTAGAACTCGATGGCGAACACGCCAACCCGGACGGCCTGCTGCCCCCGCACTCGGTACTGACCGAACACCTCATCGACGGCGCCGGGGAGCCGACCCGCGCGGCACTGGACCAGGTGCTCGACCTGTTCCGCGACCGCCTGCTCACGCCTGTGGACTAGAGCCGGTCCCGGCCCTCCCGGAAGAACGCCTCGACCGCCGCTGCGTCCGGCAGTTCGCTCATCGGGCGCGCGGCGCCGAACGGGCCGTTCCAGAACTCGCCTTCCCGCGTGGTCCACGGGCCGACGTAGGCGTAGGGCGCGGCCAGGAAGCCGTCGCCGGGGGAGACGCCGTAGTTGACCTCGTCGACGGTGATCCCGATGTCGAAGTGCTCCGGCCACAGCACCACCTCGGCGTCCGGCGCGAAGGACCGCAGCGCCGCGTCGCCGCGGGCGAACGCGTCGGCCAGCAGCCGCGCGGCGTCGGCGTCGACATCGACTGCGTCGGTCTCGGCGACCTTGATGCCGCCCTGGTAGACGTCGAGCAGGTCGCGGCACACCACCCCAGCGGCGGCGGCGATGTCGGCGTAGGTGCCCGCCAGCGGCACCCTGCGGTCGCCCGCGACCAGGTCGACGCCGTCGATCCGCAGGTCGGGCAAGGTGGCCGTGCCGAACCCGCCGGGAGTCACCCGCAGCCGGATGTCCGCGCTCGCGGCGTACTGCGGCCCGGCGACCAGCAGCTCCGCGGCGCCGTGCAGCGCGCTCCGGGTGCGGATGAGCACTGACTCGTCCATCGTGTCTCCTCGTGTAACGGCGGTGGGTCCATCGTGCACTGACTCGACACAGTGGGTGTCGCTGAGGCAGGGAGGCGTTACATGTCGGACAACGGCTGGCACCGGGTGGACCCGGTCGACGTCCCCGCCGACGGCCGGGTGCGCTCGGTCGTGGTGGCCGGTCGCAGCGTCGCGCTGGCCAGGTGCGGTGCCGGGCTGGGCGCGCTGGAGAACCGGTGCCCGCACCAAGGCGGGCCGCTGGGGGAGGGGTCGATCGAGAAGGGCCTGCTGCGCTGCCCGTGGCACGGCTACGACTACGACCCGCTGACCGGGCAGCCGCCGGAGGGGTTCTCCGACTCGGTCACGGCCTACCCCGTCGAGGAGCGCGCCGACGGCGTCTACGTGTGTCTGCCGGAGCAGGCGCCGAGGGTTCGCACTGTGGCCGACGTGTTGGTCGAGACCCTCGTCGCGCACGGGGTGACCGCGGTGTTCGGCATGGTCGGCCACTCCAACCTCGGTTTCGCCGACGCGCTGCGCCGGGCCGAGGAGCGCGGTGAGCTGACCTATATCGGAATCCGACACGAGGGCGCCGCCGCGTTCGCCGCCAGCGCCTACGGCAAGCTGACCGGCCGTCCGGCGGCGTGCTTCGCGATCGCGGGGCCCGGCTCGACCAACCTGCTCACTGGCCTCTATGACGCCAAGCTCGACGCGTCGCCGGTGGTCGCGATCTCCGGGCAGGTCCCGTCCAAGGTGCTCGGCCGCGGCGCCTTCCAGGACCTCGACCTCTCCGCGGTCTTCAAGGACGTCGCCGTGTCCACCACGACCGTCCACAGTGGAAGCGACCATGCCGAACTGGCCGCACTCGCGGTGAAGCGGGCCATCGACGGCCGCGGTGTCGCCCACCTTGTGCTGCCGGACGAGGTGCAGGCGCTGCCGTCGTCGGAGCCCGCGGCGACCCCGGCGGGCAGGCGGTCGGACCGGCGGATCCGGCCGGACGAGTCCGCGGTGGCCAAGGCGTCCGCACTGGTCGGTGCCGCCGAGCGGCCGGTGATCATCGTCGGCCACGGTGCCCGCGGGGCCGAGGCCGAGGTCCGCGCGCTCGCCGAACGGCTCAACGCGCCGGTCCTGACCACGTTCAAGGCCAAGGGCCTCATCCCGGACACCCACCCGCTGGGCGCAGGCGTGCTCGGCCGCAGCGGCACCCCGGTGGCGAGCTGGCTGATGAACGAGTCCGACCTGCTGATCGTCATCGGCGCGTCGTTCTCCAACCACACGGGCATCGCCGCCTACAAGCCGATCGTGCAGATCGACGACGACCACGCCGCCATCGGCCGCTTCGACGCGGTGACCGCCGACGTCCTCGGTGACGCCCGACTCGCCCTCGCCGCGCTGTCCGACTCGCTCGGCGAGGTCGCGGCCACCGACCAGCGTCCGGACATCGCCGAGCGCTGGACGATCTGGCGGGCGGAGAAGGCCCGCAGGGCGGTGGACGACCGCGGCCGGGGAGTGGCCGCCGCCGCGGTGTTCCAGGTGCTGGGCGAGCACCTGCCCGCCGACGCGGTTGTGGCCGTCGACGTCGGCAACCACGCGTACTCGCTTGGCCGGTACCTGGAGTCCAAGGGGCAGCCGGTACTGATGTCGGGCTACCTGGGGTCCATCGGCTTCGGCTACCCGGCGGCCATCGGCGCCTGGGCGGCGGCCCCGGACCGGCCGATCGTCGCCGTCACCGGGGACGGCGGGTTCGGGCAGTACGCGATGGAGTTGACCACCGCGGTCAAGTACGGCATCCCGGTCAAGCACGTGCTGCTCAACAACAACGCCCTCGGCAAGATCAGCAAGGAGCAGCTCGCCGGGGACTACCCGGTCTGGCACACCTCGCTGCGCAACCCCGACTGGGCCGCCTACGCCGAACTCTGCGGCGCCACCGGGATCCGGGTCACCGCCCGCGACCAGCTCGACGCCGCGATGGCCGCGCTGTTCGCCGCGGACGGCCCAGCCCTGCTCTGCGTCGAACAAGACGCCGAACTGCTGTGACCAGCCGAACCCCACGAGGAGACACGATGCCCCGCTATGACGACTTGAGCGCCGTCTTCATCAACTGCACGCTCAAGCGGTCGCCGGAGGTGAGCAACACCGAGGGCCTGGTCGACGTGAGCCGCAAGATCATGGAGAAGAACGGCGTCGGCGTCCAGGTGATTCGGGCCATCGACCACGACATCGCCACCGGCGTGTGGCCGGACATGACCGAGCACGGCTGGGCGACCGACGCGTGGCCGTCGATCTACCAGCGGGTGATGGAGGCCGACATCCTGGTCGTGGCCGGGCCGATCTGGTTGGGGGACAACAGCTCGATCGCCAAGCTGGTCATCGAGCGGCTGTACGCGTGTTCGCACTTGCTCAACGACGCTGGTCAGTATGCGTATTAC
>DATLIA010000145.1:0-20412 GCA_035540215.1 Actinokineospora sp. | reverse complement strand
CCTGGCCTACGCGCGCATGGGTGACGACCTGCTCGCCCGATCGACCGTCGACGACATCTGGACCAGTCTGAGCACCCTGTGGGACACGGTCTACCTGCGCGCGCACCGGGAGCCGGTGTCGATCGCCGTCATCGGGTCGGAACTGGCCAAGGTCGACACGCTCGACCGGGGCAGCCTGATCCGGCTCATCGCGCTGTCGTTCGTCGCGCGGTCACGCCGCTCCGTCGTCAGCCGGGAACTCACGATCGTCATCCACCCGAACGACGCTGGCAAGGTCGACATGTTGGAGCTGGCGGCCTTCCTCGCCACGGTATGAAGCCGCCGGTCTCGCTCCAGCGAAACCGGCGGCTGGTCGTGTGCTCAGGCGCCCCGTGTCGCCAATGGGTGACTGTCAGCGGTCCCGGCGAACGCTCGCGCTGATCACGGTCGGCGGCGTCTCGTCCTGCCAGACCGCCTCATAGCCCATGCCTGGCGTGGTGGGGGCGTGGACCATGCCGTTCGGGTCGACCTCGGCGGCACGGCGCACCGGGTTGGAATCGACGAGGCTCTCGTAGTAGGTCGTGTTCGGGACAGCCATGCACAGGTGGGTGTTCGGCAGGCCGCCGCCGTGTACCTCGGCGCGCAGTTGGTAGGCGTCGGCCAGGTGGGCGATGCGCAGTGCGCCGGTGATGCCGCCCTTGTAGGTGCTGCCGGTGCGGACGGCGGTGGCGCAGCCGGAGGCGATGAAGTCGGCGGTGTTCATGTGGGCGCCGTCGCTGGTCTCGCCCACCAGCAAAGGGATGTCGACGCGTTCGGCGAGCCAGCGGTGGGAGGTGACGTTGAACTCGCGCATCGGTTCCTCGTACCAGCCGTACCGTGCTTCGGACAGCGCGCGGCCGAGGTAGACCGCGTCGGACAGGTCGAAGCCCGCCGAGCCGTCATACATCAGGTCGATGCCGTCGCCGACGTGCTCGCGCAGGGCCACGCCGAGTCGGGCGTCGCGGCGGGCGTCGCCCCAGGCGTGCAGTTTGATCGCGCGGAAGCCCAGTTCGAGGCACTGGTCGGCGACGTCGAGGTACTCCTCGACGCTGTCGAAGGTCACGGTGGAGGCGTAGGCGGGGATGGCGGAGCGGTAGGAGCCGATGAGTTCATGGACGGGCAGTCCGGCGATCTTGCCCGCGAGGTCCCACAGTGCCTCGTCGACGACGGCCTGGATGTAGATCGGGAATTCCTCGACGCGGTCAAGCTCCCACATCCGGTGCCACAGGTACTCGCGTGCCATCGGGTCGGCGCCGGTCAGCTCGTCGCGGATACGACGGTCGACCAGGTCGGCGAGGATCGGTCCGCGCCTGCAGTAGGCGAAGCCGCGGGTGCCGTCGTCGCCGGTCAACACCAGCCAGCCGCCGGTACGGGGGCCGTCGGAGCCGGGCAGGCCGTCGCGCCAGCGGAACGCCGGGGTGACGGCGGGTTCGTCGACGAGCAGCACGTCGACTGAGGTGATCTTCACCGGAGGACTCCCAGGGACACGGGCGGGTCAGCCTTTGGCTGAGCCCGCGAGGATGCCGCGGACGAGGTACCGCTGGCACACGACGAACACCACGACGATCGGCGCCACCACCAGCAGGCCGGCGAGCGCGACCTCGGGCCGGGTGATGGGCAGGAAACTGCCGCCGTTGGCGGGGTTGAGCGCGGGGGTGCCGGAGATGACGGCGCCAAGGCCGACCGGCAGGTTGTACATGGACTCTTCGCTGAGCATCACGTACGGCAGGAAGTAGTTGTTCCAGTTGGCCACGAAGCTGAAGAAGGCGAGCAGCCCCATCAGCGGTTTGGCCAGCGGCAGGGCGAGGTGGCGGAACAGCCCGAACTCCGACAGCCCGTCGAGCCTGCCCGCTTCGAGCAGTTCCCTCGGCAGGCTCGTCGAGAAGTAGATGAAAGCCAGGTACACGCCGAATGGATAGAACGACGCGGGCAGCACCACCGACAGCGCGGTGTTCGTCAGGCCGACGGCGTTGATCTCCAAGAACAGGGGTAGCACGAGGGCTGTCGGCGGCACCATCATCGCCACCAGGGTGAGCACAAGCAGCGCCCGGCGGCCGGGGATTCGACTGACCGCGAGCGCGTAGCCCGCCATCACCGAGGACCCCACGCTCAGCAGCAGCGAGCCGCCCGCGTACACGACGGAGTTCCAGATCCAGTCGAACAGGACCCCGTCGTTGTAGTCCACGAGGTGCCGCCAGGCCAGCAGAACCTGGTCGAAGGATCCGAACGCCAGCGGGTTGCCACCGACGAGTTGGGCGTCGGTCTTGGTCGGTGCCAGCAGCAGCCAGGCCAACGGCACCAGGCAGTAGACAGCGAACCCCAGCAGTACCAAGCCTTTGACCACGCGCAGCGGAGTCCAGCGGCCCGCTCCCACGGCGGCGTTCATGCTCATCGGGCAGCCTCCGTCGAGAGGAAGTCGGTGCGGCGGATCAGGACGATCCCGGCGCCCGCGCAGAGGACCAGCAACAGCATGGAGATCACCGCGGCCGAGCCGAAGTCACCGGTCTGGAATGCCAGTGCGTAGCCGAACTGGTTGAGCGACCACCACGGGCTGCCCGCGCTGCGGGTGATCCCGTAGATCAGTTGGGGCTCGACGAACAGCTGCAATCCGTTGGCCAGCGACAGGATCACCATGTACAGCACGTACTTGGTGACCAGCGGCAGCTTGATCAGCAGCGCCGTGCGCAGCGGGCCCGCGCCGTCGAGTTGGGCGGCCTCCAGCAGTTCGTCGGGGATGTTCTGCAGAGCGCCGTACATGATCACGATCCACTGCCCCGCGCCGGTGACGAAGGCGATGACGGCGAACACCACGACCAGGTTGTCGTTGGCGAACACGTCGTTGCCGCTGGTGAAGCCCATGGCGCGCAACCCCGCGCCGAACGGACTCAGGCTCGGCTCCAGCATGCAGTACCAGAGCAGGACGCTGGCCGACCCGGTCACCGCCCCTGGCAGGAAGAACACCAGGCGCATCGCACCGGAGAACCTCGATGCCCGGTCGTGCAGCATCAGCGCGAGGACCAGCACCCCGAAGACCATGATCGGAAGCCAGATGCCGAGGTACAGCGCGACGTTGCCGACCGCAGGCCAGAACCGGAAGTCGGCGAAGACGTGAGCGTAGTTGCCGAACCCGACGTCGCCGGTGCCGCCGCGCTCGTCGACGAACGACTGGAACACCGAGTATCCGGCCGGTCCGAGGCCGAAGACGAGCAGCAACAACAGGTACGGCAGCAGGAACAGGATGCCGGTCAGGTCCCAGCGCCGGTGCGCGCGCTTGCTCGCCTTCGGTGTGGGCCGGGTGACCCGTGGCGCGGGCGCCCCGGGTCCACCGGTCTTGAGGTCGGCGGTCATCAGCTGACCGCGTAACCCACGGACTGCGCCAACTGGACAAGCTGGGTCTGCAGGTCGGGCAAGCCGTCGGCGATCTTGCCGTTCGACTTGACCTTGGCAACCACGGTCCCGTTGATCGCGTCCTCGACGCCGTAGGCCGTGTTGGCCGCCAGCGGGTTGATCAGCGCGGCCTGCGCCTTGAGCGCCGGGATCGGGTCAGCGGCGTAGAACGGGTCGGTCGCGTGCTTCGCGCCCCAGGCGTCGGCGGCGGGGCCGTAGGCCGGGTAGGTCGGCGCCGAGGTCTGAAAGTCCGGGCTGGTGGCCATCCACTGCGCGACCGCGGCGGCACCCTTCTTGTTCTTGGAGTGCTTGGACACCACGTAGATGCCACCGCCGGTCGCGCCGGACCAAGCCTTGTCCTCGCCGTCCCACTTCGGGTACGGCGCCGCGGCGAGCCTGCCCGCGGGCAGCGCGTAGGAGCTCTCCGGCTTGAACACGAAGTCGCCGTACCAGGACGCGCCCGGCAGCATCAGGATCTTCTGCTCTTTGCCGAGCTTCACCACATCAGGGTCGAACGGGCCGCCGCGGGAGACGACGCCGGACTCGATGAGCGGGTCGAGCAGGTCGGCCACCCGGGTGCACTTGCTGTCCTTGGTGTCGATGTGCACGGTCTGCGGCGCGGTGACGTTCTGCAGCGGGCAGCCACTGGACCAGAAGAAGTCGTAGTAGACGAACTTGAAGCCCGCGGTGCCGATGATGTAGCCGGGGTGCTCCTTGGCCACCTTCTCGCCGAGCGCCTTGTATTCGGCGAACGTGGTGGGCACCTGGTAGCCGAACTGGTCCATCAGGGTCTTGTCGTACCAGAGCACCGACTGCGCGAGGTCGTTCTTCAGGCAGTACAGCTTGCCGTCGATCACGCAGCTGTCATTGGCCTTGCCGAACCCCTGCTTGATGTCGGCGGGGATGAGGTCGTCGAGCGGCTGCGCGTAGTCGAACAGCTTGTTGCTCAGCGAGGCGACCTCGTTGGGCACGGCGTCGAAGAGGACGTCCGGCCAGCCTTGCCCGGTCCGGTTGAAGAGCTGGATCTTGGTCAGCAGCGCGGCGCTGTCGTAGGTCTCGATCTTGACTTTGACATTCGGGTTCGCCTTGGAGAACTGTTCGAAGCCCGCCTGCCGGGTCGAGTCGGTCCAGATCAGCAACTCGGCGTTGGGGTCGTCGGCGGTGGTGCTCGGCTCGGCCGAGTCGCCGCAGGCCGCGGTCGTGAGGGCGACCAACGCGGCCGCGGCCAGCGCGGCGGCCTTGCGCAGGCGGCGGGGCCGGTTTCGTAGTTCCATGACGCTCCTCAGGGGCAAAGATCCAGAAACATGCTGGAAACTTCGTACACGATTCGTATAGGCTGCGAGCCGCCCGTCAGGGAGTCAAGGCAAGTTGGACGCGAAGAACGATCTGGTGGGAATTCGGCCCGGATCGTGTGACGAGGGGAGACGAGGCGATGACGCCCCCTGGTTCCGAGCCAATCGGTCTCGGTGAGGCGCTGCAACGACCGCAGCGCAGCCTGCTCGCCGACGATGTCTACGAGATCCTCAAGGACGCCCTGCTCAGGCACCAGATCGCCCCTGGGTCCCGACTCAACCTCGACGCACTCGCCCGCGAACTTCACGTGTCCAACACCCCGGTACGGCAGGCGCTGGGCAGACTGGAGGCCGACGGGTTGGTCACCAAGGAGCCGTTCCGCGGCTTCGCGGCGTCTCAGCTGCTCGACTCACGCACCATCACCGAGCTCTACGACTTCCGCCTGATGCTGGAGCCGACGCTCGCCGCCCGCGCCGCGAGCAGGCACACCACGGCCAATCTGGCCGAGCTGGACCACCTGTGCGCCACCGACGAGATCGCCGCGCTCACCGCCGAAGCGGAGCGGGCAGGCAGCATCGGAGCCCGCGACGTCACGTTCCACTGTGCCGTCGCCAGGCAGGCGGGCAACAGCGTGGCCGAGGAGAACGTCAAGGCGACCCTCAACCGGATGCTGCTCTATTCGCTCTACGACCGGCGCGCCGCGGCCGACCTCGCTTGGACCGAGCACCGCGCGGTGGTCTCGGCGATCCGCGTCGGCGACCCGGAGGGCGCGGCGAACGCGATGCGCACGCACCTGGCCAACGGCCTGGACCGGTTCCGCACGGCGTTCACCTGAGCGCGAGTCCGGACACGATATGACCCGGCGGAGCCGTTGATCGTGTCCAGATCTTGGTGGGCGGGCTCACCCAGAAGCAGACTGCCAACACCTCCACCCCTGTATGAGGAGTGTTCATGGCACTGCTGGTCGGTACCCCAACTAGAAGGGCGTCGGTGCTCGTCGCGGCGCTCGCCATCGGCCTGGTGACCGCGCCGTCGTCCGCCGCGGCCGTCCAGACGACGCTTTATGTTTCCCCCAACGGTTCCGGCTCGACCTGCTCGTCGGCCGCCCCGTGTTCGCTGACCGGCGCGCAGTCGGCCGTGCGCGGACTCGTCCCGTCGATGACCGGCGACATCGTGGTCAACGTGGCGGGCGGTGATTACCCGCTCACCTCTACGCTGTCGTTCGGTCCGGCCGACTCCGGCCGCAACGGCTACGTGGTGCGCTGGCGGGCGTCGAGTGGGCGGCCGACCCTGACGGGCGCGCGCACGGTGACCGGCTGGACCCAGACCACGAACCCGGCGGTGTGGAAGGCCACGGTCGCCTCGGGTGCCGACTTCCGCCAGCTCTACATCGACAAGACCCGCGCGGTCCGCGCCCGTGGCGACTTCAATCCCGCGGGCTTCACCAAGACGAGCACCGGCTACACGACGACCACGGCGGCCTCGCTGGCGACCTGGAAGAACCCGAGTGCCATCGAGATGTCCTACCGGGTGAACTGGACGTTCTCCCGCTGCCCGGTCGGCTCGGTGTCCGGCACCACCGTGACCATGGCGCAGCCGTGCTGGAAGAACGCGCACTCGTCGCCGTACCTGCAGAACAACTCGCCACGGTGGCTCGAGAACGCTCGCGAACTGCTCGACGCCCCCGGCGAGTGGTACCTGGACAAGTCCGGCGCGGTCGGTGACGGCGCGAACACGCTGTACTACCAACCGAAGCCAGGCGAGCGGATGACCGGTCCCGGCGCGGTCAAGGTGACCTACCCCGGGCTGGAGAAGCTGGTCTCGATCGCGGGCACTGGGACCTCGGCCAGGGTGCATGACCTGCAGTTCATCGGCCTGTCTTTCGCCGACGCCGCGTTCCTGCGCCCGAACACCGCGGAGGGATTCGCCGAGGAACAGGCGAACTACACCGTCACCGCCAACGGCAGCCACTGGATCTACAGCGGCTTCACCCGCATCCCCGGCGCGGTCGACGTGTCCTTCGCCAACAACGTGCTGATCCAGGGCAACCTGTTCACCAGGTTGGGCGGGGCGGCCTTGGACGTGCGACGCAGCTCGTACAACGTCACCGTGCTCGGCAACGAGGTGGCCGACGTGTCGGGCAACGGAATCCAGATCGGCGACATCACCCCGGCCGACCAGCGTCCCGCGGCGACCGCCGACCGGATGCACGACATCACGGTCAGCAACAACTATGTGCACCACGTCGCCGTCGAGTTCCAGGGCGGCGTCGGCATCTTCGGCGGCTACATCGACACCCTCAAGCTGCTGCACAACGAGGTCTCCGACGTCCCGTACACCGGCGTCTCGCTCGGCTGGGGCTGGGGCTACCACGACGAGGGCGGTCTCGGCGACGGCACCGCGGCGGGCCCGAACACCTCGGCGACCGTCACGACACCGACGATCGCCAAGAACAACCAGATCATCGGCAACCATGTCCACCACTTCATGAGCGCGGGTCACGACGGAGGCGCGGTCTACACCCTCGGTGCCCAGCCGAACTCCGTCGAACGGGACAACTACTACGCCCAGTCCAGCGACTGGGGCACCGCGAACGGCATCTACCTGGACAACGGGACACAGGGCTACACCGTCTCCAGCAACGTCGTGGACCGGGTGCAGCGCTGGCTCCTGGTCAACGAGGGCGCCAACAGCCTGAGCAACCCGGCCGCCAAGAACAACACCCTCACCGGCAACTGGGCCAACACCACCAACAAGCAGTGCTGCTCCAGCCTCAACACCGTCAGCGGGAACACCGACAACATCAGCGGCAGCGCGTGGCCCACCGCGGCTCAGGCGGTCATCACCGCCGCCGGACTCGAGACGAACGCCGTCGACCCGCTCGGCCAGACCCACAACTGGCGCACCGAGCTGCACGGCACCGACTCGACCACCGACCTCGCCGCGACGGCGACCACCACCGCGAGCAACTACAACGCGAACAACGCCACCTACGCGCCCGGCAAGGCCACGGACGGCAACGCGATCACCCGCTGGGCCACGGACAGCACCATCACCTCGGCGAACCTGGTCCTCACATTCCCGCAGGCGACCACGGTCAACCGGGTCGTGATCAAGGAGGCCGGTCAGCACGACGCCCGCGTGCAGCGCTACACCGTGGACTACTGGGACGGTATGCAGTGGGTGCCGACGGTCACCGGGGCCTACCCGCGGCCGGTCCACGTCGACCGCTTCCCAGCCGTCTCCACGACCCGGCTCCGCCTCAACATCACCAGCAGCGCGGCAGGCCCCTCGATCCGCTCGTTCGAGGCCTACAGCGACCCGGCGCCGACCAACCTGGCGCTCACGGCGACCGCGACCAGCAGCAACACCTACCTGAACAACTCGTCCTACAACGGTTCCAAGGCCACCGACGGCGTCATCACCAGCCGCTGGGCGACCGACGACGCGGTCACCGCGGCCACCCTGACAGTGGTGTTTCCCAGCACGCGAACGGTGTCGTCGACCGTCCTGCGTGAGTCGACGTTCTACGGCCAGCGGATCGCGACCTACCAGGTCCAGTACTGGACCGGGTCCGCCTGGCAGACCGCGCTCACCAGCGGCAAACCGGCCCCGGTGCAGGTCGACCGGTTCCCGGCGGTGAGTACGACGCAGATCCGACTGAACATCACCAGCATCACGGGCACCCTCGGCCCGACGGTGAGCGAGTTCTCGGTGCACTGACCCTGGTATCCGCCGATCACGAGGCCCGGCCCGCGGGTGTCCACCCGCGGGCCGGGCCTTTGTCAGTCGGCTGCGAGCCCGGTCACCGGCCCCCGTTGATCACGGGTCGATGAGCTTCGGTGTGTCGTGGCCGAACTGCGGGCCGCGGCCCAGGGATCTGGAACATTCTCGCGGTGCCGCGCTGATCGCGTCGGCCGATAAGGGCTTCCACGGCCAAGACCCACCAGGCGGAACGTGATCACCAATGACAAGGGGCCGGAACAAGCCGAGTCGCAAAAGGACGCTGACCGCACCCACACCCGGCTCCACGAACGCGCCAACGCTCAACTCAAGACCTGGCGCATCCTGCGCGAACTCCGCTGCTGCCCACGCCGCACCGGTCGTAGCGCCAAGCCGTCCCCGTCTTACGGGACCGCGAGATTGATCTGCCACGGGTTTCCGGACTGTGTGGGACGGTCTTCAGCCAAAGCAGCATGACGTGGTTTGGAATCTCCCACCCGACTGGCGACTCCGAAGGGCCACAACCCCTTCATCATCCGCGCAGCACCACGATCAACTGCCTGACCTTCCTCACGCAGCCTCCGGTGTTCCTGGCACACCTTTCCCAGGAACTCGTTCTTGGTTCGGAGTTCCTGGGAAAAGGTGTGCCAGCTTTCGCAATCCCCGCTCGCTGTCGGACAACGAATCGACATGCTGCGGATGGGCCTTGCGATACCTCTCGACCCAATTCCGCAGGCTCTGCTCCACCAAGTTCAACTGGCGGGCGGCTTCCGCGACCGAAACATCGCCCCCAGCACCATCGTGGTCGCCTCATCCTTGAACTCAGGCGAGAACGACGACGTGGACTCATGAGAATTCTCCGGTCCGGTCAAGCCCCATGCTACTTGGGGGCAGGTGTCCGGAGAATCCATGGCACATCAGTCAACGCAGGATGAAGCGCTCAGTAGGTCATGGTGATGTCGTCGACCCAGGTGTGGAATCCACCAGCGACGTTGGGTTGGTCGTAGCCGAGCAGGACCCGGCTGATGGTCTTGCCCTGCAGGCTCCCCAGGTTGACTGTGACCTGGTTCCAGGCGTCTTTGACGAGCCTGCCGCACTGCTGCGCGGGGTGGATTCGAATTCCGTTCTGGTCGACGGCTCCGGAGTCGCGCAGCGTGCTGCTGTCGGTGAAGACCAGGTCGAGGGCGACGCAGGTGCTGCTGTTCCCGACGACGAGCCCTGGGTCGGCGGTCGCGCTGTTGGGGTAGATCCAGTAGGTCAGCGTCGAGGTGCTGGCCAGTACCGGGGCGCTGGAGCTGAGGTCGGCGACCTGCTGAAACAGGCCTACGCCCACGAGGCCCACGAACTGGCCTCATTCGCGGTGATGGACGGGCTCGACCGCCTCGCGGACAACCCGGTCGCCGACCGGGACGTCCGAGGTGTGCTGGTGTGCAACCCGTCTCCCTTTCCGGCCACGATCCAGCCAAGCCTGCCCGCGGCCTGGTTCGTCAAGGGCGACCCCGAGACGTCGCGAACTGCCCGCGCCAGCCGGATGTTCTACCACCAGCGGCCATGGGGCCGTGACTTCCCAGGGCCGGACGCCCGGCCGGTCGGCCCGATCCACCTCGACCCCTTCACCTGGCGCGCCATCCCACTTGAAGACCTGCCCGCGCCGCCCGATGAGCCCACGGTCTCCCACACCATCGAGTCCGAGCGAACGGAACGCCGCGAGCTGAACTTCGCGGCCACGAGCACGAGCGTGCGCGACGTGGGGCGCATCAGCTCGCCTTTCCATGTGCTGAGCTACGACGTCGGGACCGGGCGCATTCTGTCGCTTGTGGATCGTCGACAGGACCGCGAGCTCCTGACCGGCGAACACGGGCTCGACTTCTTCAGCTTTGTTCGCGAGCGTCCTGACCCGCTGGTCGACCGAAGTCGGCACGCCTACTACGAGCGGAACCTCGATCGGGAGAAGTACGACCTGTCCTGTTGGCGGGACTGGTCGTCGGTGCGCGAGCGCGCCATGCGCGTCATCGATAGCTCGGTCAACCTCGGACCCGGTCGGGTCACGTTCGAGCGGACCATCGAGGCGGCAGGCGTCACCCACCTGGTCCAGCGGGTCTCGCTGCTGGCAGGTGACCCGGTGATCGGGTTGGAAGTCGAGCTCGAACTCGCCCCTGACCCGAACCCGCAGGGCATCTACCTGGCGTTCCCGCTCAAGATGAACCGAGAGTGGCAAGCCGCCTTCGACACCGCGGGGGACTTCGTTCGTCTCGACGCCGACCAACTGCCCGGATCCTGCCGGAACTGGGTCACCGCGGAATCGGTGGCGGCGATGTGGGACGACGAGGGAGTGATCGCGCTGCTGGTTCCCGACTCGCCCAACGTCCAGTTCGGCGACTTCCACTTCGGCCCGCCGTTGGACTCGATCCCTCGGCCGCACAATCCCCTGCTTCTCGCCTGGCCCGTCAACAATTACTGGGACACCAACTTCGCGCAGACCCAGCCCGGTCGGATCCACCTGAGGTACGGCTTCCTCTCGCTCCCGACAGCCGACCTCGACGAGATCCACAGGCACGCGACCACGGTGCGTCAGTCGCCGATCGTGTGGCCGATCACCAGCGGCGGCCGCCAGGCAGGCACTGGCGATCTGCCCGGGTCGAGGGAAGCGCAGGGGAGCGGTTCCGCACGGCGTTGACCTGATGGTCACGCCGTGCCGACTCCGTCGTCAGTTCAGCCGCAAGCCCGTCACCCGGTCGAACAAGTGCACCTGCGCCGGGTCGGCGACCAACTGGACCCGCTCGCCCTTCTGGTGCCCGCCGCGCGGGTCGACCCGGACGACGAGTTGCTCCGGGGCGCCTGCGACCGCCGTGGTCGCGTAAAGGAACGCGTCGGAGCCCAGTTCTTCCACCACCGCCACCTCGGCGGGCAGCCCGTCCTCGCCCGCTCGCGCGAGCCGCCAGCCCTGCGGCCGGACGCCGACGACGACCCCGTCGAGTGCCTTTGCCGCCGCCCCCGGCTCGACCGCCACCCGATAGGCGCCGCCGACGACCGCGTGGCCGTCGGAGACCTCGGCCGAGAGCAGGTTCATCGCGGGTGAGCCGATGAATCCTGCCACGAACACGTTGGTGGGGCGGTCATAGAGCCGCAGCGGGGTGTCCACCTGTTGCAGCATGCCGTCCTTGAGTACCGCGACCCGGTCGCCCATGGTCATCGCCTCGACCTGGTCGTGGGTGACGTAGATCGTGGTGGTGCCCAGCCTGCGCTGCAGCGCGGCGATCTGGGTGCGGGTGGACACCCGCAGGCTGGCATCCAGATTGGACAGTGGTTCGTCCATGCAGAACACCTGGGGCTGGCGGATGATCGCCCGGCCCATGGCGACCCGCTGGCGCTGTCCGCCGGACAGCGCCTTGGGCAGGCGGTCGAGGTAGTCGGACAGGTGCAAGAGCCCGGCGACCTCGGCGACCCGGCGATCCCGCTCGTCCTTCCCGATTCCGGAGATCTTCAGGGAGAAGGCCATGTTCGCCGCGACTGTCATGTGTGGATAGAGGGCGTAGTTCTGGAACACCATGGCGATGTCCCGTTCCTTGGCGGGCAGGTTGGTGACGTCGCGGTCGCCGATCAGAATGCTTCCGGCGGTGACCTCCTCCAACCCGGCCAGCATGCGCAACGTCGTCGATTTCCCGCATCCCGAAGGTCCGACCAGCACGAGGAATTCCCCGTCGGCGACCTCGAGGTCCAGGTCTCGCACCGCGGGCGTTTCCGCGCCGGGATAACGGCGCTCCGCCTGTTCCCATCTGACTTCGGCCATAGCGATCATTCCCTTCACCGGCAGGCACGTGCCGGACGATCCGTAGTGAGGGGTGAATCGCCAAACTAACCCATGCGTCAGCGGGCCAAGGGGTTTGTGTATCCACTGAGCACGATGGGATTCGGTTTGCGCCGGGATCGTGTCTGGTGCTTGATAGATGGGCTCGTCCCGTCGCAAACTGCCAATACCTACCCCGCCACCGAGGAGATCCGACGTACAGGACCACCATCACCCGTCAACTGGTGCGCGGAGCGCTCGACCTGGAACGCACCGAGCACGGAGTGCTGCCACACCGGCTCCCCGCGTGGGCCCGCGCGCAGTGCTCCAGCAGGCTGTTGGCGCTGGCGGAGGCCCAGTCCTCCGGTGTACGGCTGGTGTTCCGCACCAAGGCCACCACCGTCGAGTTGGACACCCTCCGCACCAGGGTCGGCTACGGCGACACGCCGCTGCGCCCGGATGGCGTGTACGACCTGCTCGTGGACGGAGACCTAGTGGACCAGGCTGTGACCAGCGGCGGGCACGTGCTGCTGGTCGACACCGCCACTGGAGCCACCGTCACCCGACCAGGGCCAGTCGGCACGGTCCGGTTCGACGGCCTTCCCGACCGGGTGAAGGATGTCGAGATCTGGCTGCCTCATACCGAGATCACCGAGTTGGTCGACCTGCGCACCGACGCCCCCGTCGAGCCCGCGACCGAGCGTGGTCGACCGGTCTGGCTGCACCACGGCAGCTCCATAAGCCACGGCGCGAACGCCGCGAGCCCGACCACGACCTGGCCCGCCCTCGCCGCGGCGTCGGGCCGGGTAGACCTGGTCAACCTCGGCTTCGCCAGCAGCGCCATGCTCGATCCGTTCACCGCTCGCACCCTGCGCGACACCCCGGCCGACCTGATCAGTGTCAAGATCGGCATCAACCTGGTCGCCGACGACGTGATGCGGCTGCGCGCCTTCGGCCCCGCCGTGCATGGCTTCCTCGACACGATCCGCGATGGCCACCCCAACACGCCGCTGCTTGTCGTCTCGGCACTGCTCTGCCCTATCCAGGAACACACCCCAGGTCCCAGCGTCACCGATGTCAGCACGGGGAAGCCACTGTTCCGGGCCACCGGTGACCCCGCGGACGTGGCCACCGGAAAGCTGACGCTCGGCGTCGTCCGCGACGAACTCGCTCGCATCGTCGCCCAGCGCGCCGCGGACGACCCCGAACTGCACTACCTCGACGGCCGAGACCTCTACGGCGAGGCGGACTTCGCTGAGTTTCCCCTGCCCGACAACATCCACCCGGACGCCGCCACCCACCATCGCATCGGCGCCCGGTTCGGGGAACTCGCCTTCGGTCCCAGCGGCCCGTTCACCGCAAAGCGTGTTTCCGCGCTTCCGTGACGGTGATGTCCGCCAAAGGGCGATAGCTCGTCGGGTAATCGCATTTCGCGATCAGTACGATGCCCGCCTTTTGGTCGGGATTCGTGTTTCTTCCTGTACTTGATATTGCGGTAGGACGCATTATCGAGGCGCAGCCGTGGCTCTCGTCATAAAACTGATTCGGCATCCGGAGATCATATGTCCAGCATTCTCAGGCGACTGATCGTCGTCGCCACGTCCGCGGTCCTCACGGGCGGGATCATCGCCACACCCGCCCAGGCAGCCGTCCAGGCGACGTTCTACGTGTCCCCGACTGGTTCCGGCACCGCGTGCACGCTGAGCGCGCCATGCTCGCTGCAGGGCGGTGTCGACAAGGTCCGCACGGTCAACAGCAACATGACCGGCGACATCATCGTCAATCTCCTCGACGGGACGTACGCGCTCACCTCGGAACTGCAGTTCCGTGAGGACGCCACTTTCCACGACTCCGGCACCAACGGGTACAGCGTCACCTACCGAGCCAACCCCGGCGCCCGTCCGGTGATCAGCGGCGGCAAGACGCTCGCGGGCTGGTCAGCGGACCCCGCCAACAGCAGCATCTACCGCACCTTCGTCGGCGCCAACCCTGGCGTGTTGCAGATGTATGTCAACGGCACCCGAGCCACAGTCGCGCGAAGCGAGCCCAAACCGGCGGGGTTCACCCTCGCGTCCGACACCACGTCGGGCGCGGTCCGCTACCTCGTGATCGATGCCTTCAAGGTCCATGACGGCGCCACCGAGACGACGGTGAACGACAACGCCCCGGGCATCACCTACTCCGGCGCCTGGACCTACGACTCGAACCGGCCAGGCGACTACAGCAACGACTCCCACTACACCAGGACGCACTCCAACTATGCCGAGTACACCTTCACTGGCACGGGCATCGATCTGATCGCCGGCAAGGCCCCGTCGTTCGCGAAGCACATGCAGATCTACATCGACGGCGTGAAAGACCAGATGGTCAGCCAGTACAACGCCACCGCGCTGACCCAACAGGTGATCTACAGCAAGACCGGACTCGCCCCCGGTCAGCACACGATCAAGGTGTTGGCCTACTCCGAGGGCGACCTCATCGTGACCAACCCGGCCTACGCTTCCATGTCGTCTTGGAAGAACATCGACAGCATTCGCTTCGGCCTGCTGCAGACGTTCAAGTACCTCGCCTGCCCCCTGGAGAAGATCGTCGGCGACACGGCGTACTTCCAGGATCCATGCGGCAAGGGCGTACTCGATTCGTTCCAGCAGACCTACGGGCCGGACATGGCGGCGCTGGACCACCATGGCCTCACGGAGTACTGGCTCGAGAACGCCTACGAGCTGCTCGACTCCCCGGGTGAGTACTACTACGACCCGACCGACCAGTACCTCTACTACAAGCCGAGGCCGTACGAGGACCTCGCCACGGCGACGGTGGTCGTCCCCCAGGTCGAGACCTTGATGAGCGTCACCGGCAGCGCGGCGACGCCGATCCGCGATCTCAGCTTCCAGGGCCTGACCTTCGCCTATGGGACCTGGTTGGCGCCGCGGTCCGGCAACGGCTTCGTGGGCTTCCAGGGCAATCAGCTCTGGGGTGCGGCGGCCAACGCGGCGACCGCCCACAACGAGTTCTGGAACTCCATGGACCGCATCGGCGGGGCGGTGACGATCAGCGCGGGCAGGTCGGTGTCGATCTCCGGCAGCCACTTCACCCACCTGGGCGGCACCGGCGTCGTGGTCGAGAACGCCAGCCAGGACACCCTCGTGGAGGGCAACGCGTTCAACGACATCTCCGGAGGCGGGATCCAGGTCGGCAACGTCAATGACTTCGCCGTGTCCGACCCGGCCCAGCAGTCCGTCGGCAACACCGTGAAGAACAACTACATCAGCGCCATCGGTCTGCAATATCCGCAGGTCGCGGCGATCTTCGCGGGCTACAACAAGAACCTTGCGCTCGTGCACAACGAAATCGACAACGTGCCGTACACCGGCATCTCCGTCGGCTGGGGTTGGGGCATGGAGTCGAGTACGCCGTATTCGGCCGCGAACGTCGTGAGCGGCAACCGCATCACCAATGTGATGCAGACGCTCACCGACGGCGGCGGCATCTACACCTTGAGCCACCAGCCGGGTTCGACGATCAACAACAACTTCGTCTCCGGCGTCGGCACGGACGGATTCGGCGGTGCCATCTACCTGGACAACCGGACGAACAACTACAGCGTGACCCAGAACGTTGTGCGCAACCCCGTCCCGCGCTGGCTCAACATCAACGCCAGCAGTCCCGCCGCGATCAACAACAGTGCGGCCGACAACTACACCGACAATGGGGCGACGAAGGGTATCGGCGGGACGAACACCGAGACCAACACCACCGTCGTGACGGGTGGCAACTGGCCTGCGGCGGCGACCGCCATCGAAGCGGCGGCAGGCCTCGAACCACAGTACGACCACCTCAAGAACGCTGCGGGCGTCTGGGTGGACGACACCGCCAACACGGTGAGCTACACCGGGTCCTGGATCGCCGACGGCAACCGACGGGCCGCAGGTGGCTTCGACTACCGCAGGACCGACCACAACACCAGCAGCGCGGGCGCGGAAGCCACGCTTCGGTTCGTCGGCACCGCGTTCGACGTGATCGCCGAGACCAACGGCACCTACGCCTCAGGTGTGCAGGTCTACATCGACGGCCAGCTGAGTTCCTCCACAATCACCGAGACAAGCACCGGGTTGCTCAGCAAGCGCACCGTGTTCCGAAGGACCGGACTCGCCTTCGGCGCGCACGAGGTCAGGCTGGTCACCACGACCACGCAGCCGTTCCATGTGGACGCCTTCGTGATCTATGACTCGGAGTGCTCGTTGTCGACGGGCAAGACCGCCACCGCGAGCTCGCAGTATTCGAGCTCGTACAGCGCCGCCAAGGCGGTCGACGGGAGCCTCAGCACCCGCTGGGCACAACAGGGCGGTCAGTGGACGTCGGCCTGGCTGAAGGTCGACCTGGGTGACAGCTACTCGGTCAACTCCGTCCGATCGAATTTCCACTACCCCAGCGGAAGCGGCGTCAAGTACCAGATCGAGTACTCCACCGACGACGTCACCTACACGATGCTCGCCGACCGGACGGCGAGCTACACGACCCAGGCCGACAACTGGGCGACGCCCGCGGGTTTGACCCTTGCGCGATACGTCCGGATCACCGTGGTCGACTCGCAGGGACAGGGCGCGAGCATCTACGAGTTCGACGTGTATGGAGCACCGACGCCCGGCCTTGAGGTGGTTTCCCTGGGCAAGCCCGCGACCGCGTCGAGCATCTACTCGGCGTCGTACAGCGCGGCCAAGGCGGTCGACGGCAACGCGTCGACCCGCTGGGCGCAGGCATCCGGGACCTCGGGGCCCGCTTGGGTGCTCGTCGACCTTGGCATCGGCGTTCCGCTGTCTCGGGTCGACACGGTGTTCTATCAGAACGCCGGAAACGGGTTCAAGTACAAGATCGAGTATTCGATGGACGACACCACCTATCTGACCTACTCCGACCACACCGCGAGCTTTACGACGAGTCCCAACAACGTCGACACCAACGCGGGCACGATCGTGGCTCGGTACGTCCGGATCACCGTCACCGACTCGCAGTCGCAGGGCGCCAGCATCTTCTCGTTCGACGTCTTCGGGATCCGGGCGAGCTGACGGTCGCAATTCGGAATCCGGAAAGGAACACATTGAAGTTGACACGCATCGGCCCGGTCGGAGCCGAGCGGCCCGCGGTGCTGACGTTGGACGGCCAGGCCTACGACCTGAGCCAGCTGACCTCGGACATCAACGGCGCCTTCCTCGCCGACCATGGCGTCGAGCGGGTGCGCGACGCTCTCATCGCCGGACATCTGCGGCCGATCGACATCGCCGAGCACCGGGTCGGCGCCCCGGTGGCGCGGCCGGGCAAGGTCGTGTGCGTGGGCCTTAACTACCGCGACCACGCTGAGGAGACCGGCGCGGAGGTGCCGATCTGGCCGTTCGTGTTCCTGAAGGCGCCCTACACGGTGATCGGCTCGAACGACAAGGTGCTGGTGCCGCGTGGATCGGTGAAGACCGACTACGAGGTCGAGCCGGCGGTGGTGATCGGCGCGACGGCGTCCTATTTAGACTCTCCCGACGATGTGGCGGCGGTCGTAGCTGGCTACGCGGTCAGCCATGACGTGTCGGAGCGGGAGTTCCAGCTCGAGTACTCGGGCCAGTGGGATCTCGGCAAGTCGTGTGCGACGTTCAACCCGCTTGGCCCATGGCTCGTTCCGGCGTCCGATGTGGACGTTTCGGCGCTGGAACCGACGCTGTTGGTAAACGGCGACGTTCGGCAGCGTGGGTCGACGAAGGAAATGGTATTCGACCCGGCGTATCTGGTCTGGTACCTGAGTCAGTACATGGTGCTGGAACCCGGCGACGTCATCAACACCGGCACCCGGCCGGTGTCGCGCTCGGCCGCGCCGACACCCCATACCTGCGGGCGGGGGACCTGGTCGAGGTGTCGATCAACGGGCTGGGCGCGCAGCGCCAGACGGTGGGGCAGGCGTGATGGGCGAGTTCGACGGGCTGCGTGGGGCCGTCACCGGCGGGGCATCGGGAATCGGCCTGGCCGCGGCGCGGCTGCTGGCGGCGCGGGTCGCGCGGGTCGCGGTATTCGACCTTGAGCCGGAGGGACTGCCGGAACCGCTGGTGGGCTTCCGCGTGGACGTCGCCGACGACGCGTCCGTGCGTGCCGCCATGGACGGTGTCGCGGAGCGGTTCGGCGGGTTGGACATCCTGGTGAACAACGCCGGTATCGGTGCGGCGGGCACGGTCGAGGACAACCCCGACGACCAATGGCACCGGGTCTTCGACATCAACGTCGTCGGCGTCGTCCGGGTCACTCGGGCCGCGCTGCCGCTGCTGCGCGAGTCCACCCACGCCGCGGTCGTCAACACGTGCTCCATCGCCGCGACCCGCGGGTCTGCCGCAGCGTGCGCTGTACTCGGTCACCAAGGGCGCGGTCCTGTCCCTGACCCTGGCGATGGCCGCCGACCACGTCCGCGAGGGCATCCGGGTCAACTGCGTCAACCCCGGCACTGTCGACACCCCCTGGGTGGCACGGCTGTTCGACGCCGCGGCCGACCCGGAGGCGGAACGGGCCGCGTTGGCCGCCCGGCAGCCCACGGGCAGGCTGGTCGCCGCCGCCGACGTCGCCGCGGCGATCGCGTACCTGGCGAGCCCCGCGGCCGGGTCGGTGACCGGCACGGCGGTGGCTGTCGACGGTGGCATGGCCGGACTCAGACTGCGCCCGGTCGGGTCTTGACCATGATCTGCGAACTCACGTGCACGCAACGGGGCGTGCCTGCCGTCGCGGGCACGGGCCGCCGAGGTGTACGACGCCGTGGCGACGGCCGCGCTCGCGGTGCCCGCGGCGTTAGGGGATGACCTGAAGGTGGCCGGTCTGCTATCCCACCGCGTTCCCACGCCGAGCAGTCGCCGGCTACGGGTACCGGCTGGTGGATGCCGGGATGCCGGTAGGTTACCCAAGTGCGGTCGGCGGTGCGCCGCTCGGCACATCGGGGACGCGGCGGCAACCGGAGATGTCTACTTCTTCAGCGCGCAGCCAACAGCGTGGTGAGGTGAATCGTGACCACCCGGCTCACGCAGGCAGCCCGATTGCGCGTTCGCCGCTGCGGCGCTGTTGGATGACGACGGCGGCGACAAGCAGGGTGCCTTGGGCGACGTTCTGCCAGAACGTGTTGACCCCGACCACGTTCAGGCCGTTGTCGAGGGCGCCGAGGAGGATCACGGCGAGCAGGGTCCCGCCGATCGTACCCTTGCCGCCCTTGAGCGCACAGCCGCCGAGCGCGGCGGCGGTGATCGCCTTGAGCTCTAGCCCTTCACTGCCGGAGACCGGCTGACCGGATCCGGTGCGGGCGGTCAGGATGATGCCCGCGATCGCGGAGACGACACCGGCGAGCATGAACACGGCGATCAGATACTTGTTGATGTTGATGCCCGCGAGGCGGGCGGCGGTGTCGTTGCCGCCGATCGCGTAGATGTTGCGACCGATGTCGGTGTACTTCAACAGCACATGCAGGGCGATGGAGACGATCGCGAGGATGACGATGGGCACCGGTACCCCGGCGAGCTTGCCGCGGGCAAGGAAGATGAAGAAGTCGTTGTCCAGCACGAAGCCCTGGGCCTTGCCGCCCGAGATGAGCTGGGCGAGTCCTTTGTAGGCGGCCAGCGTCGCCAGGGTCGCGATGACCGGGTTGACCCGTCCGTAGACGATGATCAACCCGTTGACCGCGCCGACCACGACGCTGAGTCCGAGCGCGGCGAGGAGCCCGACGAAGGCGTTGCCGCCGCTGGCGGTGAACGCCATCGCGCTGACCACCGACGCGATACCGGCCTGCGAGCCGACCGAGATGTCCAGGGCGCCGCAGATGATGATCACGGTTTGCACGACGGCGAGCAGCCCGAACACGGTGACGGCCTCGCCGATGCCCGCCAGGTTGGCCAGGTCGAGGAACCCGGAGTTGAGGGAGCCGAAGATCGCGACGACCACGATGAGGGCGCCGATCAGGCTTACGTTTCCCGGGCCGATCGCGTGCAGGACGCGGCGGGCCGCGTTCGGCTTGGCGGGTGAGTCGACTGGCGTCATCTTGGGTGCCGCCTTCGTGTCGAGTTGACGGGTCATGATGCTTCCTTTGTGGACAGGTCTTCGGCCATGGCCAGCGCGAGCACGGCTTCCTCGGTCGCCTCGGCACGGGCGAGTTCGCCGGTGACGCGGCCGCTCTGCATGACCACGATCCGGTCGGC
>DATLIA010000144.1:0-29074 GCA_035540215.1 Actinokineospora sp. | reverse complement strand
CCCATCGCATCGGCGATGACGTCGAACGGCGACTCGTCGTGCGCGCCGTTCGACGTCATCGCCGATGCGATGGGAGCGTTGCGGGAGGGTCGGGACGAGCCCGACGAGCGGGAGCGGCAGCGCGAAGCCTATATGCGCCAGACGATCCGCAAGGCGCGCAAGGACGGTTTCGAGCGGATCGCCGTGGTGTGCGGGGCGTGGCACGTGCCCGCGCTGCGTGAGCCGCTGCCGCCCGCGGCGCACGACCAGCGAGTCCTCAAAGGACTACCGAAGCGCAAGGTCGCGTGCACCTGGGTGCCGTGGACCCACAGCAGGCTGGCCACGACCAGCGGCTACGGCGCGGGCATCACCTCGCCCGGCTGGTACCACCATCTGTTCACCGCCACCGACCACGTCACCGCGCGCTGGCTCACCGACGTCGCCCGCGTCCTGCGGACCGAGGACCTGCCGGTGTCGAGCGCGCACGTCATCGAGGCTGTCCGCCTCGCCGACACGCTCGCGGCCCTGCGCGACCGGGCCGTGGCGGGCCTGGCCGAGGTCACCGAGGCGACGCGGGCTGTGCTGTGTGGCGGCGACGAGCTCCAACTCGACCTGGTGACCCGGCGGCTGGTGGTGGGGGAGCGGCTGGGCACGGTCCCACCCGGCACGCCGCAGGCCCCGGTCGCCGCCGACCTGACCGCGCAGGCCCGCAGGCTGCGGCTCAAACGCGACCCGCTCGAACGCGAACTCGACCTCGACCTGCGTGACACGAACGGCGCCGAGAAGTCCCGCCTGCTGCACCGCCTGCGGATCCTCGGCATCGACTGGGGTGTGCCCGCGATGTCGGCGCGCCGCTCTAAGGGCACCTTCCGCGAGACCTGGGCGCTGTGCTGGGAACCCGGCTTCGAGATCGACCTCGTGGCCGCCGGGGTGCACGGCACGTCCGTGCTCGCCGCCGCCACGTCGGTCGTCCGAGCGCGGACCACCGCCGAGTCGACGCTGCCCGAGATCACCGGCGCCATCGAGGACTGCCTGCTCGCCGACCTGGCCGACGCGCTGCCAGAGGCCCTGACCGCGCTCGACACCCGGGCCGCCGCCGACGCCGACGCGACCGCGCTGATGGGCGCCCTGCCGCCGCTGGCCCGCGCCGCCCGCTACGGCGACGTCCGCGGCACTGACATCGCCGCGCTGACCGCCGTCAGCGAACGGATCCTCACCCGCGTCTGCGCCGGTCTGCCCCGCGCGGCGCACGGCATCGACGAGCAGGCCGCCGAGGAGCTGTGCAAGCTGGTCGACGGCGTCCACGAGGCCACGAGCCTGCTCGGCGACGCCGCGGCCGACCAGTGGCTGGCCGCGCTGGCCACCGTCGCCGCCCGCGACACCGCGCCGCCGCTGCTCGCGGGCCGGGTGACCAGGCTGCTGCACGACGCCGACCGGGTCGCCACCGACGACGTCGCGCTGCGGCTGGGTCGTGCACTGACCGCGGGCGTCCCGCCGCAGGCCGCGGCGGCGTTCATCGAGGGTTTCTTCGCGGGCGGCGCGCTGCTGCTCGTGCACGACGACACCCTGCTCGGCGTCATCGACCGCTGGCTGGCCGAGATCGCCGCCGACCAGTTCACCCAGGTGCTTCCGTTGCTGCGGCGGACTTTCGGCGCGTTCGCACCGCCCGAGCGCCGGGTGATCGGCGAGCGGGCGGCCGGTCGCACCAGCCGCGCCCAGAGCAGCACCGACTTCGACAAGGAACGGGCCGTCGCCGCGCTGCCGGTGCTGGCGACCCTGCTGGGAGTGGGCCGATGACCGACGAACGCCTGCGCCGCTGGCGGCTCGTGCTCGGTGGCGAAGAGGACGGCACCGGGGTCACGCTCGACGGCGATGACACCAAAATGGACGGTGTGCTCGGCGCTCTGTACCAGTCGGAGACCAACGACGACGCGCCGCGCCAGGCCGGGCTGGGCGCGTCGGCACCACGGGTCGCGCGTTGGCTGGGCGATATCCGTTCCTATTTCCCAAGTTCCGTCGTCCAGGTGATGCAGCGCGACGCCGTCGACCGACTCGGCCTGACCAGGCTGCTGCTCGAACCCGAGCTGCTGGCCGCGGTCGAACCTGACGTCCACTTGGTAGGGACGCTGCTGTCGCTCAACTCGGTGATGCCGGAGCGCACCAAGGAAACCGCGCGTGAGGTCGTCCGCAAGGTCGTCGACGAACTGGAAGGCAAACTCGCCGAGCCGACCAGGTCCGCCCTGCGTGGCGCGCTCGACCGGGCCGCCCGCACGGCGCGGCCGCGGCACGGCGACATCGACTGGGGCCGCACGGTCCGCGCGAACCTGCGCAACTACTCGCCGGAACTCCGGACCGTGGTTCCTGAGAAGCTGATCGGCTACGGCCGCCGCGGCCAGGCTGTGCAGCGCGACGTCATCCTCGCCATCGACCAGTCCGGCTCCATGGCCGAATCGGTCGTCTACGCGAGCCTGTTCGGCGCGGTCCTGGCTAGCATGCGGGCTTTGCGTACTTCGCTCGTCGCCTTCGACACGTCGGTGGTCGACCTGTCCGACCTGCTCGACGACCCGGTCGACGTGCTGTTCGGCACGCAACTCGGCGGCGGCACCGACATCAACCGCGCGCTGGCCTACTGCCAGGGGCTGATCACCAAACCGGCTGACACGGTGCTGGTCCTGGTGAGTGACCTGTACGAGGGCGGCAACCGCGAGGAGATGTTGAGCCGGATTCGAGCGATCGTCGAGTCGGGTGTGCGAGTGGTCGCGCTGCTCGCGCTGGCGGATTCCGGTGCGCCGTCATACGACCACGACAACGCGGCGGCGTTCGCGGCGCTGGGGGTGCCCGCGTTCGCCTGCACACCGGACAAGTTCGGTGACGTGATGGCCGCCGCGCTGCGCGGCGACGACGTGGTCGGGTGGAGCTGACTCAGCCGGAGGACGTGCGGCGGGCACCGCCCGCGCGCATCAGGTCCTCACGGGCACGGGCGATCCGCGACCGGACCGTGCCGATCGGGCAGCCGCAGATCTCGGCGACCTCGGTGTAGGACAGGCCCAGGACCTGGGTGAGCACGAGCGCCTCGCGGCGGTCTGCGGGCAGGTCGTCGAGCAGCAGGTTCATTTCGACCATGTCCTCGAACCCGGCCGCGCCGTCGTGCAATTCGGCGTGCCGGTTCTCCGCGGAGGTGGCCCAGTTGTCCGAGGTGACCGTGCGCGGCCTGCTGACCGCGGCGCGGACGTTGTCGACGGCGACCCGGCGCGCGATGGAGAACAGCCAGGTGCGGGCCGAGGACCGCGCGGCGAACCGCGGCAGGCTCGGCAGGGCCCGCAGGTAGGTCTCCTGGGTGAGGTCGTCGGCCAGGTCCACCGAGGTCAGGTGGGCTAAGAACCGCCAGACGTCACGCTGTGTGGCGCGGACGAACCGCTCCAAGGCGCGTCGGTCGCCGGATCCGGCGGCGAGCGCGCACACGGTCAGCTCGTCGTGATTGTTGCCCCCTGAGACTCCCACAACGCGCAGCGTAGCGGAGAAACCCGTGGGAACTTCGAGAGCCAGTCGAGCGACTATCCAACCGTGGACTGTGACCTGTGTCGCGAAGCCGTGTCCGCGCGGCTGGACAACGAAGCCGAGCCCGAAGGGGCCGCGGACGTCGACGAGCACCTCGCGCACTGCGCGGCCTGCCGAGCGTGGCAGGCGAGTGCCGTCGAGTTGACGCGTTCGCTGCGGGTGCGTCCCGCGGTCGCCGTGCCCGACCTGACCGCGGCGATCCTGGCCGCCGCGCCGCAGCGGACGCGGTCCTGGCCGAGGTACGCGCTGGGCTTGGTCGCCGTCGCACAGCTCACCCTGGCGATAGCGCAGATCGTCGGCGTCGACACGAACGCCAGCCACGTCGACCACGGTCACGCTGGCCCGTTCGCGGGTCACCTGTTCAACGAGAGCACCGCGTGGAACCTGGCCCTCGGGGTGGGTCTTGGCTGGGCGGCGCTGCGGCCGAAGGCGTCCTCCGGTTTGATCCCGGTGCTTTCGGGGTTCGTCGTGGTCCTGTTGGGCTACTCGGTATACGACTTGATCGCCGACGCGGTGCCGATGTCCCGTGTGGTCGGTCACGGGGTTCTGGTGCTGGCCCTGGCTTTGCTGCTGATCGTGCGGCACGACGCGGCGTCGCCGACGCCTGGGCATGGTGACGTCGTTGGTACGCCAGAGGATTACCGCGTCGACGGGTCTATATCCGCGCCACAGCAAGAAAAGAAGGGGTCGCGTAGGGGGCATTTGCGCCCCGCGGGCAGGCATCGTGCGGCATAGTTAGGAACAATTAACCAAGTGTCACCCGATTAGGTGAATAACTTCTCCCGAGAACCGCTAGCGTGGGGTCGCGGAGGGGGAGGTGGGGGGATGACGGAGGCGACAGTCACGCCGGAGCGGCAAGACCGATGGGGATTGGTTGCTGTAGCTGGGATCCTGTCCTTCGTGGCCATGCTCGACATGGGCATCGTCACGGTCGCGCTGGCCAAGATCGGCACCGAGTTACAGGTGTCGCCACAGGCCGCGCAGTGGGCGGTCTTGGGCTATCAACTGGTTGTGGTCGCGTTGCTGCTGCCGGTCGGCGGCTGGCTCGACGGCGCGGGACCGCGATCGGCTGTGCTGGTCTCGGTGACGGTGTTCGCGGGCGCCAGCGGTCTCGCCGCGCTGTCGCCCAACCTGACCTGGCTGATCGCCGCTCGGGTCGTGCAAGGCGCGGCTGCGGCGGTGCTGTTCGTCCTGATGCCGGTGCTGGCGGCCAAATCCGTACGTCCTGAGCTGCGTGGCCGCGCGATGAGCGTGCCCGCGACACTCGGCCCGCTGGGCGCCGTGCTCGGCCCCGCGGTCGGCGGTGTGCTGCTCGACAACTGGGGCTGGCAGTCCATCTTCCTGGTCAAGATCCCGTTCTGCCTTGTGGGCCTGCTGGTCACCTGGCGGATCGCGCCGCGCGGCGCGGGCCTGTCCGCGCCGACCAGGGCCGCGTTCGTCGACGCGGGACTCATCGGATCCGCTGTCGCCGCCGTGCTTCTCGCGCTCACCTTCGCTCCCGACTCGCCCGCCTGGCTGCTGCTCGCCGTGGTCGCGGTCCCGACCGCGGGTGCCTGGTTGCGCCGGGACAGTGGCAAGCGGGTCACCGGGACAATCGCCGCGGGCCTGTGGCGGGTCGACGGAGCCGTGTTCGCCATCGCCGCCGCCTTCGGCGTCATGCACTACCTCGTGGCCCTGCACCTGCAGCGCGACATCGGCGTCAGCGCGACCGAGACCGGTCTGACCGTGATCGCGTTTCCGGTGGCGATGGCGTTGGCGGGCCCACTCGGCGGCAGGCTCGCCGACCGATTCGGCCACCGCCCAGTCGCCATCGCGGGCGCCTCGACCACCACTCTCGGACTCGTGCTCCTTGTCGTCGCGGGCACCGATTGGACACCCGCCGACGTCGCCTGGCGGATGGCGGTCGCGGGCCTCGGCATGGGGCTCTACGGCGGGCCGTCGCAGGTGATGGCCATGGCCACCGCCCCGGACCGGATGGGCACCGCGAGTTCGGCGGTGCAGGTGGCCCGGAGTCTCGGCTTCACCGTCGCCCCGGCGCTCGCCACCGCGGCATGGGCCATGGCGGGCGAGGCGGGCGCGGGCACCACCGCCGGACTGGTCATCGCCGCGGGCGCGGCCGGTCTCGGCGTCATCCTGCTGACCTCCACGCGAACCGGCCGCTGACCCCAGCGGCCGATCCATCGAACCTAGGGGAGTTCCCGCATGTGCGGAATAACCGGCTGGGCGTCGTTCGACCGCGATCCCGGCGCCGATCCGGCGGTCATCGCGGACATGACGGCCACCATGGCCAAGCGCGGCCCCGACGATTCGGGCACCTGGTGCGGACGCCACGCCGCGTTAGGCCACCGCAGGCTGTCGGTGATCGACCTCGACGGCGGCGCGCAGCCGATGACCACCGTCCACAACGGACAGGACATCGCGCTGACCTACAGCGGCGAGGTGTACAACCACCACGACCTGCGGCGTGAGCTGACCGCGCTGGGCCACACCTTCCGCACCCGCAGCGACACCGAGGTCGTGCTGCGCGCGTATGTCCAGTGGGGCGAGGCGCTGGCCGACCGCCTTGTCGGCATGTACGCCTTCGCCATCTGGGACGCCCGCGAGGAGAAGCTGGTCCTGGTCCGCGACCGGCTCGGCGTCAAACCGCTGTTCTACGCCGAGGTCCGCGCCGGGATCGTGTTCGGCTCCGAGCCCAAGGCGCTGTTCGCCCACCCGGAGGTCAGCCCGCGCATCGACGCCGATGGGCTGCGCGAGGCGTACAGCCTGCTGTTCAACACCGGCCCGACGGTCTGGGCGGGTGTGCGCGAGGTACCGCCGGGTGTCGTGGCTTCGTTTGACCGCAACGGCTACCGCGAACGCGTGTACTGGCAGCTTGAGGCGGGCACCCACGCCGACGAACTGGACACCTCGATCGAGACCGTCCGCGCGCTGCTCAACGACGCCGCCCGCGGCCAGCTGGAGTCCGACGTCCCGCGCTGCAGTCTGCTGTCCGGCGGCATCGACTCCACCGTGATCACCGCGATCCTCGCCGACGAGCTGCGCCGCACCGAGGGCGGCAAGATCCGCTCCTACGCCGTGGACTACTCCGACCAGGCCGAGAAGTTCACCGGCGACGTGCTGCGCACCGGCCACGACACCCCGTTCGCCGCCGAGGCGGGCGAGTTCATCGGCACCGAGCACAGCACCGTAGTGCTCGACCCGCGCGCGCTGCTCGACCTCGACCACCGCCGCGCGGTCGTGGAGTGCCGCGACTCGCCGATCGGCGTCGGCGACATGGACACGTCGCTCTACCTGCTGTTCGGGCGAATCCGTCAGCACTCGACGGTCGCGCTTTCCGGTGAGGCGGCCGACGAGGTGTTCGGCGGCTACCCGTGGTTCCACAAGCCGGAGGCGCTCAACGCGCCGACTTTCCCATGGCTGCTGGTCGTCAAGGACGAGGCCGCCATGCCGATGAACCCCGATCTGAACCTGCGGATCCCCGAGTTCCGTGCCGACACCTACGCCGCCGCGATCGCCGCCGTGCCGCCAAGCGAGAGCACTGATCCGCTGGAGCGCAGGCAGCGGGAGATGCAGCACCTGTCGATGACGCGGTGGCTGCGCCAGCTCTTGCACCGCAAGGACCGCCTGAGCATGGCCCAGGGCCTGGAGGTCCGGGTCCCGTACTGCGACCACCGCCTCGTCGAGTACGCCTACGCCACACCGTGGGCGCACAAGAGCCACGACGGCCGGGAGAAGAGCCTGCTGCGGTCGGTCGGCCACGGCATCGCGCCGGACTCGGTGCTGTACCGGCCGAAGAACCACTATCCAGCCACGCACCACCCGGACTACAACCGCGGCCTGCAGGATATGGCACGGGACGCGCTCACTGTCGACACCGTGCGCGCGCTGGTGGACGAGACGCAGATCAAGACGTGTCTCGACGTCGCGCCGGAAGAACTGCCGTGGGGGCACCGGCTGCGCTTGGAGCGAGTGGTCGACCTGGCCCTGTTCCTCGACATCCACAAGCCCGAGCTGACGGTCTGACCCGGAGGACGACGATGATCGACGACGAACCCATCGAGATGTTCGGGCGCGAGTACAAGCGCGATCCCTACGAGCTCTACCGCAAGATGCGCGACGAGGGTCCGGTGCACCGGGTGCTGTTTCCCAGTGGCGTCAAGGCGTGGCTGGTCACCGGCTACCAGGCGGCCCACGACGCCCTCAACGACGACCGCCTCGGCAAGCACCACTCGCGCGGCAACGCGAAATGGCGGGAGCGGGCGGCGATCATGCCCGAGCCGCAGCACTCGCAGCTGCAGGTCCACCTGCTGCACCAGGACCCGCCGAAGCACACGTCGATGCGCAAGCTCGTCACCGACGGCTTCGCCCCGCGCCGGATCGAGGCGCTGCGGCCACGGCTGCAGGAACTGGCCGACGCACTGATCGACGCGATGCCGTCGACGCCAGAGGTCAGCATGGACCTGGTTGCGTGCTTCGCCGCGCGCTTCCCGTTCCAGGCGCTCGCCGAGGTCATCGGCCTGCCGCCCGAGCTGGCGGCCAGGTTCAAGCGCGAATGGGGCAAGGTCGTGGCCCCGGTCGGCCCGACCGACCCACGCCGCGCGGAGTACGAGGGCCTGCTGCGCGGACTCCAGGGCTACATCGCCGAGGTCGTCGCCCACCTGCGGGACAACCCGGATGACGCGCTCCTGAGCAAGCTCGTCGGCGCGCACGCCGCCGGTGAGCTGAGCCAGGCCGAACTGGACTCGATGATCTTCCAGCTGCTGGTCGCGGGTCAGGAGCCGGTGACCAACCAGATCACCACCGCGATCATGGCGATGGTCCGCCACCCGGAGAAACTGGCCGTGCTGCGCGCCGACTCGTCGCTGCTCCCGCAGGCGGTCGACGAGCTGCTCCGCTACGACAGCGCCTTCGAGCTGACCACGTGGCGGTTCTTCACCGAGGACTCGGACCTGCACGGCACCACGATCCCCGCGGGCGACTCGGTGATCGTCTCGCTGTGCGCGGCCAACCGCGACGAACGCCGCTTCGCCGACGCCGACGAACTCGACCTGACCCGCAGCCCCAACCCGCACCTGGCCTTCGGCCACGGCATCCACTTCTGCCCGGGCGCCGCCTTGGCTCGTCTGGAACTGCAGATCGCCATCGGCACGCTCATCGACCGGCTGCCCGGCCTTCGACTCGCGGTGCCCGAGGACAAGATCGAGTGGGTGGGCGCGGTGCTCGCCCGCGGCACGACTTCCCTGCCCGTCAGCTACACCGAGCGAATCTGACCCGGAAATCCGTTTCGTCCCACCGTGTCGGCGGTTCCGCGCCGACGCGGCGATACCACCTGCCCAAGTGGAGGAACACCCAAGATGACCACGTCACCGTCGACGGTCCCAGCCGCCGCGCCGTCCACCGCGGACTTGGAAACCTGCGCGGCGATCCTCGAACTGCTCTACCCCGTGCGCCGCGCCGCGGACCCGGATGCCCCGAACACGCCGGAGGCCTTCGGCGAACAGATCAGCCAGCTGCTCGACTTCGTCTCCGTCGGCGAGCCGGTGATGTTCACCCTGCCCGGCTTCCCATGCAAGTCACCCAATCCGGCGAAGGTGCTGGGCGACCTGCCAGACGAGGGGGAACGCCTGTCGCTGCGATTCCTCGATGAGCTTTGCGCGTCGGTGCAGGCGGTATATGCGCCGGGCGCGCGACTCGTCATCTGCTCGGACGGCCACATCTTCGGTGATGTCATCGGGGTCGCCGACGATCGAGTGGACGCATACTCGGAGGAACTCCGCCAGCTGATGGCGAAGGAGGAACTGACGCGGCTGTCCCTGTTCAATCTGCAAGACATCTACCCTGGGTTGAGTTACGACGAGAAGCGGCACCGGGTCACGGTCGCCTACGCTCCAACTGTCGCGCAGTTACGTGAAGAGGTCATGACGGACGAGTCGACTTTGCGACTCTATCGCGGGATCACCCGGTTCCTGGTCGACGACACGGCGCACTGGACCGGCTCGAAGTCGGCGCTGCAGCGCGAGTGCCGCACCCGAGCTTACGAGGTGATCGCGCGCAGCCGGGCGTGGGGGGACCTGATCGCGGCCTACCACCCGCGGTCGTTCCGGCTGTCGATCCACCCCCAGCCCGCGGGCGCGGCCAAGTTCGGCATCCGGCTGCTCGACGCGCCGGACGCCTGGATGACGCCGTGGCACTCGGTGCTGGTCGAGGAGCCTGGGCAGGCTCCCCGACTGGTGCGCCACAAGGACGCCGCCGAACTCGGTGAACTCGTGAAGGTGGACGGCAGGCCGAGCCATTTCCGAATCAATCGGTAGCAACGCAGGGCGTGCGCGAGGCGGGACGCACACGATAGCCGCGCCGACGCGGCCCCTGGCGGCACGGCCGGATCACCCGAATACGCCCAGTATGAGGCCGATCCGGCCGCACCACCAGGAATCACGCCGATCACGGCTATCGCGCACGCCCCGCCTCGCGCACGCCCTGATGGTCGAACGCGATCAGCGGATCGCCCGTCAGCGGGTGCTCGACCACCGCGGCCCGCACGCCGAACACCTCGGCGAGCAGGTCGACGGTGAGCACGTCGCGGGGCTTGCCCGAGTCCACGACCTGACCGTCGCGCAGCACGTGCAGCCGATCACACAGGCTGGCCGCGGCGTTCAGGTCGTGCAGGGCGATCAGCGTGGTGCGGCGGTGCTGACGCAGCAGGCCGAGCAGGTCGATCTGGTGACGCAGGTCCAAGTGGTTGGTCGGCTCGTCGAGCACCAGCACGTCCGGTTCCTGCGCGAACGCCCGCGCCAGCAGCACCCGCTGCCGTTCACCACCTGACAGCGCGGAGAACGAGCGCCCGGCCAGCTCGGTCACCCCGACCTGCGCCATCGCTTCGGCGATGATCCGCCGGTCGCGGTCGTCGTCGCCCGCGAACGCGCGCTTGTACGGCGTGCGGCCCATCGCGACGACCTCCAGCACGGACAGCTCGAAGTCACTGCCGCGTTCCTGGGGGAGCGCGGCGACATGCCGGGCCGCCTCGGTGGCCGACATCGCCCGCAGGTCGCGCCCGTCGAGCAGCACGCGTCCGGAGGTCGGCTTGAGGTGGCGGTAGACCGTGCGCAGCATGGTCGACTTGCCGCTGCCGTTGGGTCCGACGACGCCGACGATCTCGCCAGGCTCGGCGATCACGTCTACCCCGGAGACGACCGTGCGCCCGGCCAGGGCGACGACAAGGTCCTCGATGGCGATCCTCACGCGCGCTCCAGCCGTCGGTCCAGCAGGTACAGCAGCGTCGGGGCGCCGATGAGCGCGGTGACGACGCCGATCGGGAGTTCCTGGTCGGACAGCGCGACTCTGGCCGCGATGTCGACCACCACGAGCAGCACCGCGCCGGTCAGCGCGGAGATCGGCAGCAGCCTGCGGTGGTCGCCGCCGACGACGAGCCTGCACACGTGCGGCACCATCAGCCCGACGAACCCGATCGCGCCGGACACCGCGACGAGCACGCCGGTCAGCACGCTGGTGACGACGAACAGCTCCCGGCGCAGCCTGCCGACGTCGATCCCCAAGCCCGCCGCGGTCTCGTCGCCCATCAGCAGCGCGTTGAGGCCGCGGGCGCGCGCCTGTAGCAGCAGGAATCCCAGCACCACCACGATCGCGGGCAGCGCCAGGACAGACCACTTGGCCCCGCTGAGGCTGCCCATCAGCCAGAACAGGACGCCGCGGGTCTGCTGCTCGTCGGCGGTCTGCAGGACCAGGTAGCTCGTCGCGCCCGCGAGGAACTGCCCGATGCCCACCCCCGCCAGCACGAGCCGAAGCGGGGAGAAACCGCCGCCGCGTCGGGCCAGGGCCCAGACCAGGGCGAACGAGCCGAGCGCGCCGAGGAACGCCGCGGCGGACAGGCCGAGTCCGAGGACACCGCCCGCGGTCGCGCCGAACACGATCACCGCGACCGCGCCGAGCGACGCGCCGGAGGAGATGCCGAGCAGGTACGGGTCCGCCAAGGGGTTGCGGACCAGTGCCTGCACGGCGGTCCCGACCAGGCCGAGCCCGGCGCCGACCACGGCGGCGAGCAGCGCGCGCGGCACGCGCAGCTGCCAGACGATCAGGTCAGGGGTCCCGGGCACCGGCTTGGTGCCGACCAGGTGGCCGACCACGATCGACCACACCTGGCCGAGCGGGACGAAGCTCGACCCGACCGCGGTGGCCAGCGCCAGCCCCGCGACCAGCGCGACCACGAGAACGGTCGCCACCAGTCCCGCGCGCACCTTCGGCACCGCCGGAAGCTGCGCGCGGTCCTGGCGGGGAAGCGATTCGACCGCCACGGGTCAGCCCTGTGCGACGATCACGTCGGGGTGGATGGTCTTGGCGATCTGGACCACGGCGTCGGCGTTGCGCACGCCCGCGATCGTCGTCGTCTCGGACCCGACCCTGACGAACCGGCCCTGCTTGACCGCGTCGAGGCCCGCGGTGGCGGGGAACTCGCGCAGGAACTTCTCGGCCTCGGCGAACGCGGCCTCGTTCTCCTGCTTGCTGCCCTTGTCCCGCACGCCCAGCTGGATCCACTGTGGATCGCCCGCCACGACCTGCTCCCAGCCGACCGGCTTGAAGTCCGCGTCGCAGTCGGCGAACAGGTTCTTGGCTCCCGCCAAGGTGATCACCGCGTTGGCGACCTGCTTGCCGCACACCGCGATCGGCTGGTCGGTGCCCGCGTCGAAGTCGAAGAAGAAGTACGACGGGCGCTTGTCCTGGGGCAGCTTGGCCACCGCCTCGGTCACCTTGGCGACCTTCGCGCGCATGTCGCGCACGAGCTCGTCAGCCTTGGCGCCGGTCCCGGTCACCGCGCCGAGGCGCTTGATGTCTTCTTCCACAGTGGACAGATCGGTGAGCGTGGCGGGCGCCTTGGCCGCGCACGCGGTCGACTTGAGATAGATGTGCTTGATGTCGGCCGCGGCGAACTCCTCCTCGCTGGGCGGGCCGCCCATGCCGCCCATCGAGCCCATGTCGGCGAACGTGTCGACGTAGAGCTGCGCGCCAGAGCCGAGGAGCTTCTCCTTCGGGATCACCATCTCGCCGAGCACGGGCACCTTCTCGCCCGCCGCGCGGATCGCCTCGGGCAGCGTGCCCTTGGCGGGCGGGAAGCCGGTGCCGACCACCTTGTCGCCCGCGCCGAGCCAGAACAGCAGCTCCAGGCTCGAGCCGTTGCTGGTGACGATGCGCTGCGGTGCGGCGTCGAACGTGACCTTCTTGCCCGCGCAGTCGTCCAGCGTCGTCGGGAAGCCGCTGGTCTGCGCCGCGGGGGCGGAGTTGGTCGCCTCCGGCGCCGCGGGCGAGCACGCGGTCGCCCCGACCGCCGCCGCCCCGATCACCAGTGCGCTGAGCACGCGAGAACGCATGAAGACCCCTTGTTTGGTTCGACAGTCGACCACTAGTCACAGCACTAGTCGGGCGTGGGTCGCTGGAAGTTCCTGGCGTAGGGGGGTCCCGCCCGAATGGCCCCGGACGATCGGCGCAGCCCGGTAGGCCGTTGGCCGTAGCCCGGCGTGACTACTGGGAATACGGGATGCCGAACGTCGCCCTTGTCCGGTTCCGCCCTATCCTCTGCGCTGTGGAGGGCCGGAGTCGGACACGCGTCGTCGGGCGGGCGGGCGTGTTGCGTGCGTTGCGCGACCAGCTCGCCGATGGCGGCGGGGCGCTGCTGACCGGTCCCAGCGGGATCGGCAAGACGACATTGCTCGACGAGGTCGCCGAGGGCTGGTCCGGAACCGTGCTGCGGGCCACCAGCGCCGAGAACGAGCGCTGGATCCCCGGCACCGCGCTGGCCGACCTGTTCGCCCAAGTACCGACCGAGACCGTCGCCGCGCTCCCCGACCCACAGCGCCGGGCGGTCGTCGACGTGCTGAGCGGCGAGCGGATCGACGCGCCCGGCGCAGCGCTGCGGATGGCATGGCACTCGCTGCTGCTGGCGATGGCCGCCGAGACCCCGGTGCTCGTGCTGCTCGACGACGTCCAGTGGATCGACGCGACCTCCGCTGACATCCTCGCCTACGCCGCGCGCAGGCTGCCCGGCGGCGCGGTGCGCGTGGTGGTCGCAGGCCGCGTCCAGGAGCCGCTCGACCTGGCCGACGACGGCGACGGCGCCGATCCCCGGCCGGTCGCCCCGTCGCTGCTGGTGCCGCGCCCGCTGCTGCGCCTGCCCGTGCCGCCGCTGACCGCCGACGACCTGGCCGAGCTGTTCGACGCCTACGGCCTGCCCGCCCGCACGGCTGTCGCCATCCACGCCGACTCCGAAGGCAACCCGTATCTCGCGCTGACCCTGGCGGGCGCGTTCTCCGAGCGGACCGGCCTGCGCGCGCCCGCGCCGCTGCCGCCCGGCGTGGCCGCGCTGGTGCACGAGCGGCTGGCCGGAGTCGCCCCGCGCGTGCGTCAGACCCTGTTGCTGTGCGCGCTGGCGACAAGGCCGACGATCCGGCTGCTGCTGCGCGCGGGCCGCGCCGACGCGCGCCACGACATCCGGCACGCGGTGCAGGCGGGCCTGGTGGTGACCGACGAGGAGAACATCCGGTTCACCCCGCCCGCCGCCGCCTCGATCGTCGCCGACCTCGCCGACGCCGAGCGCCGCGCCCAGGCCCACCGGGAACTCGCCGACGCCGTCACCTTCGACGACCAGCGCGACCGGCACCTGGCTCTGGCCTCCGCCGCGCCGGACGCGCAGGTGGCCCGCGCGCTGGTCGTGGCCGCCGAGACGGCGATCCGCCGCGGCTCGCGCGACCTGGCCGCCGAGCTGTACCTGCTCGCCGCCGACCGTGCGCCCGCCGACCTTTCCGGCCAGCGGCTGGAGTGGCTGGTCTCGGCCACCGAGGCGGCGGCCAACGCAGGCCTGCCCGAGCAGGCGGGCCGGGCGGCCCAGGCCCTGCTCGCCGCCGCCGACGCGCGGCCACTGCTGCGGGTGCGGGTCCGGATGGCGCTGCTGCACGTGGCCGGGCAGGGATTCGGCGGTATGAAAGAGGTGTTCGCCGCCGCGCTCGCGGACGCGGGCGACGACCCGGCCTCACGCGGCTTGCTGTGCCTGTGGGAGTCGTGGGCGGCGATGGTCGCCTCGGACTCGGACAAGGCCGTCGCCGACGCCGAGCGCGCCGTCGAGCTGGCCCGCTCGGTCGGCGACCACAACACCGAGGCGCTCGCGGCGGCCGCGATCGCGCTGCAGTTCCGGGTCACCGGCCGTCCCGACAGCTGGTCGGCGCTGGGAGCGGCGCTCGCGCTGCCCGCCCCGGACATCGACGGCTGGACCCACATGTCGCCGCGCTACTTCGGCACCCGGTTCGCCATCTTCGACGACCGCCTCGACGACGCCCGTTCCGACCTGCTGGACATGCTCGCCCTGGTCGAGCACGGCGCCGCTGAGGAACTGGTGCACGTCCTGCGGTCGCTGTCGGAGGTCTCCGTCGGCCTCGGCCGCTGCCAGGACGCGCTGACCTACGCCGACCGCGCGCTCCGGATCGCGGGCGAGGCCAGGATGAGCCCGGGCCCCTGCTGGCACGCCGCCGCCGAGGCCGAGCTGGCGGGCGGCAGCATCGGCCGGGCGATCGCGCTGGCCGAACGCGGCATCCGCGCCTCCGAGCAGGAGTCCGACGGCGTGTTCATCCGGCGGCACCTGCACGTGCTCGGCCAGGGCCTGCTGCGCTCCGGCCAGCCCGCGCCCGCGGTGGTCGCGCTGCGCCGGATCGCCGCGTCCGACCACGGCGACCCCTCGATCCTGCGGTGGCACGGCGATCTCGCCGCCGCCCACGTGTTCGTCGGCGAGTACGACGAGGCCGAACGCGTGCTCAAGTCGACAAGATCCGCCATCGATGGCCGCCCGCACACCGATGGGGTCCGGGCCCGTCTCGACCGGGCCGAGTCCGGCCTGCGGCATGCTCGCGGCGACTCCGACTCGGCCATCGCGCTGCTGGACCAGGCCACGGCGGTGCTCACCGATCTTGGCCAGCCGCTGGAGATCGGCAAGTGCCACCTGATGCGTGGGCGGATCGAGCGGCACCGGCGCCGGTTCGCGCCCGCGCGCGCCGCGCTGGACGCCGCGCACGCGCTGTTCGTCGCCGCCCACGCGGTTCCCTGGGCCACTCAGACCGACGCGCTGCGGTCGCGGCTGGACGGGTCGGACGCGCCCGCCGCCACCGCGCTGCAGCTCACCAGCGGCGAGTCGCGGATCGCCGAGTTGGTCGCGGAGGGCGCGACCAACAAGGAGGTCGCCGACCGGCTGTTCGTGAGTGTCAAGACGGTCGAGGCGACGCTGACCCGGCTCTACCGCAAGCTAGGTGTCCGGTCGCGGACACAGTTGATCAGGTTGCTGCGCGACCAAGAGTAGCGGCGCGCGTCAGGCCTGGTGTTCCTCGAAACTGCCGTGTCGGCCGCTGCCCGCGGCGAACCGTGCCGCCCCGGTGAGCGTGTCGGCCGCCAGTGACACGAGTCCATGGCGCCACTCGGTGGCCAGCGCGTCGGTGAGTGACTGATCGTGCTGTTCATGGACCGACAGGCGATCCTGACGCAGGCAGGTCTGCGGGAACCCGGCCAGTTGCTCGGCCAGGGCGACGGCCTCGGTCAGCGCCGCGCCCGGGGCGCTGACCCGGTTGGCCAGGCCCATCCTGTGTGCCTCGGCCGCGCCGACCGGGCGGCCGGTGAGGATCATGTCCAGCGCGTGCGACTGGCCGATCAGCCGGGGCAGCCGGATCGTGCCGCCGTCGATCAGCGGCACTCCCCAGCGGCGGCAGAACACGCCGAAGGTGGCGCCGGGGTCGGCGACCCGCAGATCGGCCCACAACGCCAGTTCCAGGCCGCCCGCCACGGCGTAGCCGTCGACCGCGGCGATCACCGGCTTGCCGAGCAGGAGCCGGGTCGGCCCCATGCCTGCCGGACCCTCGCCGGGGCCGCCCACCCGCACCTCGCCCGCGGCGACGGCCTTGAGGTCCGCGCCCGCGCAGAAGTGCCCGCCCCGACCGTGCAGCACGGCGACCGAGGCGTCCGGATCGGCGTCGAACGCCTCGAACGCGGCGGTGAGCTGCTCGGCGTGGACGGCGTCGACGGCGTTGCGTACCTCGGGGCGGTCCAGCGCGATGACGGTCACCGGGCCGTGTCGATCGATGTGGACGGTCATGTGCCGACGTTACAACCCTCTTGCGACTGCGCCAAGCATGTAATGACGGTCGCCGGTCCAGGTCGGCCGAGCGGGAAAACGACATTTGTGAGTTTTGCATATCCGGGTCGTGCGTTATTCATCCCGGCCACCGTAATCGGTCACGACCGGAATAGTCCCACCCCGGGTACCGTTCAAGGATGAGCGGTGTTCGCCGGGGGTGTATCGCAATCGCGGAGATGCGATTCCGCTCCCGCGACAGCACGATAGAACTGTACACACACCGCAGAAACAATCGTATGGAGTGAGCCCATCCTCGGCCACTCCTGCGGCGACGGGAAAGTCATCGGTTCGCGGGGACGACCCAGATTGGATGCGGAGAAATGACGGAAAACCAATGGAAGCTGGTCGTCGACCGGGACGGCGTGACCATCGCCAGTGACCGGTTCCGGCTCACCGCGGCAGGCGCTGTTCCCCCGCAGGACGAACTGGCCCCGGACGAGGCCGTGCTCGAGGCCATGGAGTCCAGCCAGCTCGAGGGCATCATCTCCGAGCTGCAGTCGATGACGCGGCGCACCTACGGCCAGTTCTGCGGCCTGTCGCGGGCCGTCGAGATGGTCGGCGAGCGCTGGGCGCTGCTCATCATCCGGGACCTGCTCGTCGGCCCGAAGTCGTTCACCGAGCTGGCCGAGGGCTTCCCGCGGCTGTCGATCGACGTGCTCTGCTCGCGGCTGCGCGAGATGCAGCACTTCGGCGTGCTCGAGGAGTCGATGAAGGACGGTGACATGACCTACGAGCTGACCGAGTACGGCCGCGCGCTCGACGAGATCGTCATGTCGCTCGGCCGGTGGGGCGCCCTGTCGCTGGAGGACCCGCGGCCGGAGGACATCATCACCGAGAACTCGATGATCATGGCCCTGCGGTCGACCTACCAGGCCGAGGCCGCGGACGGCCTCACCGCGAGCTTCGAACTGCGGCTTGGTCCGGTGACCATCCACGCGAAGGTCGTCAACGGTGTCCTGCGGGCCGGTGCGGGCCCGCTGCCCGGCGCCGACCTGATCGTCGAGCCCGGCCCGACGCTGAAGATGCTCATGGCCAACGAGATGACCCCGGCCCAGGCGATCGACACCGGCCACGTCACCCTCACCGGCGACGAGTCGCTGTTCCCGCGGTTCGTCAGCCTCTTCCAGATCCTGCCCCTGGCGACGACCGTCAGCTGATCGCGCACCAGACAAAGCCCGGCGACCCCAGGTCGCCGGGCTTTCTTGTGTGTTGTGGAAGAAGACGAGCGCGCACGACAAAGCGCGCGGTCTGTGTGACCGCGCGCTATGAAGGTGCAAAACTCAGACCGCGCGACGTACCTGGGTGGTCGCGGCGGCGCGGCGGGTGAGGGCCGCGGAGCGGACGTCGAGCAGCGCGCTGAGCACGGGCGGGTCGAACGAGCGCATCGGGTGCAGCGACACGTCGGCGATGCGCGCGGTGATGTCCGGGCGGATCGTGATCGGGCCGTGCGCGCCGAGGAAGGGCACTGGGTCGAGCGATTCCTCGGCACCGGGCGGAACGGAGTGCGCTAGCACATGCCACGTGCCTTCCGGCACGTCGTTGAGCGCGTACGGGCCCGGCCGGTCGAGGACCGCGCACCGCACCGGGGAGCCCTGCAGCATCCGGCTGGGGAACAGTCCGATGAACACCATCCCCGCCACCCCGGTGGGCGGCGGTGTCACGTGCCCGCGCACGGTGGATGTCCGGTTGATGCCCGCGGGGACCTCCGCCGGTAATTCGGCGGTCGAGCCGCCCAACTGCCGGTAGGAGATCGGCGAGAGGCCCACGGTGCTGCGGAACCGGGAGCTGAACGTGCCGACGCTGTTGTAGCCGACCTGGTGGCTGATGTCGGCGACGGTGAGTGAGGTGGTCAGCAGCAGCCGCTTGGCCTCCTCCAGGCGCATGGCCGAGAGGAAGCGGCCGGGGGAGACCCCGGTGACCTGCTGGAAGACCCGGGAGAAGTGGAACTTGCTGAACATGGCCGACCGGGCCATGTCGTCGATGGTGAGTCGATCGGCGAGGCCACGCCGCATGGTGTCGATAGCCCGTTCGACGGCTCGCACGACCATCTCGTCCATTGCGTTTTCCCTTTCGCTGAATCAGCTAGCCCGCATGTGCCGGATACAGCTGGAGAAAAACATTGTCCAGCCGTTCTCGAACGTCCTTCAAGTGCCTTCGTCATGACCCCGTGTGAGTGATTCTCGGGAGTCATATGAAAAACGCACAGTGGTGCGGTGTGCCGGTCATAAGCGGCAGGTCAGGCCGCTGCCGAGCGATTTTCCGGAATGCTCAGATGAGCATGAAAACGGCTGGCGTGCATGGCCGGATCGGAATCAAGCGGGTAGGGCATCGGCGAATCGGGATGGGTGAGCACCGCTCTCACCAACACGGGGGACTGGCAGTGGGCGAGCTTGCCGCGGACCAGGTTGCTGAACTTGTCGAGCTGCGTGGTGGTCGAGACGTCGGTGTAGCCGGACGCGCGGGCCAGGGCGAGCACGTCGGCCCGGTCCGACGGCGGCGGGGAGGCGTGCTCGGAGCCGTAGAGGCCGTCGTCGAGCACGATGTGGATCAGCGGGAGGTCCACCAGGGTGCCCGCGGTGATGAGGCCGACCGGATTCCGCACGAGATTGCTGTAGGAGTCGACGATCACCGTGGGCCGCCGGGTCTCCAAGGCGATGCCGATGCCCAGTGAGCCCGCCAGGCCGATCGACGCGGTCAGGTAGAAGTGGTTCGGTCGGTCCTCGACGACTTGCGCGATGCGACAGGTGGTGTCGGTGGTGAACACCACCGGCTGCGCGGTCGAGGTGGCCGAGATGATCGCTTGGATGGCTGCCGTCTTGTTCATTTCTCCGCCCCGACCCTGTCCGCGATGAGCAGCGCCGCCGGGCGCCGCTGGTCCTGCACCGCCTCGACCATGAGGTTGACCTGTTCGTCGAAGGCCCCGTCGAGGTCGAGTTCGAACGTCTCCATTCCCAGTCCCACCAGCAGGGGGACGGTCAGCCTGCGCAGGATCGCGCTCTCGCCGAGGTGCTCGCCCGCCACGACGCGGACGTTGACGACGAAGAGCATTGGAATCCGGTAGGGCACCACCAGTGAGGCGATGGCGCTCAGCGACATGCCCAGCCCGGCGTTCTCCATGAGCACCACCGGGTGCCTGCCGGTCAGCGAGGCGCCCACGGCGATGCCCACGGCGTTGTCCTCGCGGGCGACGGTGAGCACTCCCGCGCGTTCGTCCAGTGTTCTGTGCAATGGCGAAAGAGCGCCGCAGGGGGTGGCGTAATACGGGCCGAAGTCCGCGGCGATCAGTTCCTTGCTCAATTCATTGGCGACGTCAATCCGTTGGGCGAATGATGGCATCTCGTCTCCCCTGCAGTGTGCCGGTGATGGGCCGTGCGGCGGCACTTGGCTTTCGGCCGGGCGGATCGGCGGTATACCGGCGACGTTGAGACCGTCGATTCGGAAGTTCGTGTGCGACTTTGCCCGTGTTTGTTCGGACCGGACTGAGTTCGGCCGTGGAAGACGCTGTGACCAGTGACGATGGCCGTAGCTGGTGATCGACCTCGACGGTCCGATTTGGTCTGATGTCGAGGATCCGATACTCTGTCTGGGCATCTGCGTCTTCCTCCTTTCAGCGGAGAATTGCCTTCTCTCGACGATGAGGCCAGCACGCCCAGAACACTCGCAGAATGAGCCGCCCGCCGACAGTGACGGGCCCATGATGGCCTTGGTGAAAACAGGTCCACCCGGGGTATGAAAAAGACATGTTTGGCCGGTGACAGTGACACTGGCCGCGCGCCGTTGTCGACTCCAAAATTGGCCTCCCGACGTTAATCCCCACCCCACGGGAGTTCAGATGGCCACGCTCGACACGCAGAACGTGATCACCCTGTTAGCCACCCTCGGCATCGACGCCCGTCCGACCGACCGTTCCGTGCAGATCGACCGGTTCGAGCAGTGGGTCGAGGACGACCAGACCGCGCTCGCGATGGGCTCGGGCGTGTGCCTCACCTCCCGGTACCTTGCCGAGGCACTTGTCTGATGGCTGGCGACGGCACGATCGAGCCGCTGGTCGCGTTCAAGCGGCACCTTCGTGCCGAAGTCGCGGAGGGCCTTGGCGTCTACCTGTTCTCGGAGGACGGGGTCACCGTCCTCAAAGGCTCCGCTGTCGCCTCGGTCGTGTCGCTTATGGACGGAACCAGGAACCTCGCGGACGTGCTCGGCGGGCTACCCGCCGACGTCACGCCGCAGGAGGCGGGCAGTGTGCTTGCCCGGCTCTCCCAGGCGGGCCTGCTCACCGTGCGCCGTGAGCAGGAGCCCGCCGACACCCGCACGCTCGCCTACTGGGACGCCGCGGGCCTCGACGCCGCGGCCGCCGTGTCCGCCACCGCGCGGGACACCGTGCGGCTGCGGGTAGTCGGCCACCTGGACATGGCCGCGGCGGTGTCCGCCCTCAGCGGCGCGGGCCTGTGCGTCGCCGACGAACCCGACACCTGTGCGCTGAGCGTCGTGGTGTGCGACGACTACTTGAACCCGACCCTGGCCCGCATCGACGCCGAGCACCGTGCGACCGGGGTGCCATGGCTGCTGGCCAAGCCGGGTGGCGTCAAGACCTGGCTGGGGCCGGTTTTCGAGCCAGCCAAAGCGGGCTGCTGGCATTGTCTCGCCGACCGTCTGCGCAAACACCGCAACGCCGAGCTGTGCGTGCAGGACGCGTTGGGCCGCAAGGGCCCGGCGACCAGCCCCGCCCCGTCGACCCCGGCGGGCGCGGCGATGGGTATGCACCTGGTCGCCGCGGAGGCGCTCAAATGGGTGGCGGGCCTGCGCTATGCGGGCCAGCGCACGGTGTGGACTCTCGACACCCTCGACCTGCGTGGCACCCATCACGACGTTCCCGTCTACCCGCAGTGTCCGGCCTGCGGCGACCCCGCGCTGATCCGCGACCGGTCGCGCAGGCCGATCGAGCTGTCCTCGCGCGGCAAGGTCTCCGATGGCGGCGGTGGCCACCGGAGCATGACCCCGGAACAGATGCGCGACCGCTACTGCCACCTGATCAGCCCGGTGACCGGTGTGGTCAAGGAGATCAAGCGCGACCGCCGCGGGCCCGAGTTCTTCAACTCCTTCCGTTCCGGAGCCAACGTCGCCTCCCGCGCCCACCACGTCGACACCCTGCGCGCCACCGTGCGGATGACCAACGGCGGCAAGGGCGTCACCGAGGTGGCCGCCGAGGTCAGTGCCCTGTGCGAGGCGGTCGAGCGGTACTCCGGCAGCTTCCACGGCGATGAGGAGCGGGTGCGGGGCAGCCTGCGGTCGCTCGGCGGGATCGCTATCCACCCCAACGACTGCCAGCTCTACGACGAGCGTCAGTACCGCGGCCGCGGCGCGTGGAACGCCGGACATGGGGCGTTCCAATACGTCCCCCCGCCCTTCGACCCCGACGCCGTGATCGACTGGACGCCGGTGTGGTCGCTGACCGAGCGGCGCCACCGCCTGCTGCCCACCAGCCTGCTCTACTTCGGCGCGCCCGACGGCGGCCCGATCGTGGCCGACTCCAACGGAAACGCCGCGGGCAGCTGCTTGGAGGACGCCATCCTGCAGGGCCTGCTGGAGCTGATCGAGCGCGACTCCGTGGCGATCTGGTGGCACAACCGCACCCGCCAGCCCGGTGTGGACCTCGCCGCGTTCGACGACCGCTGGGTCGGCGAGCTGCGCCGGGTGCACGCCAGGATCGGCCGCGAGGTGTGGGCGCTGGATCTGACGTCCGATCTCGGTGTGCCCACGTTCGTCGCGCTGTCGCGGCGGGTCGACCAGGCCGAAGAGGACATCATGTTCGGCTTCGGGGCCCACCTCGACCCGCGCATCGCGCTGCGCCGGGCGCTGACCGAGCTGAACCAGATGATGCCCGCGGTGATCGAGACCGGCGACGGGCGGTACCAGTGCGACGACCCGGACGCGACGCGCTGGTGGCGGACCGCGACGCTGGCCAACCAGCCGTACCTGCGCCCGAGTTCGTCCGTGCGGCCGACTGTGCCGCAGGACCACGACTTCACCCCGTCGGCCGACCTGCTCGACGACATCACCGCGCTGACCGACCGGGTCGAGGCGTGCGGGATGTCGGTGCTCGTCCTTGACCAGACCCGACCCGACATCGGCCTGCCGGTGGTCAAGGTGATCGTGCCCGGTCTCCGGCACTTCTGGTCCCGGTTCGCCCCGGGGCGGCTCTACGACGTGCCGGTCCGGATGGGTCGGCTGTTCGCGCCGACGCGGTTCGAGGACCTCAACCCACTGCCCATGTTCCTTTGAGAGTTCGACGTTCCACCCGTTCAAGGAGTGCCACGTGCCCATCGAGCCCGGCGGCCGATCCGAACCTCGGATCCGGCTGTGGTCGCTGCGAGAAGACGTTCTCGTCGAAGGCGACCCGCAAGACGATCGACTGGTCGTGGTGACCCGGTGGGGTGAGACCAAGATCGACGGCGCGGACGAGATGGTGTGGGAGTCGCTGCGGCGGATGAGCCTCGGCCCGGTGTCGCTGGACAACGTGCTCGGTCCGCGTGGCGGCTCACCTGAGGACATCGCGCGCCTGCGCGACGTCCTGCACCGGCTGGCTGGGTCGGTGGTGCACTCGCTGGGCACCCGCACCGGCGAGGGCCCGATGCTCTCGGCCGTCCCGGTCGCGCGGACGGCGCAGTTCACCTTCACTGAGGTCGACCCGGCGCGCCCGGTGCGGCTGTCGCGGTTCGCCGCGATCCGCGCCAACGACGGCGACCTGGTGCTCGAATCGCCGCTGGCCGAGTACCGGGTGGTGCTGCACCGGCGGATCGCCTCGCGGGTGGTCGTCGGGCTCAACGCGGCCACGTCGGTCAACGCCCTCGCCGCGGCGCTGGGCTTCGAGCACTCCCTGGTCGGCGACGTGGTCTCGTTCCTCGCCGCCACCCGGATCGTGCTGCTCGGCGAGTGGGCCGACGGCGAGGCCGCCCGGGTGCCCAGGTTCGTCGAGGACACCGACCCGAGCCTGGTCACCTGGTCGCACCACGACCTGCTGTTCCACGCCCGCACCCGGCTCGGCCGCTATGGCGGGCTCTCGGGCATGGTGTTCCCGACCGCGCAGGCGGTCCCGCCGCCTGCACTGGTCAAGCGCCTGGAAGGGGGTCGCCGGTTCCCGCTGCACCAGCCCGACCTGTCGGAGCTGAACACCGGCGACCCGTCGCTCACCGAGGTCATCGAGAACACCCGGCTGTGTCAGGAGCTGTCCGATCGGCCGGTGACCGCGGAACAGGTCGGCGAACTGCTGTTCCGCGCCGCCCGGATCCGATCCGTGTCGCGGGCCTCTGCGGGCGGGGCGGTGACCTACGAGGTGTCGGACCGGCCGTATCTGAGCGTCAACGGGCTCTACGAGCTGGAGATCTACCTTCTGCTGCACCGGTGCGCCGATCTGCCGAGGGCGATCTATCACTTCGACCCGCAGGCGCACGAGCTCACCATGGTCAACGACGCCGACGGCGAACTCGACGAGGTGCTCGACTACGCCATGATCGGCAGTGGAACATCGCAGTGGCCCCCGGCGATGATCACGGTGACGGCGCGGGCGGCGCGGTCGTCATGGATGTACGGCGGCATCGCCTACTCGCTGACGCTCACCCATGTGGGTGCGCTGCAGCAGACGCTTTGCCTGGCGGCCACAGCGATGGGGCTCGCGGCTTGCGTGCCCGCGATCGATCCGGGTGACGTCGTCGACGCGGCGCTGCGTCTCGACTGGCCCGCTGAGATCGGTGTCGGGGAGTTCGTCTTCGGCCACCGGCGCGAGCACCGGGGCGACCGCCCGCGTCCCCCTATAATCCCGCAGTAGCGGTGCCGCTACCGATGGTCAGATCAGACGGGTTGGAGGATTCCAGCTCAGCGAGGGGGAAACATGCAGTCGGTCGCAGGCCGCGGCAGGTTATCCAGACGCCAGGACGCTCCCTCTGGCCTGCCCAGGATCGACTTCCTCGACGGTGACGACAGTTCGGCGCGGGTTCCGCTGTTGGCACCGGTCCTCGCCCGCGTGATCGTCGCCGCCGTGTTCTTCGGCATCTGCCTGTTCGCTTTCCTGTCGGTGGTCACCACACAGAAGGCACTGTGGCCGTCAGTGCAGGCCGCGTCCTACCTGGTGACCTTGCTGATGCTGCAGGTGTTCTACTTCTCCCGGCCGGGTGCCCAGCTGCGCGCTCCGCTGACCTACGCGGTGGTGGCTGTTCAGGCGTATCTGGTTTTCGTCCCGCTGGCGCAGTACGGCGAGTCCTGGGTGACGGTGCCGACTCTGCTGGCAGGCACCGCGGTGCTGGTGTTTCCGCCCGTGGTCGGTGTCGCCATCGCCGTGGCCGTTCTGGCTATCGTCTGCCGGACCGAGTACCTGCTGACCGGCTCGTGGCTCGACGCGGTCTACACCACTCTCGGCTGCACGGGTGCCACCCTCGAAGTCGTCGGACTGACCCGGCTCGCGGGGTTGATCACCAACCTGCACGAGGCACGGTCCGAACTCGGTCGGGCCGCGGTGGCCAAGGAACGCACTCGATTCGCCCGCGACCTGCACGACCTGCTCGGCCTAAGCCTGGCCACGATCGGACCGAAAAGCGCGCTGGCCCGCCGGATGCTCGACACCGATCCGGACCGCGCGCGTGCGGAACTGGCCGAGATCATGACCGTGTCCCGACACGCGCTGGCCGACGTGCGCCTGATCGCCAGCGGCTACCGTGAGATGTCGCTGCACGACGAGTCCCGGGCGGTCGAGTCGCTGCTCGCCGCGTCCAACGTCGACGTGCGGATGGAGCTCAACCATAGCGAGCTGCCTGCCAACATCCGGTCCGTGCTGGTCGCGGTCCTGCGCGCGGGTGTGGCCAACGTCCTCGACCACACCAGTGTCGCGCGGTGCGAGATCGCCATGCGCCAGGCCGGTCGCATGGTCACCCTCGACATCATCGACGATGGTGTGTCCGGCCGCTGCGAGATCGACCCCGGACAGAGTGAGGGTTTCGACGTCCTCACCGAACGGGTCAGCGCGCTCGGCGGTGAGCTGGTCGTCGGACCGGACCCGGACGGGCGGTTCGGTCTGCACCTGACCATCCCGGTGGTCAGGGACGACATCGACTCGAAGGTCGAGACCGACGAGGTCGAACAGGTCCCGCGCCGGGCCACACTGTTGGCCACAAGCCTGATGAACACGGTGTTCGTGCTCTTCTTCGTCGCCGCGATGCTGCACCTGAGCCTCATCACCCGTATACCCGAAGTTCTCACAGTCAGCGCTGTGTGCTTGGTCGCCCTAGTGGCCTTGCAGCTGTTCTATGTCAGTAAGCCTGGCGCGCGGTTCACCACCGCCAGGAAGTACGCGGTGATCGCGGTCCAGATGGTGCTGGTCTATATGCCGCTGGCCTTGTTCCCACATGCCTGGGTAAGCGCGCCGGGGCTGCTCGCGGGGACCATGCTGTTCCTGCTGCGTCCCGCCGTGGGCTGGCTCGGGTTCGTCGTGGTCGTGGTGAGCGTGCCGATCGCCCAGCAGGGCTTCGAGGGCGGGCTGGTCGCCGTCACCTTCAACGTGGGTGCGACGGTCGTCACCGGATTCGTCACCTATGGCCTGACCTGGATGGCACGGTCGGTTTCGGAACTTCGCGCCGCCCGTCAGGAGTTGGCTGAGGCGGCTGTGGCCGAGGAACGGATGCGCTTCGCCCGCGACCTGCATGATCTGCTGGGCCTGAGCTTGTCGGCGATCACATTGAAGACCGAGCTGACCCAGCGGCTGATGAAGGTCGACCCCGCGCGCGCCCGCACGGAGCTGATGGAGATCGTCGGGATCTCGCGGCTGGCGCTGGCCGACGTCCGCTTGGTCGCCAGCGGCTATCGGGACCTCTCACTCAACGAGGAGTCGCGTTCGGCCGAGTCGGTGCTCGCCGCCGCGGACGTCGACGTGCGGATGGACCTGCACTACGGTGAATTGCCGGTGGAGGTCCGCACCGTGCTGGCGACGGTGCTGCGCGAGGGGGTCACCAACGTGCTGCGGCACAGCAAGGGCGCGCGCTGCGAGATCAGCGTGCGGCAACACGAGAACATGGTCGTGCTGGAGATCGTCAACGACGGCGTCGGCGACGCGGACACCGGGCCGGGCGGTGGCAGCGGCATCCGCAACCTGTCCGACCGGGTGGCGATGGTCGGCGGGAAGTTGACCGCGGGCCTGGACTCGGACGGCAGCTTCCGCTTGCGCGCCTTGGTACCCGCATAGTGCCCCGAGCCGAAAGTTCGACACCGGCTCCGGGGCACTAGTGCGTTCCTGGGGGGAGTACCAGGCGGACAGCGGTCCGCTCCTCGCGCCCTCGCTCGCGCGTGCGATCGTCGCCACGGTGTTCTTCGGGCTTTGCCTGGTGGCGTTTCTGCATGTTCTCGACACGGCGACCAGTGGCGCGACGGTACTCGCGGGTGCGGTGCTGTCGGTACTGCTCGCGCTGCAGGTCTGCCACTTCTCCCGTCCCGGTGTGGCCCTCCGCTCGCCGCTGAGCCACCTGCTGCTGACCGTGCAGGCCGTCCTCGTCCTGCTGCCGCAGCAGCTGTTCGGGCAGGCGTGGGCCGCGCTGCCGAGTCTGCTGGCGGGCACGGTGCTGCTGGTGCTGCCGCCCGCGGTGGCGGGCACGGCGTTCACGATGGTCATCGTGGTCATCGCGGCCAACCAGGAGATGCTGACCCACTCGTCCCTCGACGTCGCCTACATCGTCGTCGGCAGTGTCGGCGCGGCGCTGCAGGTGTTCGGGCTGACCCGGCTCGCCGACCTGATCACCGACCTGCACGCGGCCCGCTCCGAGCTCGGTGGGCTCGCCGTGGCCAGGGAACGGGACCGCTTCGCCCGCGACCTGCACGACCTGCTTGGCCTGAGCCTGGCCGCGATTGGTCCGAAAGGGACGGTCGCGCGGGTGGCGATGGCCGCCGACCCCGAGCGCGCGCGGGCCGAACTCGGCGAGATCCTGACCGTGGCGCGGCACGCGCTGGCCGACGTGCGGCTGATCTCCAGCGGCTACCGCGAGGTCTCGCTGCGGGAGGAGACCCGCACGGTCGAGTCCCTGCTGGCGGCGTCGAACGTCGACGTGCGGATGGCGGTCAACCACGGCGAGCTGCCCGCTCGCCTGCGCTCGATCCTCGCCGCCGTCCTGCGCGCCGGTGTCGCCAACGTCCTGCACCACACCAGCGTCGCGCGGTGCGACATCACCCTGCGCCAGGCGGGGCAGGTAGTGACACTCGACATCGTCGACGACGGCGTCACCGGCCGCTGCCACCCGTCGATGGTCGCCGCGGACGGGCTCGAGGTGGTGACCGACCAGGTCGTGGCCCTAGGCGGTCGGCTGGTGTCCGGCCCCGACCCGGACGGCCGGTTCGGGCTGCACCTGACCATCCCGGTCACCCCGGAGCGTGAGGTCCGGACCGACGAGCCGGTCCCGAGGTACGCGACGTGGCTGGCCACCGGGCTGATGAACGCCGTCTTCATCGGCTTCCTCTGCGCGGCGATGCTGCATCTGCTGTACCTGACCCGGGATCCGGCGGTGCTCGCGTTCAGCGGGGTGTGCCTGGCGGGACTGGTGTCGGTGCAGCTGTTCCTTGTCAGTAAACCGGGCGTGCGGCCCGCGGCGTATCTGGTGGTCGCGGTGCAGGCGGTGCTGGTGTACCTGCCGCTCGCGGTGTTCCCGCAGGCGTGGGCCAGCGTGCCGGGGCTGCTCGCGGGCACCATCCTGCTGGTCCTGCGCACGCCGGTCGCCGTCCCCGCGCTTGTGGCCGTCGCCGCGAGCGTCGTGTGGGCCCAGGGTGTGTCCGCGCTGCCCGCCGCGGTGATCACCACGCTGGTCACCTACGGGCTGACCTGGATGGCCCGGACCGTGTCGGATCTGCGCGAGGCCCGGCTGGAGTTGGCCGCGGCCGCGGTGGCGCAGGAGCGATTGCGGTTCGGCCGCGACCTGCATGATCTCCTGGGCCTGAGTCTGTCGGCCATCACCTTGAAGGCCGAACTCGCCTACCGGGCGATGCGGGTCGACCCCGGCCGGTCGGCCACCGAGGTCGCCGAGATCGAGGAGATCGCCCGCCTCGCCCTCGCCGACGTCCGCCTCGTCGCCGCCGGATACCGAGACTTGTCGCTCAGCGACGAATCCCGCGCGGCGGAAGCGCTACTCGCGGCTGCAGACGTCGACGTGCGGATGGATCTGCGCTACGGGGAATTGCCCGCGACCGTGCTGACCGTGTTGGCGACGGTGCTGCGGGAGGGCGTCACGAACGTCCTTCGCCACAGCCGAGGTGCCCGCTGCGAGATCAGCGTCCGCCGGACGGACGACGTCGTGGAACTGGAGATCGTCAACGACGGCGCCCTGGTCGACGCTGTGG
>DATLIA010000143.1:0-27268 GCA_035540215.1 Actinokineospora sp. | reverse complement strand
GAGCCAGCCGCAGACGACCCAACTCGGTCAGCGGTGCGTTAGCGTGGGGCACGAGGGCCTCCTCGGTCAGGTGTAGATGTGGTAATCCACACCGAACCCGGAGGCCCTCACCCAACCAACATCATCCGATCACGTGTCGCCACGTACCCAACCTCCGTGGTCAGTACACCTAGTGTGGGTCCACCTTGCGCGATCTGATCTTCCGCAGGTGCGCCGGACCAGGCCAGCCATGGTCGTCCGCCAGACTTGGGCGACGTCGACAGCTTCGTCCTCGGTCACGCGGGCGAGCGTCGTGCGGCAGGTGTGTGCCTGGCCGTTGCGGGTCGGTGCCGCGGCCACCGCGCACTCCTCCGATCAGCGGGCAGATGCGGGTGTCGAGTCCTGCCTGTCAGCGTTGACGCCAGCCTGAACACAATGGAGACATGTTTGACGTCTGGTGGAACGAGCTAGGCCCGTCATTGCGACATCAGCGGGGCGAGCTGGACGGGCAGGGACTCCTTGAGCCCGAACCACCGCCACCGACGACCGCCGAGCTGATCGCGAGGGCTGACGGCATCTCCGAACCAGTCGTCGCCGTCGAAGCAGTGTGGGACGGTGACACCCAGGGCTGGTTCATCGACCTGGTCGCCATCGTGGGCCGACCGGGCAGGCACCACGATCACTTCGACGAGCTGACGTTGACGGTGATCCGGCACGGCGGCGACATACGCCTGTTCAACGGGCAGGTGCCGCCATGGCCGGAGGCACAACAGGCAAGCGAGCAGGGAGAGGCGGTCGCGCGACATCTTGGCGTGCCGTTTCACTTCGTCAGCCAGCATGAGCCGGATGTCGACAGCCCGCGCTGGTGGGACGCCTAGCCCGGCGGACCGGCACAGCACGTTCGGCATTCATAGGATTCGAGATTCCGCGACAATGCGCGCTTCAGCAGGCAGGGGCTGGCCCGCCTCGGCGTGTCGACTCGTTTGGGGTGGAGACGTACGGTGACGTACGTGGACACGGATGGCTGGGAACCCTGCGACCTGCCGCCCGCCGGGCTGCGCATGGTCCGGGAGTGCGGCCCGGTCAGCCACGCGGTGTTCCGGCTCGGCAGGCTGCACAACATGATCGCCGGGCAGATTCTGCGCGAGACCGGCCTCTACCGCGGCCAGGAGATCCTGATGATGCACCTGTGGGAGACCGGCCCGCAGCGGCAGGTCGATCTCCTCAAGGCCGTCGACACGGACGCGGCCACCATGACCAGGTCGATACGCCGACTGGAGCAAGCCGGGTTCGTCACAACGGAGCGGTCCACAGAGGACCGCCGATCGGTGATCGTCGCGCCTACCGAGGCCAGTTGTGCGTTGCGGGATCGGGTGGCGCAGGTGTGGCGGGACATCGAGCGGGCCACGGTCGCCGGGTTGGACGAGACTCAGGTCACCGGCGTACTCGACTGCCTTGGCATGTTGGAGCGCAACCTTCTCGACGCGGCGTGTGGCGATGATCCGGTTTCGCCCTCAAGCGGGACCGCCGCCGACTAGAGTCCGCCCCGAGACGGCGAACGCCACGTGAATCGGGGGTATATGGACGAGAACATCCTCGAACCGGACGGTGCCCGTGAGCGCTTGGCCGCGTGGAAGGGCCGCATCGACAAGCTGGCCGCCGACACCCAGGCGATGAGCGATCGGCTGCAGGCGGTCCGGATCAGCGTGAGCGACGCGACCGGGCTGTCCGAGGTCACCGTCGACTCGACCGGCGCGCTGGTCGACCTGAAGCTGACCGACCGCATCCAGCGGGTGGCCCCGTCCGTTGTCGCGCAGACGATCCTGGCGACGCTCGGCGAGGCACGCAACAAGCTGGCCGACCGGTCGCAGGAGATCATCGCCGACACCGTGGGCGCCGACTCGGCCGCGGGCAAGGCGATCGCCGAACGTGTCGGGAAGCAGTTGCGTGGGGACACGGCGGCGAAACCGCCGGCACCGCCCGAGGACGACGACGAGGGCTTCGATATCCGCGCGAAGTTCGGGCGGGGCTAGGGCATGGGCGACGGGTTCAACGTCGAGGCGGAACAGCTGCGCGCGCACGCGACCAACATCGCCGCGATCCAAGCGCGGTTCGCCGCGGTCAAGTCGGCCAGCGCGCACATCGCGCAGGACGATCAGGCCTATGGGTTGCTCTGCGGGTGGATCTCCGGGCTGCTGGAAGGCAAGCACGCCAAGCAGGACGAGCTGATCGCGGGCGTCGAGAAGAACCTCGAACTGGTCGTGGCCGCGCTGCGCGACAGCGCCGCGGAGTACGAGGCGATCGAGGAAGCCAACACGAGCATGCTCAACACCGTGGACGGCAAGTGATGACGGAGAACTCGCTCGTTGCCCCCGTCCAGTCCTCCCGCGAGGTGTGGACCGGCTCCGGCCTCGCCGACAGCATCGAGGGCCTGGTCGACGCGATCAAGACCGAGGGCTGGGTCGACGACGCGCTGGCGGGCGCGACGCTGGCCGTCGAGGTCGCCGCGACCGTCATGGACCCGATCAGCGCGCTGCTGGCCAACGGCCTGGGCTGGGCGATGGAGTACTTCGACCCGCTGCGCGAGATGCTCGACGAGCTGACCGGCAAGCCCGACGTGGTCAGGTCCCACGCCGCGACCTGGAACAACATGGCGACCGAGCTGCACGCCATGTCCGAGGAGCTCGGCACGCACCTCAACGACGACATGCCCGACTGGCAAGGCGAGGCGGCCGACGCCTACCGCGGGCTGATGGTCAACAACGTCGACGCCATCGGCGGCCTCGCCGCGATCTCGGCGGCGATCGCCGCGGCCACCGAGGGCGCCGGTGGGCTGGTCGAGCTGACCCGCGAGATCGTCCGCGACCTGATCGCCGACCTGGTGGCCCGGGTGATCGTCTGGGCGGTCGAGGCGATCTTCGTGGTGACCATCCCGGTGATCGCCACGCAGATCGTCGCGGCGGTGGTCAAGTGGGCAGGCCGCATCCTCACCTACACGATGGCCCTGGTCGCGAGCCTGACCAACCTCAGCAAGCTCCTGAACGGATAGGCGCCGGTGACTCCACGACCAAGGAACCCAGGCGGGGGCGGCAACACTCCCGGTGGCAACACTCCCGGCAGGCCGTCGCAGTCGCACGGCAACATCAACGCGGGCAACGGCGTGAACAGCGCGCAGGCGGCCACCAGCCAGTCGGTACAGGCGGGCACGCCAGGCGGCGGTCAGCAGTCGACAACGCCCAGCACGACCAACCCGGCCAGGCCGGTCCAGCCGATCCAGCCGCCGAACCCGTCCGACGTGCGACACAGCGACGCCTCGCGCGAGCACATCATCGTCGGTGACGGCGGCAGGCAGGGCGGCCACCTCGCGGGCACCGGCTTCTCGAAGAAGACGGAATTCCCGACGACCTGGGACAAGCCGAAGATCCTGGACGCGGCCTACCAGGTCACCCAGCAGGGCGCTCCGACGAGAGGCCCGTACCTGACCAAGGACGCCGACGGGAATCCCGCGTGGGCCTACGACTACAAGGGCACAGTGGACGGCGTCGAGGTCAAGACGACCGTGCTGGCCGACGGCGAGATCCGCACCGCGTACCCGCCCAACAGCAGCGACCCCGGTGTCATCACCAACCCGCCCGCGCCGAACCCCGCGCCGTCTGGCATCCCCCAGGCCAACCCGCCCCGATACAGTCACCCCGACGTCGGCGGCGATGGCAGCTGGACGTGGGAGGGCCCCAAGGGCGGCAAGATCATCAGAGTCGTCCAGGACGCCCAAGGCAACGTCACCACCACAGTGCTCGGTGACTACAAGAAGAAGTGAGCGCCATGGATGTGCAGACTTACGCGTCGGTCAGCGCGGTGTGCGCGCGGCTGGCGGGCAGGCTGTCCGACGACACGCTGGGCACCGTCCGCGAGCACTACGCCGCGGGTGAGTGGGACCTCGCCGACGGGACACTCCTGCTCAACCTGGCCTACGCGGGCGTCGGTATCACCCTCGAGGAGCGGGACCTGATCCGCTTGTTCCTCGGCGACCCGGACAGCCCCGACCTGCTCGCCGTGCCCGTGGTCGACACGGTGCCGCTGCGGTACGCCTTCACCGCGATCCCCCCCGCGGACGCGCCCGACCCGAGCAAGGCCGACATCGTCCTGGCGACCGACGCCCCGCGCCACGGCGGCAAGCGACTGCGCCGCGTGTGGCGCGAGCCGCTCGCGGGGGCGCCCGACGGCGCGACCTGGGTGTACGTGCTGCAGGTGGCGGCGGGCACCGACGAGCTCAAGGCGTATTCGGGCCTGTCGTCGCGGCTGTGGGTCGCGCTGCAGGCGAAGTGGGGGCTTGAGGTGGTCGTCGAGGGCAGTCTGCTGCCGCCGTACCAGGCCGCCGCGCTGACCGCCGCGCACCAGATCTGGCCCAGCTGACTCAACGGGACATGACCTCGGCCAACTCTCGACGCAGGCGGGTCGCGCTCTCGGCCAGGTGGTCGAGGAACCGCTGCGTCGCGGGCGGCTGGGTGTTCCGCTCGACGGTCGCCGCGTAGACCGGACGCGGGATCACCTCGTCGGCACGCAGCTTGCGCACGACGATGTCCGGCCGCAGCGCGCCCGCCGCGAGGCCGGGGACCAGGGTGACACCCAGACCCGCCGCGACCAGGCCCTGCTTCGCGGTCCACTCCCGCACCACATACCGCACGGCGGGCCGGAAACCCGACCGCAGACCGGCGCTGATCAGCGTGTCCTCGATGGTCGTGGACCCGGCGATCCAGCTCTCGTCGGCCAACTCCGCCAGCCGCAGCGTGCGGCGCGCGGCCAGCCGGTGGCCCGCGGGCAGCGCCACCAGCAGTGGGTCGTCGAGCAGGTGTCGGGTCGCCAGGCCCTCGGCCGACGGCGCGCCGGCGATGACCGCGACGTCCAGGTCGCCGGAGCGCAGGCGGGCGATGTGGGCGGCGCTCAGGCCGTCGGCCAGCGACAGCTCGACGCGGGGGTGCGCGGCCTGGAAGGCGGCCATCGCGCGCGGGACCAGCACGGCCTCCGCCGTGGCGAACGCGCCGATCCGCAGCCTGCCCGCGTCGACGTCGCGCAGCGCGGCCAGGTCGCGGCGGGCCACGTCGAGTCGGTCGAGTACGGCGTCGGCGTGGCCGAGCAGGCAGCGGCCCTCGTCGGTGAGCCGCACGCCGCGCGGGACCCGGTCGAAGAGCACGGCGGACACGTCGTCCTCCAGCGCCGAGATCTGGCGAGACACGGCGGACTGCGTGTAGCGCAACGACTTTGCCGCCGCGGTGAACGATCCGCGCAGCGCCACCTCGCGGAATACAGCCAGCCGTGCGATGTCCATAGTGGACCCCTTCCGATTCGGCATGGCGATCATGCGAAACATTCGCTTGTCGCATGCCCAGGACGACCTTAACGTCAGCGGTGCGCAACAGCTGAGGGAGTTCGCATGTCTACCGTCGCGTTCCTGGGACTGGGCCACATGGGCGTCCACATGGCAGGCAGGCTCGTCGCCGCCGGGCACGAGGTCACCGTCTGGAACCGGACCCGCAAATCACTCGTCGGCGCGAAAGTGGCCGACACCCCGGGGGGTGCGGCGGCTGGCGCGGAGATCGTGGTCACCATGGTCTCCACGCCCGCCGCCGTCGAATCGGTCCTATTCGGCGCGGACGGCGCCGCCGCGGCCATGCGGCCGGACGCCGTCCTGGTCGAGATGTCGACGATCGGCCCCACCGCGGCGCGCGCGATCGCCGCCAGACTGCCTTGCCCGATGGTCGACGCGCCGGTCGGCGGCGGGACCGACAAGGCGCGGGCAGGCGGTTTGACGATCTTCACCGGCGGCGAGCCCGCAGCCGTCGAGCGCGTGACACTGGTTCTGGAGGCCATGGGCACCGTCCGGCCCATCGGCGGACCCGGCTCGGCCGCGGCGGCGAAGCTCGTGGTGAACACCGCCATGATCGCTGGGCTCGCCTTGCTCGGCGAGGTCCGTGAACTGGGGGAGGCGCTCGGCGTGGACGCCGACGCGCTCATCGCCGCCGAGCCACTGGCCGCGTTGCTGAAGCGGGCGGAGAGCACGGGCGGTCACTTCGCCACTCACCTCGCGGCCAAGGACCTGGCGTTGGCCACCGAACACGCTGATCTCCCGCTCGCCCGGGCCGCGCTGGCCAGGGCAAACGCGGCGCCCGACACCCATGACGTCACCGCGCTGGCCGTCCCGACACCTAAGGCGAACCGATGACCACGACGTTCCACAACCCGCCCACCGCGCCGCCGCCCGCCGCGTCCTACTCCAACGTCGCCGAGATCGACCTCGGCACCCGACGGCTGATCATCCTGTCCGGCCAGGCGGCCCTCGACCACGACGGCACGGTCGTCGGCCCAGGCGACATGGCCGCCCAGACGGCGTTCATCTTCGACGCGATCGTCGCGCTGCTCGCCGACCGTGGTGCCGAACTCGCGGACGTGGTGAACATCCGCACCTACCTCACCGACATGGACCGCCTGGCCGAGTACGGCGCCGTGCGCGTCGCCCGCCTCGGCGCCGCGCGGCCGACCAGCACCACCGTCGAGGTGTCCCGCCTGTTCCGGACCGGCCTGCTGCTGGAGGTCGACATCACCGCCGTGGTCAGCCGCCCGCCGCCACCCGCTTGATCGCCGAGCGGATCCGGCAGTAGGTGCCGCAGCGGCAGACGTTCTCGATGGCGTCAATGTCCGCGTCACTGGGATCGGGGGTCCGGTCCAGCAGCGCGACGGCGGCCATGATCTGGCCGGGTTGGCAGAAGCCGCACTGGGCGACGTCCTCGTCCAGCCACGCCTGCTGCACCGGGTGCAGCGTGTCGCCGTCGGCCAGGCCCTCGATCGTGGTGACCTCGCGGCCATGGCATTGCTCGACCGGGACGACGCACGGCTGGATCTCGGCGCCGTCGAGGTGGCTGGTGCAGGCCCGGCAGGCACCGACGCCGCAGCCGTACTTCGGGCCGGTGACGCCGAGGCGTTCGCGGAGCACCCAGAGCAGCGAAGTGTCGGCCGGGGCGTCGACGTCGACCTCGGTGCCGTTGACGGTGAAGCGGTACGTAGGCACGAGGCTCCTCAGAAGGCGATCGGGAAGCTGCGGGGGCGGGTGCCGGTGGCCTTGGCGTAGGCGTTGACGACCGCGGCCGACGCGGCGGGAACGCCGAGTTCGCCCGCGCCGCCCGGCTTTCCGCTGGGCGGCATGACGTGGACGTCGAGGCGCGGCGGGGAGTTCCGCTGTCGGGCGTAGCGGAAGTCGGCGAAGCTCGACTCGCGGACGCGCCCGTCGTCGAGGTGCACGCCCGCGGTCAGCATCGTGCTGATCGCGTCGGTCAGCCCACCCATGAGCTGGGCTTTGAGGCCGGTCGGGTTGACCGGAAGTCCCACGTCGACGGCGATCGTCGCGCGGGTGACCCGGGGCGCGGCCGGGTCGGTGGCGTCGATCTCGACCAGGCAGGCCGTCGCCGACCGGTACTCCTCGTGCACCGCGACACCCTGGGCGTGGCCGCGGGGCAGCGCGCGGCCCCACTCCCCCTCCTTGACGACCTTCGCCAGCACGGCCTTGGTGCGCGCCGACTTCAGCACCGACATGCGGAAGCCGACCGGGTCCTTGCCGAACTTGGCCGCGAGCTGGTCGACGACGATCTCCTCGGCGGTACGCAGGCCACCCGAGTACACCGACCGCCAGCTGCCGGTGTTCAGCGGGGTCGGGACCTCGCTGAGCAGCTGCGTGACCACACCGAGGTTGTACGGGTTGCTCGCCGACAGGTGGAAGAACATCAGCCCGTCGCCGGGGCCGAGCACCGCGGCGCCGCTGGCGCTGACGACCTCACCGAAACCGTGCTTGAAGTCGGTCTCGACGCAGGCCATCCGGTGCTCGAAGGACAGCATCTGCCCGAGCGCGAAGGTGGCCCTGATCTTGTGGTGGGACGCGGGACGCAGCCTGCCGTGCCGGATGTCGTCCGTCCGCGTCCACATCAGACGGACCGGTTTGCCGATCTTCTTCGACACCTGGGCCGCCTCCAGAGCGGGATCCCAGAACAGCCTGCGCCCGAACGAGCCGCCCGCGCGCGGAACGTGCACGGTCACTTTGCTGACCGGAAGCCCGATCGCCGTGGCGATCTCGCGCTGGGCGACGATCGGCGACTGGCAGGCGAACCACAGCTCGGCGCGGTCGGCGCGGACGTCGGCGACGGCGTTGAGCACCTCCATCGGCGCGTGGCTGACGAAGGCGAAGTCGAAGTCGGCGTCGAGGCGCTGGGTCAGCAGCGGCGGCACGATGAACGGCGGCACCGCGGCCCGCAGCTTCGTCCGGATGTCCGAATCGGACAGTCCGACGGCAGGCCCGTCCTTCCACACGATCTTCAGCGCGTCCCGGCCGCGCAGCGCGATGTCCATCGTCTCCGCGCTGACCGCGACACCGGTCGGGATCCGCGTCACCGCGACCACGCCGGGGATGGCGCGCGCCGCGGTGTCGTCGCAGGACACGACGGTGCCCTTGATCGTCGGCGGGCGGGCGACCACGGTGGCCAGCGCGCCGGGGACCTCGATGTCCATGCCGAACTTGGCCTGACCCGTGACGATGGCGCGCGCGTCCACGCGGCCCGTCGGCTTGCCGACAAGCTTGTGGTCGGTGACCGCCTTCGGCGAGGTGTGGATCGCGGGCACCACCGTGGCGGCGCGCACGGACAGCGACCCGTAGCCCGCGCTGCGGCCGTCGGGTGCCCAGACCTTCGAGTCCCGGGTGGTCAGCGTGTCCGCGGGCAGCGACCACTGCACGGCGGCGGCGGTCACCAGCCGGGCACGCGCGGCGGCCGCGATCGCCCTGACCGGGTTCCACAGGGTCCGCACGCCGGTCGACCCGGCCGTGAACTGGTTCCAGAGCCGCGCGGGGTCGGCGTCGGCCAGTTCGACGCGCACGTCGGCGAGTCTGGCGTCGAGTTCTTCGGCGATCATCATCGCCACCGCGGTCGTGATGCCCTGGCCGGACTCGGCTCTTGGCAGCTCGAACCGCACGACACCCTCGTCGGTCACCTCGAGCACCATCGACCCGGCCGTTGGCGCGCTCGCCAGGCTGACCACGTCGCCGAAGTCGAGCAGGTCGGCGAGCTGCGGGTTGCTCGGCAGCGCGTCGGCGGCGCTGTCGTCGGTGGCGAGCTTGGCCGCGATGGTGATCGTGGGGGCGGCGATGGCAAGGGTCAGGAATCGACGGCGATTCCACACCGGCATAGCTGGTCCACCATTCAGAGTTTCACATATCAACAATCCCGCGTCAGCGGCGGACACCATTCCTGACCTGCGCTGATGACCACACGCAGCGTGCGGGGTGGGTCGCACCCCGTCGCCTGGACTGGTTCCGCGACACGGTATTGCACCCGTACCGGCGCAGTCCATAGGCCGTTCAGCCCAATCCACATTGCGGCGAATGGGGTGCGACTGGCGGTTGCGACCATCCGGCCGAATCTGCTAAAGAATGCCCCCCAATCAACTCCCTAATCTCCATAGGGGGCGTTTCGCGGCACCGCCGCTATACGGCACTATGGCCCGGAATATGCAATGGTGGTCGCCGCGAAGGCGACCACGGAACGTATTAGGGCAGGTCAATGCAGCTGAACCGGTTACGCGGATCCGGCACGATCCAGTCCCGCCTATTGATCATCGCCCTGGTTCCCTCAGTCGCGATCATGATCCTGGGCGTCGGCCTCTCGGCCTTCCTGGCCTACCAGGGCCTGAGCACGAGATCGTTCGCCGACAACGTCCGGGCCGCGCTCGACCCGAGTTCCCGCATGATCGTCGCGGTGCAGGAGGAGCGGCGGCTGACCACGCTGCTGCTCACCGAGACCGCCACCGACACCGCCCCGCTGGAGAGCCAGCGCAAAGAGACCGACGCCGCGCTCAAGGACCTTGCCGCCACCACCGAGCGGCTCGCCCAGGACGCGCCGGACGAACTGCGCACGCCCCTGCACTCGCTGACCGTGGCCGCCGACGCGCTGCCGACCATGCGGGGGCACATCGATCACGGCATGGTCGACGTGCAGAAGGCCTATGACTTCTACGGCGACCTGGTCGACCACGTCGGCCTAGGCGTTCAGGGCATCGCCCGCTCGGCCACCGACGCCGCGGTCGGGTTCGAGCAGATGATCAGCTCCGAGTTGTTCCGGTCGGTCGAGGCACAGGCTCGCTCGCACGTACTGGTCGAACTGGCGATGGCCAAGGGGATCGACCAGAAGACCTACCACGAGCTGGCCCACCAGATGGGCACCTACCACGAGCTGATCGAGACGATCGTCCCCCGGCTCACCGAGGCCGAACGAGCGCAGTACGTCGATCTGAAGGCCACCCCGGAGTGGAAGGCCCTGGTCGCGGGCGACGACGCGGTGATGGCCAAGGGGCCGGGCCAGCACCAGGTGACCCTTGACGTCGCGGCGTGGGAGACGGCCAACCGCACGGTGTCCAGCGGCCTGGTCGCGCTCTACAAGTCCCACTCCTCCTACGCCGCGGATCTCGGGACCGAGAGCGGCGGAAGCATGCTGGCCACGTCGCTGGCCGCGGGCGCGGCCCTGCTGCTGGTCGCCATCGCGGCCGCGGTGATCGCGCTGCGGCTGTCCCGAGACCTCATCCGCAGGCTCACCCGGCTGCGGGTGGAGACCCTCGACCGGGCCGAGCAGAAGCTGCCGGACGTGGTCGCGAGGATCAACCGCGGCGAGGCCGTCGACGTGGCGGCCGAGCTGCCCGCGCTCGACCACGGCGACGACGAGATCGGCCAGGTGGCCCGCGCGCTCGACAAGGCGCAGCACACCGCGATCGCGGCGACCGCGCGGGAAGTCGAGACCCGGCAGGGGATCCGGACCGTGTTCCTCAACATCGCCCACCGCAGCCAGGTGATGGTGCGCCGCCAGCTGCAGGTGCTCGACAAGGCCGAGCGTTCCGAGGAGGACCCCGACCAGCTCGCGCTGCTCTTCGAGCTGGACCACCTGGCCACCCGCAGCCGCCGCAACGCCGAGAACCTGATCATCCTGGGCGGCAAGAAGCCGGGCAGGCAGTGGCGCAACCCGGTGCCGATCGGCGAGATCGTGCGCAGCGCCGTCGCCGAGACCAAGGACTATTCGCGGGTCAACGTCGGCAGGCTGCCCGAGGTGTCCGTCGCGGGCGACGCCGTGGCCGACATGATCCACCTGATCGCCGAGCTGGTGGACAACGCGACCAACTTCGCCCCACAGGAGACCCCGGTCGAGCTGCGCGGGACGCTGGTCGGCAAGGGCCTGGTGCTGGAGATCGAGGACCAGGGCATGGGCATCGAGGAGGGCAGGCTCGACGAGATCAACCAGCGCCTGCACAACCCGCCGGACTTCGGCGTGATGGCCCTGGCCGGGGAGTCGCGGATCGGGCTGTTCGTGGTCGCCCAGCTCGCCGACCGCCACGGCGTCCGGGTCACCCTGCGCGAGTCGATCTACGGCGGCGTACAGGCGATCGTCATGGCGCCGGAGGGCCTACTGGCCCGCAACTCCATTGTGGACACCGGGCCGCTGCCGCCGGTCCCCCGCGCGCCGTCAGCGCAGCCCACGTCGGGCAGGCCGCCGTCACTGCGCAAGCTGATCGACCAGGAGACGACGACGGCCCTGCCCCGTCGCGAACCCCGCACGGCGCCCCAGCCTGAACGCACCCGCGCGTCGATGGCCGCCTTCCAGCAGGGCACCCAACGCGCCCGCGCGACCGACCAGAACGCTACCGACCACCAGGACCGATGACCGACGACGAAGCGTGGTACGACGAGGACGCCGGTCCGCTGGTCCGCCCGTACACGATCACCCGCGGCCGGACCCGGGCCGACGGCCACGACCTGGACCTGATCACCCTGGTCGTGGCCACCGGGCTGTACCCCGCCGCACCGGAACCCGACTACGCCGCGGTCGTCGAGGTCTGCGCGACCCCGCAGTCGGTCGCCGAGGTCTCGGCGCGGACCAGGCTGCCGCTGGGCGTCGCCAAGATCCTGATCAGCGACCTGATCGACGCGAACTGCCTGATGTTCCGCTCGACCCCGACGCACGTCGACCCGGATATGGACATGCTGCGCAAGGTGCTGGAGGGCATCCGGCGGCTCTGAGCCCGCGGGTAGGTTGGCCTGGTGACACAGTTCGTGGAATCACCGGGATACCTGGACTTCGCCCGCTTCGGCCCGCCGTCGCGCGCGGTCGTCGACACGACCGCGCGGCTGCTCGCCGACGCCGCGGCGGCCGATTCGTCCACTGTGGACGACCTGATGCGGCAGGACGCGCGGGCCAGGGCCGCCGTGGCCCGGCTGTGCGGTGCCGGTGTCGCGAACACGGTGCTGCTGCCCAACACCAGCCTCGGCCTGTTCCAGGCCGCGTTCGGCGTCGCGGGCGGTGAGGTCCTGGTGTCGGCGGGCGAGTTCCCGGCCAACACCTATCCGTGGGCGCGCGCCGAGCAGGCGGGCAGGCTGACCGTCCGCGCGCTGCCACCGGGCGACGTCACCGCCGAGGCCGTCGCCGCCGCACTGTCACCGCGGACCACGGTCGTCGCGGTCAGCGCCGTCGACTTCCGCACCGGCTACCGAGCCGACCTGGCCGCCCTGCGCGAAGCCGTCGGCGACCGCCTCCTCGTGGTCGACGGCATCCAGGGCTTCGGCGTCACCGACGAACCGTGGCAGGCCGCCGACGTCCTCGTCGCGGGCGGCCAGAAATGGCTGCGCGCGGGCTGGGGCACGGGCTTCGCGGTGCTGTCCGACCGCGCTCTCGACGTCCTCGACCCACTGCTGTCCGGCTGGACCGGCGCCCAGTCCCCCACCGTCTTCGACGACGAGATCCACCCCGTCGATCCGACGGCGGCGGGCTGGTCGATCACCAACCTCAGCCCGATCACCGCTGGGGCGCTCGCGGCGGCCCTGGAACTGGTCGAGGCCACGGGTGTCCCGACGATCGTGGCCCAGATCGCCGAACGGGTCGGCTCGCTGGAGGAGACGCTGCTGTCCGCGGGCGCCCGAATCGTCTCGGCCACCGAGCGCCGGGCAGGCATCCTCGCGTTCGACGTGCCCGGCGTCCCGACGAAGACCGTCGGCGCCGCGCTGACGGCCGCCGGGATCACCGCCACGATCCGCGCGGGCCACATCCGCCTCTCCCCACACGTGTCCACCTCGATGTTCGTCGCGGAGGATCTCCTGCGACCGGCGCTGGACTGTCTGCGAACAGACGCCGGTCGGCAGGTGACCCCCGCTGAGCGGCGGCGGGTTCCGGTCAGAAGAATCGTGGGTATGAGCATTGAGCGCGTCGCGCCGCCGTTGGTCGGGGATGAGCGGGAGACACTGCGGGGGTTCCTGGACTTCCACCGGGCCACGCTGGTGATGAAGTGCGATGGCCTCGGCGATGAGGACCTGCGCAAGCAGTCCATGCCGCCGTCGACGCTGTCGCTGCTCGGGCTGGTGCGGCACATGGCCGAGGTGGAGCGCACCTGGTTCCGGCGGGTCATCAACGCCGAGGACATCCCGCTTGTCTGGTCCGACAGTGGTGACTTCCAGGTCGCCTACGACGCGTCGGGCAGCACGCGGGCGGAGGCGTTCGCGGCGTGGGAGGGCGAGGTCGAGCGCTCGCGGGCGATCGAGGTCGCCGCCGAGTCGCTCGACGTGACCGGGCACCAGCCGCGCTGGGACGCCGACGTGTCGCTGCGCCTGGTGATGCACCACGTCATCCATGAGTACGCCCGCCACAACGGGCACGCCGACTTCCTGCGGGAAGGGATCGACGGGGTTGTCGGGGCCTGAAGGTATCGACTGAGGGAAATACTCCTCCGCCGGTAGCGGTCCGTGTTCTCGATTCACCCCGAATAGCCACGGAGTGGGTTACCCGAATACACGCCAGCAGGATTCAGGCCGCGCATTTCGGTATCTTGCAGAATGCAACCCGGTCGGGCGATTCCCCTGCCCTTGGCGAGCGTGAACTGTGTGAAGGGTCCAATTCGAGTAATTCTCGACGGGGAGATTCACATGTCACGCACCATCCGGGCACTGCTGGCGGCCGCGTTGATCACCTCAGCGGGGGTGAGCACCGCGTCAGCGAGTCCAGGACAACCGGCCGAAATAGCGAGACCGGCGACGTCGCGGGTGATTCCCGACCAGTACCTGGTCACCCTCGACGTCGGAATCGACTTGAATGGGGTACTCAGCAAACTGGGGGTGAAAGCCCTGTTCTCCTACGGCACCGTGTTCACCGGATTCGCCGCGAAACTGAATACCCTGCAGGTGGCCCTGCTGCGCAAGATCCCCGGATTCCGCGGCATCGAGGCCGACATGCAGATTGACGCCCTCGACGTCCGCGAATCCGACGCCGCGGTCAATTCCTGGGGGCTTGACCGGATCAACCAGCGGGCCCTGCCGCTCGACGGCGCCTACACGCCCGCGCACGACGGCTCGAACGTCACCGCCTACATCCTCGACACCGGCATCGAGCACACCCACCCAGACTTCGGCGGGCGCGCGACCTTCGGCTTCGACGCGATCGGCGACGGCCGCCGGGGCGTGGACTGCAACGGCCACGGCACGCACGTGGCGGGCACGGTCGGCGGCGCACAGTTCGGCGTGGCCAAGCGGGTCAAGCTGGTGAGCGTCCGCGTGCTCGGCTGTGACGGCCGGGGCACCTGGTCGGGCGTGGTGGCCGGGTTCGACTGGATCGCCGCCAACGCCAGGAAGCCCGCAGTCATGAACGCCTCGCTCGGTGGTGCCCCGCCGTCGGACGCGGTGGACAACGCGGCCAACGCGGTGGCCAACCGGGGCATCTTCGTGGCCGTGGCGGGCGGCAACGACGCCGCCGACGCGTGTGGCTACTCCCCCGCGCGCGCCGCGCAGCCGTTCACCATCGGAGCCACCACCAGGACCGACGGGTACGCGACGTACAGCAACCGCGGCCAGTGTGTGCAGCTGCTCGCCCCGGGAACCGACATCACGTCGGCGTGGATCGGCGGCACGGTGAAGACCATCAGCGGCACTTCGATGGCGACCCCGCACGTGGCCGGGACCGTCGCGCTGCTCAAGCAGACCGTCGGCGACAAGACGCAGGCCGAGGTGATGAACGCGCTCTGGAACAACGCCACCCAGGGCAAGATCACCTCGGTGCCCGCGTCGACACCGAACCGCCTGCTCTTCGCGGGTGGACTCTGATCTGACCCGGCCGACCCGGTCCGCCATCGCGGCGGGCCGGGTCGGCCGCTGTTCACGTTGAGCGGCCCTGCGGCGATGTAGCAGTCGACACATCTCCAACAGCCGGGGCGACACCATGATCCTCAAGGTCGGCACCTTCAACGTGCTGAATCTCGCGCTGCCCGATGTCCCCTACTACCCGGACGAACGGCCTTACTCGGTCGCGGAGTTCGACCGGAAGGCGACCTGGATCGGCGAGCAGTTACGGCGGATGGGCGCCCACGTGGTCGGCTTCCAGGAGGTCTTCGCCGAGGCGGCGCTGCGCGAGGTGTGCGAGCGGTCCGGCGTCTTCGCGGGCGCCACCGTCGCCGCCCCAGGTGCCGACGGTGCCAGTGGCCCCCGGGTCGGGCTGGTCACGAAACTGCCGCTGGCCGAGCCGGTCACCTCCATCAGCGACTTCCCGCCCGGCGTCACCGCTCCCGTGGACGGCATCGGCCTGCCGGTCGGCACGTTCAGCCGGCCGGTACTGCGCGCCCGGATCGCCGTGACGCCCACGCTGACGGTGACGGTGTTCGTCGTCCACCTGAAGTCCAAGCGCCCCATCACCGACCCGGCCGCCCCCGAACACGACCCACGCGAGGAGGCACTGGGCAAGGCGCGGTCGCTGATCCGGCGCACCGCCGAGGCGGCCGCGCTGCGGTTCCTGGTGCTCGACGAGATCGTCGGCAACACCCGGCCCGCGATCGTGCTCGGCGACCTCAACGACGGCCCGCGCGCGGTGTCCACGGAGATCGTGACCGGCGACAACCCGTCGCGCTTCTGGCCAAGCGGTCGTGAGTTGCGCGCGGCGTACTGGGACCGCGTGCTCTACTCCGCCCACGAGATCCAGGCGAGGAACATCGGCCGCGACGTCAGCTACTCGCACATCTTCAACAGCCACTACGAGAACCTCGACCACATCCTGGTGAGCCAGGAGTTCTACGACCGCAACCCGGCCCGCCTCGGTGAGCTGTCGAACCTGCGGCACTTCAACGACCACCTGGTCGACAACCAGCTCAGCGACGACCGCCCCGACCGCACGACCTCCGACCACGCCCAACTCGTCGCCGAGATCGACCTGCGGTCCTGAGCCAGGACGCCGAACGCCGGGTCCACATCGGACGACTGTCCGATGTGGACCCGGCTGGGTTCCTGTCACCTGCCGTGCCTGGTGGGCAGGGTTCGGAACCTACTTGGGCATCAGCACGCTGTCGATCAGGTAGACCGTGGCGTTCGCGGTCTTGACGCCACCACAGATCACGTTGGCGTCGTTGACCTTCAGTGCGTTGCCCGAGCCGGTGATGGTGACCTTGCCGGTCTGCACGGTGGTCTGGTCACCCGCGATCTTGCTTGGCGAGATCTGACCGGGGACCACGTGGTAGGTAAGGATCTTGGTCAGCAGGTCCTTGTCGGTCTTGAGGGTCTCGATCGTGGCCGCCGGGATCTTGGCGAACGCGTCATCGACCGGGGCGAAGACGGTGAACTGGCCGCCGTTGAGCGTGTCGACGAGGTTGACGCCCGGGTTCAGCTTGCCGGACACCGCCGCGACGAGGGTCTTGAGCAGCGGGTTGTTGCTCGCGGCGACCGCGACCGGGTCGACGGCCATACCGGCGACCGAGCCGCCGCCGGACGGGACGGCCTTGGCGTAGTCCGCGCAGCCCGGGCCGACGAGGTCGGCGGCCGGGTCGGCCATCGCCGACGTGGTGGTGGTCGGCGCCGCCGCGGCGGAGGTCTGCTGAGTGGTGGTCGACGCGCCGCTCGACGAGCTCTCGTTGCCGCACGCCGCGCCGAGAAGGGCGATGGCCACGACACCAGCGGAGGCCGCGCCCCGGCGAATGATGTGCTTCATAACAAGATCTCCCATTGTCGTCGTGATTACGGCCGAACCGGCACTGAGTTCGGACAGTGGCTGGGGAATCACTGTTTCCCGCCGCCTGACAATGGTGTTTCGGACCGCCCACCCGGCCCGGATGGGCGAACCTCGATCGCGTTACCCGATCGTGACATTCAGATCCGAGGCCCGCTCTCGCCTGAGCCCGCCGACCCGCGCACCGACCTTGGCGCGGATCGCGCCAAGGTCGGTGCGGCACTCGGCTGAGCGGCTACCACTCGGCGAGTGAGCCGTCTTTCCTTGTCCAGACCGGGTTGCGCCAGCGGTGGCCGATCTCGGCCGCGCGCTGGACGGCGGTCTCGTCGACCTGGATGCCCAGGCCAGGGGCCTCCAGGAGGCCGACATGGCCCTCCTGGTAGGTGAAGACGTCGCGGTCGACCAGGTAGTCGAGCAGGTCGGAGCCCGCGTTGTAGTGGATGCCCAGGCTCTGCTCCTGGATGAGCAGGTTCGGCGTGGCGAACCCGACCTGCAGGCTCGCCGCCAGCGCGATCGGCCCAAGTGGACAGTGCGGAGCCAGCGCGACGTCGTAGGTCTCGGCCATGGCCGCGATGCGGCGGACCTCGGAGATGCCGCCCGCGTGCGACAGGTCGGGCTGCACGACCGCGACACCCTCGCGCAGAACCTTCTTGAAGTCCCAGCGGGAGAACAGCCGCTCCCCCGTCGCGATCGGGATCGACGTCGAGCGGGTGATCTCGCCGATCTGGTCGCTGCACTCGGGGACCAGCGGCTCCTCGACGAAGAACGGCAGGTACTCCTCCAGCAGCGGCAGCACCCGCCGGGCCATCGGGATCGACAGCCTGCCGTGGAAGTCGACGGCGATGTCGAACTCGTCGCCGCACGCCTCCCGGATCGCGGCGACCCGGTCGGCGATGGCGCGGGTGGCGCGCGGGGTGTCGATGATCTCCAGTTCGGCGGAGGCGTTCATCTTGATCGCGGTGAAGCCCTGCTGCTGCTTCTCCACCGCCGCCGCCGCGACGTCGTCCGGCCGGTCGCCGCCGATCCAGCTGTACACGCGGACCCGGTCGCGCACCGCCCCGCCGAGCAACTGCCACACCGGGACGCCGAGTGCCTTGCCGGTGATGTCCCACAGGGCCTGGTCGATCCCGGCGATCGCGCTCGACAGGATCGGGCCGCCTCGGTAGAAGCCCCCCTTGGTCAGGGTCTGCCAGTGCGCCTCGATGGCCATCGGGTCCTTGCCGATGAGGTAGTCGGCCAGTTCACTGACCGCGGCGGCGACGGTGTGCGCGCGGCCCTCGATCACGGGCTCACCCCAACCGGTGATGCCCTCGTCGGTCTCCACCTTCAGGAAGCACCACCGAGGCGCCACCAGATACGTGGTCATGGCGGTGATCTTCACTGCGACTCCTTCTTGATGCTCCAGCCGCCGTCGACGACCAGATTCGCTCCAGTGATGTAGGCGGCGTCGTCCGAGGCCAGGAACGCGACCGCGGCGGCCACCTCCTCTGGGGCACCCATCCGGACCAGGGCGGTGGCCTCGGCGGACTGACGCCTGCCTTCCTCGTCCACGTCGTCCCACACCGGCGTCAGGATCGGGCCGGGCAGCACCGCGTTGACCCGCACCCGCGCCGACCCGTACTCCACCGCCAACTGTCGGACCAGCGCGCAGAGGCCGCCCTTGGCCGCGGCGTAGCCGGGAAAACCGGGCAGGCCGAACTGGGCGTGCACACTGGAGATCGCGACCACGTTCCCCCGCTGGGCCCGCAGGTCATCGACGAACGTACGTACACCCAGGTACAGCGGAGTCAAGTTCACCGCGATGTGGCGGTCCCACTCCGCGCGGTGCAGTTCATGCGCGGGGATCACCGCTTGGGTGGAGGCGTTGCTGCACAGCAGGTCCAGCGGGCCGAACATCTCGTCCACCCGGTCCCGCAGTGCCAGCCAATCGTCCTCTTCAGACACATCACAGTGGACGAACTCGGCCCGGTGGCCCGCCGCGCGGATCTTGGCGGCCACTTCCTGACCGGCGTCGTCGGTGATGTCGGCGACGACCACCGCGGCACCCTCGGCGGCGAGGCGGTGCGCGGTGGCCGCGCCGATGCCGGACGCGGCACCGGTGACGACCGCGACCTTGTCGACAAGTCGGCTCATGTTGTTGTTCCCCATTCGTATCAACGGCTCACGTCGGCGGCGGCGAGCAGACCGAGGTCGTGCCGGTTCGGCAGGCCCTCCCAGTCACCGGCAACGGACACGGCGAACGCGCCGCAGGTGGCGGCCAGGTGCAGCCGTGTCGCGGCGGTGGCTCCATCGAGCACGCCTGCGAGGTATCCGGCGACGAAGGCGTCGCCCGCACCGATCGGGTCGATCGAGGTGACCGGGACCGCGGGCCGCGTGATCAGCTCACCGTCGAGCTGGGCGAGGGCGCCCCTCGACCCGAGCTTGAGCACGACCTGGCTCGGTCCCAGTCTGGCCAGCGCCGCGGCCATGGCGGCGGGTTCGGCCTCGTCGACGACCAGCGCGGCCTCCTCCGGACCCGCGAACACGATGTCCGCCGCGGCCACCAGGCGAGCCAGTTCGGGCGCGGCCTCGGCCCGGGACCACAGCGCGGCCCGGTAGTTGATGTCAAAGGACACGGTCACCCCAGCGGCCTGCGCGGCGTCGACGGCGGCGTGCACGGCCGCACGGGCCGACTCGCTCAGCGCCGGGGTGATGCCGGTCAGGTGCAGGATCCGCGCACCCGCGATCCGGGATGAGTCGACATCAACCGCGGCGAGCCGGGACCCGGCCTGTCCCTTGCGGTAGTAGGTGGCCCGGATCCGGTCGGCGGTGCGCCGCTCGCGCAGCATCAGCCCACTCGGCACGTCCGGCTCGGTGCGGCAGCCGGACACGTCGACCCGCTCGGCGCGCAGCCGGTCGAGCACCATCGTGCCGACAGCGTCCTCGCCCAGGCGGCCGATCCAGGCCGCGCGGTGGCCAAGCCTGCTGACCCCGATGGCGACGGTGGCCTCGGCGCCCGCGAATCCGAGCCGCATGGCCGACCCGGAGGCCAGTGGTCCGGTCTCAGTCGCCGAGAACACGCCCATGACCTCGCCGAAGGTGATCAGGCCGGTCATCGCAGCAGCTCCGCCAACTCGGCGGCCCGCTCGCGCAGCGCCGCGAGACTGCCGCCCGCGCACGCGTCGCCGACCAGCGGCGAGCCCATGCCCACGGCGGTCGCGCCCGCGGCGAGGTACGCGGTGGCCTCGGCGATCCCGACGCCACCGGTCGGCACCAAGGGGATGTGCGGCAGCGGCGCCCGCACCGCGCGCACGTAATCGGGTCCGCCGACCAACGCGGGGAACACCTTCACCATCGTCGCCCCCGCCCGCCACGCGGCGAGGATCTCGGTCGGGGTGAACGCGCCCGCGATGACCGGGACGCCAAGGGCACTGCCCTCGGCGATCACGTCGGCGCAGACGGCCGGGGTGATCAGGTAGGCGGCACCCGCGTCGACGGCGTGCGCGGCGGCCTCTGGGGTCAGCACGGTGCCCGCGCCAAAGCCCAGGCCCGCGCACTCACGCAGTGCGTCGAGCGCGCCCGGCGTGGACAGGGTGAACTCCACGGCGCTCACGCCCGCGTCCAGGAGGGTGGCGGCGACCTCGGCGAACCGGGCGGCGCTGTCGGCGCGCAGGATCGCGATCACCGGTGGGTCGAGGACCAGTTCACTAGCCACGGGCGCTCACCAGCCGGGCGTCGGCGAACGGGGTGACGGGGAGTCCGGCGACGCCGGGCACGCAGGTGAAGAGCCTGCCCGCGTCAGGCTCGTCGGCCGCCTGGTCGACCGCGGCGGTGGTGATGACCAGGACGTCGAGGTCGGGGCCCGCGAAGGCACAGCTGGAGACCTGCGATGGGCCGACGTTGATGATCGCCGCCGGTTCACCGGTCGGCTCGAACGCGCGGACCTGCCCGGTGCCCCACACCGCGATCCAGACCCGGCCGTCGCTGTCGACGGTCAGCCCGTCCGGGACCCCGTCGTCGAACACGGCGAACGGGCGGGGACGGCTGAGGGTCCCGGTGTCGAGGTTGTAGTCGTAGGCGACGACCCGTTGGGTCGGGCTGTCGGCGTAGTAGAGGGTCCCGCCGTCGGGGCTCCAGCCGAGCCCGTTGGAGATCGTCACCCGGTCGAGCAGCTTGATGACCGTCCGGTCCGGGTCGAGCCGGTAGAGCGCCGCGCTGCCGGTGACGCCGTCCTCCGACATCGTGCCCGCCAGCAGCCGCCCGCGCGGGTCGACCTTGGCGTCGTTGAACCGGCGCCGGACACCGTCGCCGGGTTGGTCGAGCGCGACGGACGCGGTCACCCCGCCGTCGCGGTCCAGCAGCAGGAACGCGTCACCCGCCGCGGCGACCAGCGCGCCGGACGCGCACGGCACGACCGCGCCGACCGACCGGTCGAGCCGCACCGTCGCGCGGTGCACGAGCTCCGCGCCGCGGAGTTCGGCGAAGTGGATGTGCCCGGCGGGGATGTCGACCCACAGGACTTCCTGGTGGGTCCAGTCCCAGACAGGCCCCTCCGCCAATCGCCCCGGCGGAGGGGCGCACCGGGTCGCCCTTAGCTTGATCATCGGTTCCTCTGCGGTGAAAGGCCCGGCCCCGCGGGTGACCGCGGGACCGGGCCGGGGTGGGTCAGTCGCAGGACAGGCGTGCGCCCGCCCAGTCGGCGTGGTCGTAGCTGTTGCCGTCGGTGGTGCCGCGCACGACCAGCGACAGCGACGTGGGCCTGCTGATCGGAACCGCGACCGACGCCGTCTGACCCGCCCGGAGCACCGGGCTGGTGTAGACGGTGGTGCCGTCCGCGACGACCTCGAAGGTCACGCTGCCGTTGGCGCCCGTCTCGGCGTCGAGGCCGACCACCGCGTCGAACCCATGGCAGGCACCGTTGACCGGCAGGACGATGGTGCTGTCCGCGTGCACGCCGATGCCCTGGCGGTAGCGCACCCCACCGAGGGTGATCACCGTGCCGTCACGCGCGGGCTGCTCACCGTTGCTGAGGTTCCGCTCGGCGGGACCCCACGTGCTGCTCGACGAGGTCCACGTGCGGTCACCGGCGAACGAACCGTTCGACACGGTCGAACAGGTGATCTTGGCGTCGGCCCAGTCGGCGTGGTCGTAGCTGATGCCGTCGCGGGTGTCGGTGGTGCGCAGCTCAAGAGTGCGGTAACCCTTGGTGGGCACCGAGAGCGTGACGGGTGCCCCGCCGCCCTTGAGGGCGTCGGTGTAGGCGAGCAGGACGCCGTCGCCGTAGACCTGGAAGCGGACGGTGCCGTTGGTGCCCACCTCCGCGTCGACGCCGACCTTGGCGTCGAAGCGCTGGCAAGCCTTGCCAAGGTAGACATGCACCGCTGAGTCCGCGTGCACGCCGAGGCCCTTGGTGTACGTCGTAGTGCCGATCTTCAGCGCCACGCCGTCACCGGCGGCGGAACCGCCGACACTCTTGTCCTTCTCCACCGGGCCCCAGCCATTGGACGACGCCAGCCACGTCAGGTCACTGACCTGGTGGGTGCCCGCCGCCGGAGCCGCGGCGGCTGTACCCGCACGGGTCACCTTGTAGACCACGACGCCGTGGCTCGGCACCGAAGCGCTGATCGCACCGGTCGAGGTCGACGTCGCCTTGGACCACAGGTCCTTGAGGCTGTACGAGCTGGACCCACCAAGGCCGATCTCAGCCGCGGTCGTGCTGACCGTGGCCGTGGCCCCGGACCGGTTGAACAGGACCGCCGTGACCGAGCCGTCAGCCATCGGCTTGGCCCACACCTGCAGGCTGTTGCCGAGGTCGCGCATCAGCCTGCCCTGCGAGCCGCCCCAGTCCTGGTTCATGGCGATGATGTCGGCGTTGGTCAGGATCGTCTTGTTGGCCGCGCTCATCGTGGACAGGTCGTTGCCCGCCAGCAGCGGCGCGTTGAGCAGTGCCCACAGCGAGAAGTGGCTGCGGTACTCGGTGTCGGTCATGCCGCCGTTGCCGACCTCCAGCATGTCCGGGTCGTTCCACCCGCCGACCTTCGAGAACGCCTCCAGGCCCTTCTGCTGGTCGAGCAGGCTCAGAATGCTCGACCAGGTGTCGCGGATGTCGAACGTCGTACGCCACGAGTTGCCGCCGACCTTCGGACCGAAGTCGACCGGACCACCCGAGGCCGCGTCGGTCTCGCCCCAGTTGCACAGGCTGTAGTAGATGGCGCGGCCGGTGTTCTGCAGCGCCTTGCCCATCGCCGTATAGCGCTGAATGTTGTTCGTGCCCTGGTGGTCACCGCAGTTGTCGTACTTCAACAGGTCGATGCCCCACGACGCCCACAGGTTCGCGTCCTGCTGCTCGTGACCGATCGAGCCCGGCTGCACCCCGGCACAGGTCCGCACACCCGCACTGGAGTAGATGCCGACCTTGAGTCCCAGACCGTGGATGTAATCCACCACGGACTTCATCCCGTTGGGGAACTTCGTCGCGTGCGCCGACATGTTGCCGTTGGCGTCGCGGTCATACGCGGCCCAGCAGTCATCGATGTTGACGTATTCGTACCCCGCCGCCTTCATGCCCGACGACACCATGGCGTCGGCGGCGGACTTGATCTTCGCCTCGTTGATGTCGCAGGCGAACTTGTTCCAGCTGTTCCACCCCATCGGGGGCGTGGCGGCCAGGGTGTTGGCAGGCACCGGGGCGGTCGCCGACGCCGTCGGCAGAGTCGATCCACTCACGACAAGCACACCGGAGACCACGGCGGCAGCGGCTAACGCACAGGCCAGTTTTGCGTGGGTACGCATCTGATTCCTTTTCGTCACGGAGGTTCATTGCGCTGGGTCGGTCAGAGGCGGACCCGGCCCCGCGGTCACCCACGGGGCCGGGGCCGGGTGGATCAGTCGCAGGTCAGGCGGGCGCCCGCCCAGTCGGCGTGGTCGGAGTTGACGCCGTCGGCCGTGCCCTTCACGACCAGCGACACCGACGTCGGCCTGCTGAGGGCGACCCCGACCGTGGCCGTCTGGCCCGCACGCAGCACGGAGCTGGTGTAGACCGTGGTGCCGTCGGCGACGACCTCGAAGGTGACGCTGCCCGCGGTGCCGGTCTCGGGGTCGAGTCCGACCACCGCGTCGAACCCGGTGCAGGCGCCATTGACCGGCAGCACGACGGTGCTTGCGGCGTGCGCGCCGATGCCCTGGCGGTAGCGGACGCCGCCGAGGGTGATCACCGTGCCGTCACGCGCGGGCTTCTCGCCGTTGCTCATGTTCCGCTCGGCGGGACCCCAGCCGTTGGTCGACGAGGTCCACGTGCGGTCACCGGCGAACGAGCCGTTCGACGCCGCCGAACAAGTGATCTTGGCGTCCGCCCAGTCGACGTGGTCGCTGGAGTTGCCGTTGGTGCGGCCGTCGGTCGCGCGCAGCTCCAGTGTGCGGAACCCCTTGGTGGGCACCGACAGCGAGACCGGGGCACCGCCGCCGACGAGCACGTCGGTGTAGGCGAGCAGCACACCGTCGCCGTAGACCTGGAAGCGGGCACTGCCGTTGGCGCCGACCTCCGCGTCGACGCCGACCTTGGCCTCGAAGCGGTAGCAGGCCTTGCCGAGGTAGACGTGCACGGCGGAGTCGGCGTGCGCGCCGATGCCCTTGGTGTAGCTCGTCGTGCCGATCTTCAGGGGCACGCCGTCACTGGTTCCGGTCCCGCCGTTGCTCTCGTCCTTCTCGACTGGGCCGTAGCCGTTGGACGACGCCAGCCAGGTCAGGTCGCTGACCTGGTGGGTGCCCGCCGCGGGAGCCGCGGTGGCCGTGCCCGCACGGGTCACCTTGAACACCACGACACCGTGGCTGGGCACGGATGCGCTGATCGCACCGGTCGAGGTGGAGGTCGCCTTCGACCACAGGTCCTTGAGGCTGTACGAGCTGGACCCACCGAGACCGATCTCAGCGGCCGTGGTGTTCACCGTGGCGGTGGTGGTGCCCCGGTTGAACAGCGCCGCGACGACCGAGCCGTCGGCCATCGGCTTGCCCCACACCTGCAGGTTGTTTCCGAGGTCACGCATCAGCCTGCCCTGGGAACCGCCCCAGTCCTGGTTCACCGCGATGATGTCCGCGTTTGTCAGGATCGTCTTCGTCGCCGCGCTCATCGTGGACAAGTCGTTGCCCGCGATCAGCGGAGAGTTCAGCAGCGCCCACAGGGAGAAGTGGCTGCGGTACTCGGTGTCGGTCATGCCGCCGTTGCCGACCTCGAGCATGTCCGGGTCGTTCCACCCGCCGACCTTCGAGAAGGTCTCCAAGCCCTTCTGCCGGTCGAGCAGGCTGACCACGCTGCCCCAGTTGTCGGAGATGTCACCGGTCGTGCGCCAGAGGTTGCCGCCGACGGTGGGTCCGAAGATCCACGGACCGATGCCGCCCGCGTCCTGCCCGCCCCAGTTGCAGATGCTGTAGACGATGTCGCGCCCGGTCGCCCGCAGCGCCTTGCCCATCGCCTCGTACCGCTGCTGGTGGGTCTGGCCCAGGTGGTCACCGCAGTTGTCGTACTTCAGCAGGTCGATACCCCAGGACGCCCACAGGGTGGCGTCCTTCTGCTCATAGCCGATCGAGCCGGGCTGCTGGCCGATACCGGGCCTGCCGGTACACGTGCGCGCACCCGCACTGGAGTAGATGCCGACCTTGAGGCCCTTGCTGTGGATGTAGTCGGCCACGGCCTTGATGCCGTTGGGGAACGCGGCAGCGTACGGCACCAGGTTGCCGTCGGCGTCGCGGTCCCGCTCGGCCCAGCAGTCATCGATGTTGACGTAGTTGTAGCCCGCGGCCAACATGCCCGACGACACCATGTTGTCAGCGGCCGACTTGATCTTCGCCTCGTTGATGTCACAGGCGAACTTGTTCCAACTGTTCCAGCCCATCAACGGGGTGGGAGACAGCGTGTTGGCGGGCACTGGAGCCGTCGCCGACGCGTCTGGCACCGTCGATCCACTTAGGACCAACGCGCTGGACACCACTGCGGTGGCGGCTAACGCGCACGCCAGTTTGACAGAGGTACGCATTCGATTCCTTTCAATACAGGGTTAAGAAAGGGCAAATCGATACGGATGGATCTAAATGGGACAGTTGGGACGGTCAGGCAGGTAGCCCGACTGCCCGTTCGCCGCTGCGGCGCTGCTGGATGACGACAGCCGCGACAAGCAGGGTGCCTTGGGCGACGTTCTGCCAGAACGTGTTGACCCCGACCACGTTCAGGCCGTTGTCGAGGGCGCCGAGGAGGATCACGGCGAGCAGGGTCCCGCCGATCGTTCCCTTGCCGCCCTTGAGCGCACAGCCGCCGAGCGCGGCGGCGGTGATCGCCTTGAGCTCTAGCCCTTCACTGCCGGAGACTGGCTGGCCGGATCCGGTGCGGGCGGTAAGGATGATGCCCGCGATCGCGGAGACGACGCCGGCGAGCATGAACACGGCGATCAGGTACTTGTTGATGTTGATGCCCGCGAGGCGGGCGGCGGTGTCGTTGCCACCGATGGCGTAGATGTTGCGGCCGATGTCGGTGTACTTGAGCAGGATGTGCATACCTAGCGCGACGACCGCGAGGATGACGATCGGCACCGGCACCCCGGCGAGCTTGCCGCGGGCCAGGAAGATGAAGAAGTCGTTGTCCAGCACGAATCCCTGGGCCTTGCCGCCCGAGATGAGCTGCGCGAGTCCTTTGTAGGCGGCGAGCGTGGCCAGGGTCGCGATGACCGGGTTGACCCGTCCGTAGACGATGATCAGTCCGTTGACCGCACCGACGACGATACCCACACCGACCGCGGCGAGGATACCGACGAACGCGTTGCTTCCCGTCGCGGTGAACGCCATCGCGCTCACCACCGACGCGATGCCCGCCTGCGAGCCGACCGAGATGTCCAGGGCGCCGCAGATGATGATGACCGTCTGGACAACGGCGAGCAGGCCGAACACGGTGACGGCTTCGCCGATCCCGGCGAGGTTGGCCAGGTCGAGGAACCCGGAGTTGAGGGAGCCGAAGATCGCGACGACGACGATGAGGGCGCCGATCAGGCTGACGTTTCCCGGACCGATCGCGTGCAGCAGCCTGCGCGCGGCGTTCGGGGCTGGTGGGTCGACCGGTGTCACGGCGCGCTCCACCTCCATGTCGAGTTGACGGGTCATGATGCTTCCTTTGTGGACAGGTCTTCGGCCATGGCCAGCGCGAGCACGGCTTCCTCGGTCGCCTCGGCACGGGCGAGTTCGCCGGTGACGCGGCCGCTCTGCATGACCACGATCCGGTCGGC
>DATLIA010000142.1:0-21829 GCA_035540215.1 Actinokineospora sp. | reverse complement strand
GGTCACCGGCGTCGACGTCGAGGCCCGCCCGCCCGGCAAGAAGGTCAAGCGGCTGTCGCTGCTCTCCGGCGGGGAGAAGTCGCTGGTCGCGGTCGCGATGCTGGTCGCGATCTTCCGCGCCCGCCCATCGCCGTTCTACGTCATGGACGAGGTCGAGGCCGCGCTGGACGACACCAACATGCGCAGGCTGATCGGCCTGCTGGAGCAGCTGCGCAGCAGCTCCCAGCTGATCATCATCACCCACCAGAAGCCGACGATGGAGATCGCCGACGCCCTCTACGGCGTCAGCATGCGCGGCGACGGCATCACCCAGGTCATCTCCCAGCGCATCCAGCGCACCGACCGCGACGCCGCGATCGAACAGTCCGAAGAGGACCCCGCCGCATAAGACACCGCCCCGCCCGCGGTGCGCGGACGGGGCGGTGTTCTGGGTGGAAAGACTTACGCGGCAGGCGGCGGGACCGCCTTCTTGCTCGCCTGGAAGGTCAGGAACGCGGCCACCGCGGAGGCGACCGCGGCGAGCAGGCCGACGATCAGACCGAAGCCCGCGCCCGAGGAGTAGCCACTGCCCGCGAGGCCGCCGAGGCCGCCGTCGTCCGGCAGGGTCAGCCAGCGGATCAGGATCAGCACGACGGCGCCGCCCGCGAGGCCGAGCCAGATCGTGGTCGCGTTCGCCACGGCGTTGCCCAGGTGCGGCAGCAGCACGATGACGCCCGCGGCGACCAGCATCAGCACCGGCAGCCAGCCAAGGATGCCGACACCCCAGGCGCTGAGCGAGCCGCTGGTGCTGAAACCGGGCACGCCGGCGTCGAAGGAGTACGAGTACCACGGAAGCAGGCTGGCGATGAACGCGAGCGCGCCTGCACCGATGCCTGCCCACTCGATCGGGGTCACTCGCTTTGCGTCGAAACTAGCCATGGGCTTTCGGCCTCTCTGGATGTGCACACACACGGTGTTTCGGTTGGGAATCGCCGACCGGTGCGCGACCGTGACGGGAACTCCGCAGGTTGGGCCAAAGTATGATCCTATTGAGACATATTCGGCCAGCCCCGAAATACAGTCGCGGCGGCCGGGCCGGACCATTCACGATTCATTCATGTATGCGATCCGCCCAGCCCAGCCCGACGACCTGGCCAACATCGTGCAGCTGGTGGTCCGCCTCCAGGCCGACCCGGACCACCACATCGGGTACCACGGGACCACCCCGGCCGAGGTCGCCGACGAACTCGCAGGTCTGCGGCCTGACTGGGCCGCGGGCGCGGTGCTGGCCGTCGCCGACGACGGCACACCGCGTGGGGTGATCAGCGTGGACGCGGACGCCGAGGTCGGCCGGGCCTGGCTGTTCGGGCCGTTCGTCGAGCTGCCCGCCGACCATCCCGCCTACCGCCAGTGCTGGCACAACGTGGCCGACGAGCTGCTGGAGGCCGCGATGGCCGTGCCCCGGCTCAGCGGGATCACCGACCTCGAACTGTTCGGCCACCGCCGCAACCGGCGGCTGGGCGACTTCGCCGCCCGGCACGGTTTCACCCAGCGTGGGACGAGCCGCGTTTTCACTCTGACGGGGTCCGCGTTGCGGTCCGTGCTCGTGGCCGCCGTCGACGACGCCGACACCGCGCGTCCGCTGGACGCCGATCCCGAGGTGCGGGCCCAGGTGGTCGAGCTGCACGAGCGGTGTTTTCCCAATCGGACGGTCACCGGCGGCCAGCTCGTGGCCGGATCACGTGGCCACACCGTCGTCGTGGCGACGGGTGCGACCGGGTTGCTCGGCTACGCCGCCGGGTACGCCCAGCCGGACGAGCTGTATGTCGACTACATCGGCGTCGACCCCGAGATGCGCGGCGCGGGCACCGGGCGGGCGCTGGTCCGGGCGCTGCTGCGGGAACTGGCCGTCACACAAGGCCCTCGACCGCAGGCCGCCGCGGTGATCTCGCTCGGCAATGACGCCTCTGAACGGATGTTCACCGCTCTGGGGTTCGGCCTTCACCTGGAGCTGGTCGGGTATCGACGCGAGCCCTGATTCACTCGATAGGGTGACGCTTCAACCATGATCACCTATGAGTGGGGAGCGTCCACATGCGCGACAGCAGTCTTCCTGGACTCAACCGGCGCGGCTTCCTCGCGGTCGGGGCGGCCACCGCCGTCGTGGCCTTCGACCCGGCCGGACTCGGCTGGATCAGCCAAGCCCAGGCCGACGCGGGCGCGACCGGCCTCCGGGTCCCGCCGCTCGACGGCGAACTCGTCACCGACGACGCGGCGTTAACCGAGGCCGCCGAGGACTATGGCCAGATCACGCACGAGCGTCCCCGCGCTGTCCTGCGTCCCGGCTCGGTGGGCGACATCCAGAAGATCGTCCGCTTCGCCTGCGCCAACGGCCTGTCGGTCGCCATGCGCGGCCAGGGCCACTCGGTCTACGGGCAGGCGCAGGTGCGGGCGGGCATCGTCATCGACTCGCGGACCCTGGCCACGATCCACTCGATCGGCCGGGACCGCGCCGTGGTCGACGCGGGTGCCACCTGGAGCGCGCTGTTCACCGCCGCCATCGCCGCCGGGGTGACCCCGCCGGTCGCCACCGACTACATCGGACTGTCCGTCGGCGGCACGCTCTCGGTCGGCGGTGTCGGCGGCGCCAGCTCCCACCATGGCTTCCAGGTCGACAACGTCCTCGCCCTGGAGGTCGTCACCGGCACCGGCGAGCTGCTGCGCTGCTCGCGCACGGAGAACCGCGAGCTGTTCGACGTCGTCCTCGGCGGGCTCGGTCAGTACGGCCTGATCGTGCGCGCCACGCTCAAGGTCGTCCCCGCCCCGGCCACCGCCCGGGTCTACAAGCTCACCTACGCCGACCTGGCCGCGTTCACCACCGCCCAGCGCACGGCCCTGGCCGACGGCCGGTTCAGCTACCTGGAGGGCCAGGTCGTCCCGACCGAAGCGGGCTGGGCCTACGTCCTCGAAGGCGTCGCCTACTTCACCGGGCAGGCCCCGGACGACGCGCGGATGGTGCGCGGGCTGCCCGCGCCGACCGCGACCGAGATCGCGGAGCTGCCCTACTTCGCGTGGCTCGACCGGATCACCGCTCTCGTCGACCAGCTGCGCCCGCTGAAGTTCCCCAATCCGTGGCTCAATCTGTTCCTGCCCGACGCCGTGACCGACCGCTACGTCGCCGACCTGCTGGCCGACCTGAGCCCGGCCGACGTGGGCGGCCCGATCCTGCTCTACCCGGTCCCGCGCGCCCGGCTGACCCGGCCGCTGGTCGCCGTGCCCGATAGCCCTGTCGTCTACCTGTTGTCGATCCTGCGCGTTGTGGCTCCGCCTAACGCCGACACGGTTAACCGTTTGATCGCCGACAACCGCGCGGCCTACGTTGACGCGGTCGCCCTCGGCGCGAAGCAGTATGCGATCGGCGCCATCCCGGTGAGTCCCGAGGAGTGGGCGGCGCACTATGGCGCGCAGTACCCGCGGGCCCGCCGGGCGAAGGTCCGGTTCGACCCGCACGGGGTGCTCACGCCGGGCCAGAAGATCTTCCCGTGATCCGGAGGTAGTCAGTGCTGACGACCGTGTTGACCGATGACGCCGAACTGCGGCTGCTTGAGCCGTGGCACGCCGAGGAGTTCGCCGCGCACCTCGATGAGGCGCGCGACTACCTGGCGGTGCACCTGTCGTGGGGCGACCGGGTCGTCGATGTCGACACGGCGAGGAAGTTCCTGCAGGGTTTCGCCGACAAGCTCGCCCGCGACGAGGCCAGGCTCTACGGAGTCTGGCTCGACGGCGGGCTTGTCGGCGGGGCCCTGTTCCCCGCCTTCGACGCGGCCACCAAGGTCTGCGAGGTGGGTGTCTGGCTGGTCGAGCGAGCCACCGGCCGCGGCCTGGTCACCCAGGCCGTCGGGCACCTGATCGACTGGGCGGTGTTCGAGCGCGGCATGGTCCGCGTCGAGTGGTACGCCGCGGCGGCCAACGAACGCAGCCTTGCCGTGGCCACGCGGCTCGGCTTCACCAAGGAGGGCACGCTGCGCCAGAGCTATGCCCACCGCACCGGCCGCTTGGACATGGAGGTCTGGTCAGTCTTGGCTGACGAGTGGCGCGCTCGTTCGGTGTCGAAGGGCGAGTAGGCCCCCTACTGCCAGGGTCACCACGACACCTAGCGGTGTGTACCAGGGGAACGCGAGTGCCACCGAGTCTCCTGCCGCCTTGGCGAAGTCGACGCCGAGGAACTCGCCGGTCTTCTTGCTGAACTTCACGCCCAGGATCACGAACGCCATCACCGCCACCGTGGTCACGAACGCCACGATCGCGTCGGCCTGCCTTGCCCGCTTGACCAGCAGACCGAGCAGGAACGCGCCGAGCAGGGCGCCATAGGTGTAGCCGGTGATGGCTAGGGCGGTCTCCACGATGGGGTTCTTCGTCGTGGTGAACATCGACGCGAACACGATCAGCGCGCCCGCCCAGACCACCGTCCAGATCCGACCCTGCCGCAGCGTCTCGGCGTCGGTCAGCGGCCTGCGGATGATCCGCTGGTAGACGTCGGTGACCGTCGAGGAGGCAAGCGCGCCCAGCGACGAGCTCAGCGCGGCTGCCAGGATGCCCGCGATCACGAAACCGGACAGGCCGCTGGGCAGCTCGTTGACGATGAACGAGGCGAACAGCTCGTCGTTGGTCGACAGGCCGAGGTCCTTGACCGGGTTGAGTCCTTTGTAGAACGACCAGAGCATCGTGCCGATGAGCAGGAACAGGCCGAACTGCAGGAACACGATCACCCCGCTGGCCATGAGCGCCTTCTGGCTCGCCTTGACGTCGTTGCACGCCATGAGCCGCTGCACGATCAGCTGGTCGGCCCCGTGCGAGGCCATCGACAGCACCGCGCCACCCAGCACGGCGGTGATGAACGCGTAGTTATTGCTTACCGGCGCGCTGGAGAAGTCGAACAGCTGCGTCTTGCCCGCGTCGACCGCCGCGCCGAACCAGCCCGACGGCAGCCGGTTCGCCAGGAACACCACGACCGCGACGCCGCCGACGACGTACCAGAGCATCTGGATCGCGTCGACCCACACGACCGCGCGCACACCGCCGAAGAACGTGTAGGCCACCATCGCCAGGCCAAGCACCGCGACGATCTGCCAGTACGCCGCGTCCACGCCGTAGGCCGCGAGCACGATCTTGACCGGGATCGCGGTGGCGAACAGGCGCACGCCGTCGGCGAGCAGGCGGGTGAACAGGAACGTCACCGACGCGGTGCCCTGCAGTCCGGCGCCGAACCGCTTGCCGAGGAAGTTGTACGCGGTGGTCATCTCGCCGGCGACATAGCGGGGGAGCAGCACGAACGACACCACGATCCGGCCGATCACGTAGCCGATCGCCAGCTGGAGATATGTGAACGCGCCGAGGTAGGCCACGGTCGGCACGCTGAGGACGGTCAGCGTCGAAGTCTCGGCCGAGACCACCGACAGGCAGGCCACCCACCACTTGATCTTGCCTTCGCCGACGAAGTAGTCGTTGCCGGATCGCTGCCGCCCCGCGATCCAGATGCCGAGCAGCGGCATGCCGACCAGGAATGCGGCGATGATGGCGAGGTCAAGGGCCCGCACAGGTTCCTCCGGCAGGTTCGGGGACAGGTGTGATCAACCGCAGCCCGCGCACGAGTTCCGTGTGCGGCTCCGGCAGAGACAACGACCCACGCCCGGGTGTGATGCTGCCGAGAATCCGCGGGCCCGACGCGCCGGTCCCTGGATCCACAGGTACACCGTGCCAGGTGAGGAAACCGAGCAGAGCGGCGAGGTAGGCCTCCTTGCCGTCGACCGGGAGACCGATGTCCTCGGTGGTTCCCAGGGTGGCCGGCGCCAGCTCGGCGGCGATGGCGGCCATGAGCGTCGGGTTGTCGGCGCCGCCGCCGGAGGCCAGGACACGGGTGACGCCTCGGCACGCGTCGGCGATCGTCCTCGCGGTGAGGGCCACCAGGGTCGCAAAGAGGTCCGCGTCGGCCACGGCGGGGACCCTGGCCAGTGCGGCCGCGAGGAGGTCGCTGTTGAAATGCTCCTTGCCGGTCGACTTCGGCGGCGGAGCGGCGTAGTAGGGGTCGGCCAGCAGAATCGCCAGCAGATCGTGTCGTACCGTGCCCTTCGCGGCGGTCGCGCCGTTCGAGTCGAGATCGGTGCCCAGCCGGTCGCGGGCGGCGGCGTCGAGCAGGGCGTTGCCAGGTCCGGTGTCGAAGGCGACGCCGTTGACGGTCACGTTGCCGATGCCGCCGATGTTCAGTGCGGCGGTCCCCGGCTCGGCGAGCAGCAGCCGGTCGAGCACCCCGGCCAGCGGCGCCCCGTGCCCGCCCGCCGCGACGTCGCGGGTGCGCAGGTCGGACACCACGGGCAGGCCGGTCGCCTCCGCGATCCAAGCGGGCTGACCAAGTTGGAGGGTGCCGTGGCACGCGGTGCCGTCGACCCAATGAAACAGTGTCTGCCCGAGTGAGGCGACGAGGTCCGCCGGTCCCGCGGCGGCGGCCGCCGCTCCGAACGCCTGCCCGACCCCGGTGTCCAGCCGACACAGCCGCTCCGCGGTGCAGCCGTTGGGCGGGAGCGCGGCCAGCAGGTCGGCGCGCAGGTCCGCGGGGTAGTCCGTCGACCAGTGGTCTACCGGGACGAGGTCGACGGTGTCACCGTGGATCGTGAGATCGGCGACGGCCACGTCGACGCCGTCCATCGACGTGCCGGAGATGACCCCGACCACCCGTGACCAACCCATGGGTGTCTGGTCTAACGGCCATGACGGTGATCCGCAAGAGGGGCATTGGGCCGTGCCCGGTACCCGGCGTGGCGGCAATGCGAGGATTGGGCCGTGTCGAACACCCTGATGGTCATCCTCATCGTCGCCGCCGTGGTCCTGGTCGCCGCGCTGGTCACCGGCGTCGTGCTGGCGCGACGCAGGCGGATCAGCCTCACCGAGGCCAAGCCGGAGCTCGACAAGCCGAAGGGCTACCAGGCCGGTGGCGGCATCAGCCTGGCCGCCGGTGGCGCGAAGACACCGCACCCAGTGGCCGACCGGACCGAGGTCGACGGCCAGCCCGGGGTGGGCGACGACGCCTCGGTGCCGCGCGACTCGCCGCGGCGGGGGATCGTCGATGTGACGCTGCCCGACGCGCCCGAGATCCCGGCACAGGGCACGCCTGCGGCGTCGGTCATCCCCGAGCAGGGCGGTCCGGTCGACGTCGCCCCGGACTACGAGCCCGAGCCGGTCATTCCCGAGCAGTCCACGGGGCCCGTCGAGCTCGACGAGATCGCGCCGACGGCCGGTCGGCTGGAGCGGCTGCGCGGGAAGCTGTCGCGGTCGCGGTCGACGTTCGGACAGGGCCTGCTCGGCCTGCTCGGCGCGGGTGACCTCGATGAGGACTCGTGGACCGACGTCGAGGACACGCTGCTGCTCGCCGACCTCGGCGCGGCGACCACCCAGGAGATCATCGACCGGCTGCGCGTGGAGCTGGTCGCGCGGGGTGTGCGCACCCCAGCCGACGCCCGCGCGGTGCTGCGCGAGGTGCTGATCGAGGCACTGCACCCGGAGATGGACCGCTCGGTGCGCGCCCTCCCGCACGGTGTCGACGGCGACCGCCAGCCCGCGGTCGTGCTGGTCGCGGGCGTGAACGGCACCGGCAAGACCACCACGACCGGCAAGCTCGCCCGCGTGCTCGTCGCCGACGGCCACTCCGTCGTCCTCGGCGCGGCCGACACGTTCCGCGCCGCCGCGGCCGACCAGTTGCAGACGTGGGCCGAGCGGGTCGGCGCGGAGACCGTCCGCGGCAAGGAGGGCGCCGACCCGGCCGCCGTCGCGTTCGACGCCGTCCGCCGCGGCCGTGAGTCCGGGGTCGACGCCGTGCTGATCGACACCGCGGGCAGGCTGCACACCAAGACCGGCCTGATGGACGAGCTCGGCAAGGTCAAGCGGGTCATCGAGAAGCAGACGCCCGTCGACGAGGTGCTGCTCGTCCTCGACGCGACCACCGGCCAGAACGGCCTCACCCAGGCCAGGGTGTTCGGCGAGGTGGTCGACGTGACCGGGATCGTGCTCACCAAGCTCGACGGCACCGCCAAGGGCGGCATCGTCTTCCAGGTCCAGCGGGAGCTGGGCGTGCCGGTGAAGCTCGTCGGCCTCGGTGAGGGCGCCGACGACCTGGCCCCCTTCGACCCGGCCGCGTTCGTCGACGCCCTGCTCGGCTGACTTGGGCGGCTCGGAGCCGACCCGGCGCGGGTACGACCTGGTCGCGACCCGCTACGCCGCCGACCTGACGAGCAGGCCCGCAATCCGCTAGACCGGGCCATGCTCGACGCCTTCGCCGACCCGGGTCCCGGACGGACCCGTGCTCGACGTGGGCTGCGGCCCCGCCAGATCGGCGGCTACCTGGGTGCGAGGGGCGTCGGCATGGCTCTCGCCCGCGATGCGTGGAGACGGCCCTCCTGGCCTGCGCGGCCAACATGAGCGCGCTGCTGGTCCGGTCAGGGGCCGCCGGCCGGGATCGTGTGCTTTACGCGGTGATCCACCTTGACCCGGCCCAGCGGACGGCGGCCTACCCGAGTTCGCCAGGGTCCTGCGGGCGGGTGGGCACGCGCTGACCACCTTCCACACCACAAACCGCCGCCTTAGGGGAACGGGACGGCGGTTGACCACGGTTGCCGCAAAAACCGCAGGATTCGCTCGGTGGTGACCAACACCAGAAATTTCGGGGAGGCGGAACAGCCGGGTGTCTGAAACGCGTGATGGGGGCCACTATGGAGTCATGGTCGACATCAAGCTGCTTGGCGAGCCGGTCGAGCGGGACACGGAGATCCTTACCCCCGATGCCCTGGCGTTCGTCGCGGGACTGCACGCCGCGTTCGCCGAGCGCCGCGACGAACTGCTCGCCGCCAGGGTCGCCAAGCGGGAGCACGCCTCCCGCACCGGGCGGCTGGACTTCCTGCCCGAGACCGCGGATGTCCGCGCCGCCGACTGGCGAGTCGCACCCGCACCGCCCGAGCTGGCAGATCGGCGGGTGGAGATCACCGGGCCGACCGAGCGGAAGATGGCGATCAACGCGCTCAACTCCGGGGCGCGGGTGTGGCTGGCCGACCTGGAGGACGCCAACACCCCGCACTGGCGCAACGTCGTGTCCGGGCAGGTCAACCTGTTCGACGCCGCCCGCGGGGCCATCTCGTTCACGTCCCCGGAGGGCAAGCACTACGAGCTGACCGCCGAGCGTCCGGCGACGATCGTCGTGCGGCCAAGGGGATGGCACCTCGACGAGAAGCACGTGGAGATCGACGGCCGCCGGGCCGTGGGGGCGCTGGTCGACTTCGGGCTGCACTTCTTCCACACACACGACAAGCCCTTCTACTACCTGCCGAAGATGGAGAGCCACCTGGAGGCGCGCCTCTGGAACGACGTCTTCACCCACGCGCAGCGCGAGCTCGGCGTCCCGCACGGCTCGATCCGGGCGACCGTGCTCATCGAGACCATTCCCGCCGCCTTCGAGATGGACGAGATCCTCTACGAGCTGCGCGACCACGCCTCCGGCCTCAACGCGGGCCGCTGGGACTACCTGTTCAGCCTGATCAAGTACTTCCGGGACGCGGGTCCCGGGTTCGTCCTGCCCGACCGCAACAGCGTCACCATGACCGCGCCCTTCATGCGCGCCTACACCGAGCTGCTGGTCCGCACCTGCCACCGCCGGGGCGCGTTCGCCATGGGCGGCATGGCGGCGTTCATCCCGAACCGGCGCGACCCCGAGGTCACCGCGCTGGCCCTGGCGAAGGTGCGCGAGGACAAGGGACGGGAGGCGGGCGACGGGTTCGACGGGTCGTGGGTCGCCCATCCCGACCTGGTCCCGGTGTGCCGGGAGGTGTTCGACGCCGTCCTCGGCGACCGCCCCAACCAGCTCGACCGGCTGCGCGAAGACGTGTCGGTGGCCGCCGCGGATCTCCTGGACGTGGCATCGACGCCGGGTCAGGCGACCATGGCGGGGCTGCGGTCGGCGGTCGACGTCGGGGTGCGGTATCTGGAGTCGTGGCTGGCGGGCAATGGTGCCGCGGCGATCCACAACCTGATGGAGGACGCCGCGACCGCCGAGATCTCCCGGTCGCTGATCTGGCAGTGGGTGCGCAACGGCGTCGTGCTCGACACCGGCGACCGGGTGACCGCCGGGCTGGTCTGGTCGGTCATCGCCGAGGAGCCCCAGTCCGCCGCGACGGAGCTGTTCGCCGAGGTCGCGCTCGCGGAGGACTACATCGACTTCCTGACCATCCCGGCCTATGAGCGGATCTGACATGCGCACCACCCTCGACGGCTCCCTGCTCGCCAACACCATCGAGCGGCTGTCCGAAGTGGACCAAAGGCGGGCGGCCCGCTATCCCGGCGATCACGGCGGCCGTCAGCCCGTCCACACCTGCTACGTCCCGGCCGACAAGATCACCGACGACCTGCCCGCCCGCTGGGGCGCCGAGGCGACGGCCGCGTTCGAGGAACACGCGCCTGACCCGGCGGTCCTCGCCGCCGCCGTCGGCGTGCCCGCCGCGCTGGCACCGACGGTGTTCGAGCGGGTGCGGGCCAAGCTCGCCGCCGAGCCGGTCGAGGACCTTCGCGTCGACTTCGAGGACGGCTACGGCTCCCGCGACGACGCGGCGGAGGACGCGGACGCGGTGCGCGCGGCCGAGTTGATCGGCGGGTGGGGGCTGGCCGGTGTCGGCATCCGGATGAAGTCGTTCGACACCCCGGAGTTGTTCGAGCGCGGAGTGCGGACCTTCGACCTGGTGCTCACCGGCCTTGAGACGCCGCCGCCGGGCTTCGTCGTCACCTTTCCCAAGGTCACCGGGCCCGACCAGGTCGAGGTGTTGGTGGATCTGTTCGAAGTGCTCGAACAGCGGCTCGGCCTGGACGAGAGCACGCTGCGGTTCGAGGTCCAGATCGAGACCACCCAGGCCGTGATCGACCACAAAGGACGGTTCACGATCCCCCGGCTGATCGAGGCGGGCGCGGGTCGGGTGTCCGGGCTGCACTTCGGCACCTACGACTACACCGCCGCCTGTGGCCTCGGCGCCGCCGACCAGCACCTCGCGCACGCGGCGTGCGACTTCGCCAGGCACGCCATGCAGGTCGGCGCGGCGGGCACCGGGGTGCGGCTGTCCGATGGCTCGTCCAACGTCCTACCCGTCGGCGACAACGTCCACACGGCGTGGCGATCGCACTACAAACTGGTCCGCCGCTCGCTTTCCCACGGCTTCTATCAGGGCTGGGACCTGCACCCGGCTCAGTTGATCTCCCGCTACTGCGCCGTGTTCGCCCATCATCTGGAGACCGCCGAGGCCGACGGGAAGCGGCTGGCGGCCTATGTCGCGCGGACCAGCGGGTCGATCCTCGACGAGCCCGCCACGGCCGCCGCGCTGGCCCGGTCGCTGCGCCGCGCCGTCGACTGCGGCGCGCTGACCGCCGCCGAGGTCACCGCGTCCTGCGGGCTGGGCATGGACGAGCTGACCGCCCTGGTGGAGCGCAGATGACCGACCTCGTGTTTCGGGCGCGGCGCTGTGTGGCGGGCGGGGCCGAGATCGCGGCCTGCGTGCGGGTGCGCGACGGGCGGATCGTGTCGGTAGACCCGTTCGACACGCCCGTCGGGGACTCGCGCTTGGTCGAGGTGGGTCAGGACGAGGTGCTGTTGCCAGGTCTGGTCGACACCCATGTGCACGTCAACGACCCCGGCCGCGCCGAGTGGGAGGGCTTCCCGACCGCGACCCGGGCCGCGGCGGCGGGCGGGGTGACCACGATCATCGACATGCCGCTGAACTCGGTGCCGCCCACGACCGACGTGCGCGCCCTGGAGATCAAACAGGCAGCCGCACGTGGTCGGTCCTTTGTGGACGTAGGGTTCTGGGGCGGCGCCGTACCCGGCAACGCGGGGGAACTCGCCGCGCTGCACGAGGCAGGTGTGTTCGGCTTCAAGTGCTTCCTGCTCGACTCGGGCGTCGAGGAGTTCGGCCACCTCGGCCCCGACGAACTCGTCGGGCACCTGCGCGTCACCGCGGAACTCGACGCGCTGATGATCGCCCACGCCGAGGACGCCGCCGCGATCACCCCGACCCCGCCCGGCCGCGCCTACGCCGGGTTCCTCGCCTCCCGACCGGCGGTCGCCGAGGACAACGCCATCGCCGCTGTCGCCAAGGCGGTGGCACTGACCGGCGCCCGCGCGCACATCGTCCACCTGTCGTCGGCGGACGCCTTGCCACTGTTGAGCGACCGGGTCACCGCCGAGACCTGCCCGCACTACCTGACCTTCGCCGCCGAGGACGTCCCCGACGGCGCCACCGAGTTCAAGTGCTGCCCGCCGATCCGGGACGCGGCCAACCGGGACCGGCTGTGGCAAGCGCTTGCGGACGGCCTGATCAGCATGATCGTCAGCGACCACTCGCCCTGCACACCTGAGTTGAAGCGCTTCGACACCGGCGATTTCGCCGCGGCGTGGGGCGGCATCGCCAGTGTCCAACTCGGCTTGCCCGCCGTCTGGACCGGCGCCGCCGCGCGCGGCCACTCGTTGGTCGACGTCGTCGGCTGGATGGCGGTCGGACCAGCCGAGCTTGTCGGCCTGCGCCACAAGGGCCGAATCGCGCCGGGCTTCGACGCCGACCTATGTGTGTTCGCGCCGGACGAAGAGTTCACGGTCGACGCCGCCGCGCTGCACCACCGCAACCCGGTCACCGCCTACCACGGCACGACCTTGCGTGGAGTCGTCCGTTCGACGTGGCTGCGCGGGGACCCGGTCGGGGAGCCCCGAGGGGAATTGCTGGAGAGGGGCTCTGCGTGAGTGACTGGCTGACCCTGCCCGATCTCGCCTCGCGTCGCTTCGGCGGCTCGGTGATGTGGGCCAACGACGAGTCGTTCGCCGAGCGGGAGAACCTGATCACCCCAGCGCCGCCCGGGTTCCGGCCTGCCACGTTCGGCCTCAAAGGCCAGGTCTACGACGGCTGGGAGACCCGCAGGCGACGTTCGCCGGGCGACGACTCGGCGGTCGTGCGGCTCGGTCTGCCTGGGGTGATCCGCGCGGTCGTGGTCGACACGGCGTTCTTCACCGGCAACTACCCGCCGGAGTGCACGGTCGAGGCGTGCGCGGCGTCGGGCTATCCCGATGTCGATGAGCTGGCCGGCTGGGAGACCGTGGTCCCGCGCAGCCCGCTCAGTGGCGACACCCGCAATCTGTTCGAGGTCGAGTCGGGCAAGCGGTACACCCACATTCGGCTCACCATCCACCCGGACGGCGGCGTCGCCCGGCTCCGCGTCCACGGCGAGCCGGTCGCCGACCCGGCCCTGCTCGACCCGGTCGCGCTCGACCTGGCGGCGTTGGAGAACGGCGGCCGGATCATCGACTGCAGCAACAAGTTCTATTCAAACCCCGACAACCTGCTGTCCCCAGGCCAGGCCACGGTCATGGGCGAGGGCTGGGAGACCGCCCGCCGCCGCGACTCGGGCAACGACTGGGTCCTGGTCCGGCTCGCCGCGGAGGGGAGCGTCCGGTTCGCGGAACTCGACACGACGCACTTCAAGGGGAACGCGCCGGGTTGGGCGCAGTTGACCGGTGCGTCCGCGCTGGACGGCCCGTGGTTCCCGCTGCTGGAGCGCACCCGGCTGCAGCCGGACACCCGACACCGCTTCGCGGTCGAGGGTGCCGCGGTGGGCTATGTGCGGCTGGACATCTTTCCCGACGGCGGGATGGCGCGGCTGCGGCTGCACGGCGGGTTGACCGACCGCGGGCTGGCCGCGTTGGCGGCCAGGTTCGCGGACGTCTAGTCCCAGTCCCAACGCAGGCCGCGGATCCCGGCCGGAACGTCCAGGAACGCCAGCTGCACCGACCCCGAGGCGTCCGGCTGGACGGTGCGCACCTGGTCCAGATCGCTATCCACAGTGGACTGGGCGAAGTAGGTGCACTGGCGGGGGGCCGCGGCCGGGTCGAACGACACGTCCATCAGGTACTCCCGCAGCGGGTGGCTCAGCTTGCGCTCGAAGTCGTGCGACGGCGTCGCCGACGGGTCGACCACCTCGAACTCGATCATGATCAGGTCGCCGATGTCCAGCACCCGGTCGAACAGCAGCTCGGCGACCAGGAATCCATCCACGGCGTCGTACTCCCACCGGCCGGTCCGGCAGTGCGCGATGCCGCGGACGATCGGCGGGACCGGACCCGGCGACTCCGCCCGGCGGGTGATCACGAGTCTGCTGACCCCGGATCCGGTGGCACGCAACAACTGGCGGGCCCGCATGCCCTCCTCGCGGCGGTCCGGCCCGAAGCGGACCGAGTCGTGGTGGCTGATCCGGGCGAGCCCGTCGTCGGGGCGGGCGTCGAGTCGGTCCAACAGCGCGGTGGGTTGGTGGCCATCGGGCCAGAGCGCGGTGGGCGGCAGCGGTTCCGGTCGGGACCGGCCGCGTCTGCGCGGTGCGCCGAGCAGGCCGACCAGGGCGCCGCGGTCGAGGCCCAGCACGTCCTCGATGACGTGCAGGGCGACCATCGAGTCGGCGCGCTCCGGCCTGCTGCGCCCGGACTGCCAGTGGCTCAGCGCCGCGATGCTGATCTTGATCCCGTGCAGCTCCAGCCGGTGGCGGATCCGGTCGAGGCTGAGCCCGCTGTGTTGGATCGCGGCCCGCAGCGCGACGGGGAACGGCCCGGTGGCCAGGATCTCGTCCAGTCCGCAATTCGCGATATCTGCTTCGCCGAGGGTCATCCGTGCCTCCCGCGCCACCGATTGGGTGAGTCTGAGGCGAAATGTAACTCGGAGTCGCGATTCGTCCATCGACTAGGTGAATGGAACGTCATCCGGACCTGCGGTTACCGGCTGGATTTCACTTTTCGACCCGATTCCACAGTTTTGACAAAGTAGCCGTGGTCAGGCCCATTCCCAGCGGATCCCGGCCACCCCGGGCGGCGTCGACAGGCTGGTCATGTGCGTGCCGGTCGGGCCGAGCCACAGCTCGTGTTCCTCGACCCCGTCGCCCGCCGCCGCGGGCCGGTGGAACTCCACGCCGCGGGCCGGGATCGCGTCCGGGTGGAACGCGACCTGCATCAGATAGTGGGCGGGCGGCCTGGTGAACCGGCGCTCGACGACCTCGCACGGCTTGCCGGGGGCCAGGGTCACCTCGTAGTCGACCACGGCCGTCTCGCCCACCCGCAGCATCCGGTCGAACATGACGTCGGCGTTGAGCAGGCCCATCGGCTCGTCGGTGCGGACCCTGGCCAGCCTGCCCTGGGTCACCGCCGTCACCCTGGGCACGTCCAGGTCGTTCGGGTGGGCGAGCTGGGTGATCTGCAGCCGGTCGACGCCCTCGGTCTCGGCGCGCACCACCGCACGCATCCGGACCCGGCTCTCGCCGCCGTCGCCGTCGAGGAACACCTCGTCGTGCACGGACAGGAACGTGAGCCGCTCGGCGGGCAGCCGCTCGACGCCGCCGAAGACCGCGGGGTCCTCGATGCCCCACAACTCGTCGAAGTCGATGGTGTCCGACACCGCGTGCAGCCAGCGGCCGCGCGGCCGGGGCGCGCCGAGCAGGCCGACCAGTCCGCCGGGTGGCACGCCGAGGCATTCCTCCAGCGCGCGCACCGCCTTGATCGACTTCGCCCGCTCCGGCCTGCTGCGGCCGCGGCGCCAGTAGCTCAGCGTCGAGAGGCTGACCTGGATGCCGCGGACGGCGAGGCGGTGCTGGACGCGCGCCAGGGTGAGGCCGCTGGCATCGATCGCGCGGGTCAGGCCGAGCGCGAACGGGTCGGGCCTATCCATCGTCTGCGGGGCAGGCCGAAGCATTGCACCTCCAACTCCGCGCCCACCATACAAGCCGATCGGGCCCCGCGAAACATTTGCAGTTATACGGATTTCGGCGTGAATCGACTGTTTAATTGTCAACGGGTCAATCGGAGTGGATCGGTGCGATATTCGAAAGCAGTCGGATATTCCGATACCTGCGATAGGAGCAATACATGAGCACGGGTCGAAAGAGGCACCCGTTCATCCGCGCCGGATTGGCCGTCGGCGTCGCGGCGGCCGTCACCGTCGCCACGGTCGCGGTCGCGAACGCCGGGCAGTCCGCCGAGGGTCGGATCGCCAACGAGGGCGTCGCGAACGCGGTCGCCGGGCGCTACATCGTGACCATGAAGGACGTCTCCGCCGCGGCGGTGGACGCCAAGGCCGGTGACCTGGCGGGCAAGTACGGCGGCAAGGTCAACTTCAGCTACCGCGCCGCGCTGCGCGGGTTCTCCGTCAGCATCAACGAGGCGCAGGCCAGGAAACTGGCCGCCGACCCGGCGGTCGAGTCGGTCGAGCAGGTGCAGCTGATGGGGCTGGCGGGCGAGCAGCCCAACCCGCCGAACTGGGGCGACGACCGGATCGACCAGAAGGACCTGCCCCTGGACAAGAAGTACAAGTACGCCGACAGTGCGGGCGAGGGCGCCACTGTCTACGTGCTCGACACCGGTATCCGCCGCTCCCACCAGGACTTCGGCGGCCGGGCGAGCTTCGGGCCGGACTTCGTCGACAACGACAACGACGCCACCGACTGCCACGGCCACGGCACGCACGTCGCGGGCACCGCGGTCGGCGCGACCTACGGCGTGGCGAAGAAGGCCAAGGTCGTCGCCGTGCGGATCCTGAACTGCCAGGGCTCCGGCGCCGACGACGGGATCCTGCGCGCGATCGACTGGGTGGCGGCCAACGCCGTCAAGCCCGCCGTCGTCAACTACAGCGTCGGCTGCTCGCAGCGCTGTTCGAGCCCCACGATGGACAACGCGGTCAAGAAGGTCATCGCGTCTGGCGTGCAGTGGGTCCAGGCGGCGGGCAACAGCAGTGACGACGCCTGTGGGTACAGCCCGCAGCTCCTGCCGGAGGCGATCACCGTCGGCAACACCAACAGCAGCGACGCCAAGAACAACAGCAGCAACTACGGCCGCTGCCTCGACCTGTTCGCGCCGGGCACCAGCATCATCTCGGCGTCCTACAGCTCCGACTGCGGCAGCGCGACGATGACCGGCACCTCGATGGCCTCCCCGCACACCGCGGGCGCGGTCGCGCTTTACCTGGGCGCCAACCCCAACGCCACGCCCGCGCAGGCGCGCGACGCGCTGGTCAACAACGGGACCACGGGCAAGGTCACGAGTCCGGGATCCGGCTCGCCGAACGTGCTGCTGTACACCGGGTTCATCGGTGGCGGCCCGACCGACCCGGCCGACCCGGTCGCGTCGTTCACCGCGGACTGCCCGGCGGGCACCGGCTCGTGCTCGTACGACGCGAGCGCGTCGTCGGATTCCGACGGCAGCATCACCGGCTACGCGTGGGAGTTCGGCGACAACTCGACCGGTGAGGGCGTCAAACCGTCGCACAAGTACGCGGCGGACGGCTCCTACACCGTCAAGCTGACCGTCACCGACAACAGCGGCCGCAAGGGCACCACGTCCAAGCAGGTCACCGTCGGCGGCGGCTCGGGCGGCACCCCGCCCACCGCCGCGTTCAGCGTCAACTGCGCCTGGCAAGCCCCGTGTGCGTTCGACGGCGGCGCGTCGAGCGACGCCGACGGGACTGTCACCGGCTACGCGTGGGACTTCGGCGACGCCACCTCCGGCAGCGGCAAGACCATCACGCACGCCTACCCGAACAAGAACGGCACGTACACGGCGAAACTGACCGTGACCGACAATTCCGGACAGACCGGTTCGGCCACCAAGTCGGCGACCTGTTACCAGAGCTATTTCGGCTCGGTGCCTTTCTGCTTCGTGCAGTAGTCGGTGATCAATGGGGCGGCCCGGCATCCTGGGGGGATGTCGGGCCGCCCCTTCGCTATACCCGGTCTCACCGGGATTCAATCCTGCGCAGCCGAACCTCGGGTGTCTGCCGAGGGCAGCTGACGCACTTGTCCGCCCCCGGCGTCTCGTAAACAAGGCAACACGACGCGCGGCGGACCACGGTGCGCCCGCCGACATCGACGAACCGGGGGGTCGGCAGCTCCGGTCCGACCGCGCCCGCCAGTGCGATCGCGTCATCAGGGCCGCCGCCCGCCCACAGCACCCGGTTGGCCAGCGAGTCCGTCGCGATCGCCCACAGCGCCCTCGGCGACGCGCTGGAGTGATCCGCCACGGCGGTGATCGCGTCGGCGAGCACCCGGCGCAGGCGCGGGCCGGGGTCGGCGCACTCGGCTGAGCCGCGGGCGTCGAGCAGGCGGCCGTCGGGATGCAGGTACAGCGTCACCTCGGCTGGGTCCAACGCGCGACCGGAGCCGAGCAGGGACTCCACGGGTGGTCCGAGCAGCACGGAACTGGCCGAGTACCACCACAGGACACCGGTCACCACAGCGTCGGTGGTCCGGAACCGCGCACTGGCGGCGGCGAGCTGGGCGGCCAGCCACTCGGGGTCCTGGATGGCCGCGACCGGCACGGGGATCACGGCGCCCAAATTAGCGGTTACGACCGGAGGTTCGTCGCCACTAGCTTGCCGCTCGAATACTCGCAAACGTATACTCGTCTACGAGTAACGACGGAGGCGGGCATGGCGAAGCGGCGCAGAGTGGGCAATCTGATGGCGCTCGCCGTGCTGGCGGTCGTCGTGCAGCGGCCGATGCACCCATACGAGATGGCCTCTGTCCTGCGGGCGCGCGACGTCGAGCGGAACATGAAGATCAAGTGGGGGTCCTTCTACACCGTCGTCGGCAACCTGGAGAAGCACGCGCTCATCGAGCCGGTCGAGAGCAACCGGCAGGGCGGCCGACCTGAGCGGACCGTCTACCGGATCACCGTGGCGGGCCATGAGGAGCTGCGCGACTGGGTGCGTGAGCTGGTCAGCACGCCGGAGCCGGAACAAGGCCGGTTCCAGGCGGCCCTGTCCGTGCTCGCAGTCGTCGGCCCGGACGAGGCGGTGGCGTTGCTGAGCGCCCGCCTTACCGCGTTGGACGAACAGATAACCGCGCGGCGCGCGACCCTGGCCGCCCTCGGCGTGGACATCCCGAGGCTGTTCCTGGTCGAGGCCGAATACGAACTGGCCATCCACGAGGCCGAGGCGACTTGGGTGCGCGGGCTCGTCGACGAGCTGTCGTCGGGAGCGTTCCCGGGGATCCCGGGGTGGCGGTCCTTCCACGAGACCGGCCAGGTGCCGCCGGAGGTGGCGGAGATCGCGGAGTGGGGGAGAACCGACTGATGTGACGACCCGGCGGCGGCGCGGGAACGCCGCCGCCGGTTCATCGACCTCGAACCGACCCGCGGGAACGGGCACCCGGTCACAAGGTGGCAACCGAAAGGGTAGCCGGGTTCCTTTCCGCGTGGCTGGTTCGCGTACCGCCGGGGGCGACCGCCCTCGGCGGATCCGTGAGCGGAGGAACCTGATGAAGGACACCAAGACAGCGCTGGTCATCGGCGGCGGGATCGCCGGACCGGTTACCGCGATGGCCCTGCGCCGCGCGGGCATCGACGCCGTGGTCCACGAGGGCCACGACGGCCCGGCCGACGGCGTCGGCGGCATGCTCGGCCTGGCCCCCAACGGCTTTGCCGCGCTGTCCCAGGTCGGCGTCGGCGGCCTCGGCGAGCCGGTCACGTCGATGGTCATGCGGAGCTGGACCGGCAAGCGCCTCGCCGAGTTCGCCGACCCGGCGGGCACCCCGATCCTGCACGCGGTGTGGCGGTCGGACCTGTACGCGACGCTGCGCGCGGAGGCGGGCAGGCAGGGCGTCAAGATCGAATACGGTAAGCGCTTGGTCCGTGTCGACGACATCGATGACCAGGTCACGGCCTATTTCGCCGACGGATCGACGGCCACCGCTGACATCCTGGTCGGCGCCGACGGCATCCGGTCGACCGTCCGCGGCCTGATCACCGACGTCACGCCGCGCTACACGGGTCTGCTGGGCTTCGGCGGCAGGCCGGTTCGCGTTCCCGGCCTCGACACCCCGGACCGCACGATGAACATGCTCTACGGCAAGCACGCCTTCTTCGGTCACGGAACCTTCGCCGACGGCCGCACCGGCTGGTACGCCAACCTCCCCCGCCGCAGCCCGATCCCACTGGCCGAGGCCGCCGCGCTGGGCCCGGCCCACTGGCTCGACGTGATCCGCGCCGAGTTCGCCGCCGACCGCACGGCGGCCCCGCGCGTCCTGGCTCACGCCCGACCGGACGACCTGGTGATCGTGGGCGCCCTGGAGGACCTGCCCACGGTGCCCGTCTGGAGCCGCGGCCGGGTCGTCCTGGTCGGCGACGCCGCCCACGCCACGTCACCCAGTTCGGGCCAGGGCGCGTCGCTGGCCGCCGAGAGCGCTGTCGAACTGGCCCGCTGCCTGCGGGACCTGCCCCACGCCGACGCGTTCGCCGCCTATGAACGTCTCCGCCGTCCGCGCGTCGAACGCGTCATCGCCGCAGGGGCCCGGGCGAGCAGCGCCAAGGCAGCCGGTCCACTCGCGAGCGTCGTGCGCGACCTGACGATGCCGCTGGCGATGCGGCTGCTGGCCAGGCCGGGGAAGCTCGCGTGGCAGTACGACCACCGGATCGACTGGGACGCGCCAGTCCACAGTGGCCCACGTTAAGTACACGCTTCGGTAGTCGATCGAATACACGACGTGAGGGAAACGTGGCTGTAACACAAGGGGTCTGACAGTTCACCGGCCGGAAACCTCGCGCGCGATCCAGCGAAACAGGACAAACACATGCTTCCCCGCAATCAATAGGTTCACGGGAGGACGATGTGAACGCAGGAGATACAGCCTGGGTGCTCGCCAGCGCGGCCTTGGTCATGCTCATGACCCCCGGCCTCGCTTTCTTCTACGGCGGCATGGTGCGCGCGAAGAGCGTGCTCAACATGCTGATGATGAGCTTCATCTCGCTCGGTGTAGTCACCGTGCTCTGGGTGACGTTCGGTTACAGCCTTTCGTTCGGCAACGACGTGGGTGGTGGGTTGCTCGGCGGGTTCGACTTCGTCGGGCTCAAGGACACCATCGGCAAGCTCGTCGGCTACGGCGTCGCCGCGACGGAGAGCGCGCCCGAGGTGCCATGGCCGGGCACCAACGCGCTGCCGAGCACGGTGTTCGTGATGTTCCAGCTCATGTTCGCCGTCATTACCCCGGCGCTGATCTCCGGTGCGGTGGCCGACCGCGCGAAGTTCTGGGCGTGGACGCTGTTCGTGGCGGTCTGGGCCACGGTCGTCTACTTCCCGGTCGCGCACTGGGTGTTCAACTTCGACGGCCACACCGGTGCCGCGAACCTGGGCGGCTGGATCGCCAACGCCGCGCACGGTCTCGGCGCGCTCGACTTCGCCGGTGGTACCGCGGTCCACATCAACGCCGGTGCCGCGGCGCTGGCCCTGGTGCTGGTCCTCGGCAAGCGCAAGGGCTGGCCGCGTGAGCCCATGCGTCCGCACAACCTGCCGTTCGTGCTGCTCGGCGCCGGTCTGCTGTGGTTCGGCTGGTACGGCTTCAACGCCGGTTCCGCCCTGACCGCCGGTGACCTGGCCGGTGTCGCGTTCACCAACACGACCGCCGCCACCGCGGCCGCGGTCATCGGCTGGCTGATCGTGGAGCAGTTCCGCGACGGCAAGCCCACCACCCTGGGTGCGGCCTCCGGCGCCATCGCCGGCCTGGTCGCGATCACCCCGGCCTGTGGTTTCGTCAACCCGATGGGTGCGCTCGCCATCGGTGTCATCGCCGGTGCGGTCTGTGCCTTCGCGGTCAGCCTGAAGTACAAGCTGGGCTACGACGACTCGCTCGACGTGGTCGGCGTCCACTTCGTCGGTGGATGGATCGGTTCGCTGTCCATCGGCTTCTTCGCCACCAACCAGGTCAACGCCGCCATCAACTCCGACCCGGGTCTGGGCGCCAGCGAGGGCCTGTTCTACGG
>DATLIA010000141.1:0-29461 GCA_035540215.1 Actinokineospora sp. | reverse complement strand
GTCTGGGCGCGGCGGTCAACCTGGGCGCGAGCGGTCAAACCCGAGCGGACTGAGCAGCCGCGACGAACGCCCGAATCAGATCCGGGTCCTTGACCCCACGGCTCGACTCGACCCCGCTGGACACGTCCACACCCCACGGCCGAGCAGCCGCGATCGCCGACGCGACTGTCTCCGGACGCAACCCGCCCGCCAGGATCCACCGCCCCTCCGGTCGAGCGTTGTCGAGCAGCCCGAGGTCCCACTGCTCACCCGACCCCGCGACCTTCGAGTCGAGCAACAACAGGTCCTCACCGAACGCCCCGACCCGAACGTCGGTCTCGGCCGTCAGGACGTTCGCCCGGATGACCCGCACCGGCAAGTCCGCGAAGACCGCGAACGCCTCCTCCGGATAGTCGCCATGCAACTGCACGGCCCCCATCCCCGCCGCCAAGGTCATCTCCGCCGCGTCCTCAGCCGAGATCCCCTTGAACACACCAACGGTCAACACCCCGTCCGGAATGTCCTCCGCAAGCCGCTTCGCCTCGGCTACCGACACTCGCCGCACACTCTCGGCGAACACGAACCCGACGGCATCCGCGCCGGCGTCCACCGACGCCCGAACATCCCCAGCGGTCCGCAACCCGCACACCTTGACGAACATGCCGAGGACGATACCTGCGCCCACCCGACACCAACCGGCCCGACGCAAGACCACCCCGCACGCCAGCGGGCGCCGCCAACGCCGACCCCGACGTGGTCTCCACCTCGCCACCGCCCTAAACGACGGTGAGCCACGCGGCCGCCGCCCCACCACCGACGACGCAGCCAGCGACACCTCCCGCAGATCGTCACCGCGTCGAACGCCCGCCCTCAGGTTCCGCGGGACTCGCCGCGCGAGTCGCTCACCGCACTCGCCGACGCCATAGACCTCCTCGGCCGGTCCGCCCGCCACCGCGCCCGGCTGCTCGTGCTCCCGCACGCGCACCGGGATCGCGTCGGCGGTTCGGCTCGTGTGCTTTGCTCGCTGTGATCCCTTCTCCCCGTATACCGCGCCAATGACGCACCTGCCTCAAGCCCAGCACGTCCCCCACTCCTCACCCCCGCTCTGCACCGTCGGTCTTCACAACACACAGGTCGCCAACTTGCCCGATCAGCAAGCAATCGCCGCCATCCCCGATGACCGGAGGCGCTAACGTCCGCCGCTCCACCGTCAGCGCCGGAATCCGGCGGGAACCTCTGGCACCCAGGTAGCGTCTGCTCACCGTGCGGTTACTTCGAGCCATCCAGGACCCGGCGTTCCTGTCGATCGTGGTCACGGTTGGCGTGGTGACCGCGATCGAACGGTCCGCGGACCAAGTCGGGCTAGGGCTTCTGGGCGCTCTCGCCGGCCTCCTGATCGGCCTCCTTTCTCTCCAACTCGGCCTTCTGGTCGGCGCCTTGGCGCTATCCGTCCGTATTCACCGGGTGGTGATCGGCATCGGCGGTCGACTCAAGGATTGGACGACGCCGCGACGTGTCGTTGTCGTCCGCGCCATACCGCTTTTTCTGTCGATTTCGGTCGGCCCAGGCAAGCCGCCCGCACGGCGGCGAATGTGGGGTGCCGCACTCGCCTCTATGGCTGGCGGCCTGATTGCTACCGCCCTATCGATCCTCGCCGCCATAACGTGGCCGGACGGTTTCCAGATGGGCTTCGCGATCGCCTGCTCATTGACCGTGGGCCACGCGCTGATCCCCCGAAAGACCGCGACGTCGACCTCGACCGGCTGGCTGGTGCTTCACCTCCCTCGACTCACCGGTGTTCGTGCGTCGCAGATGGACGCGGCCCCATTGGTCGCACGTGCCGTGGACGCCGCCCAGGACGGCCGCCTCGATATCGCCGCCGCATTGGCCGCCGAACTGCGCGACGGATATCCGACGCTCCGGACCGCGACCGCCGCACGAGTGCTCGTCTTGCAGGCTCAGGGTCGGTTCGCCGAGGCATTGATGATCGCGATGACACTCGTCGAAGACCCTGATCAGACGCCCGCCGAGGCCGCGGTCGCGTTCGCCGCGCTCAGCGGACTGACCTGCGCCACAGTCGAAGCAGGGCAGCTCGCGCCGGAGATCGGTCTCAGCACCGCGGCACAGGCGATCGACAACGCCATGACCTTGGGCTATCCGAAGCACAAGCTGAATGGCTCTCGAGCCCTGTATGAGCTGCTGTCCGGGAACACCGAACAAGCCATCGGATTGGCCCGTCTCGCCGCGGACCAAGGCGATGATCGACTCGGCCGCGCGGACGACCTCGCGACACTTGCCCGCGCGCATATGACAGCGGGCGACAACCGCTCGGCCCGCGTCGCGCTGGCCGAGGCCGAGAAACTGGTGCCGTGGTGGCCCCGGGTCGCGACGACAAGAAGTCGACTCGACGTCGGCTAACAGTTCGCGGATAGCTCAAGATGACTCCCGATCAACTCCGTGAGACGTTCGCTCACGTGTTCGACTGTACCGTCATCATCATGCCCGCGAGGTGCGGAAACTGTCATTCACTCGATCGAGGGACTTTGTGGCGGGGCCGCCGACTGCCGTGCCAATATCAATGGTGCCCGGCCAAATCCGGACACCACCAAACCCCGCCACCATTCATCCGCGAACAGTTGCACGCAAGGAGGCCAATACGAACTAGGCCAGGACGACCTTCCCCAATTCGGCCTGCGTCGCGAGCAGTCCATGTTTCGGCAGCACCCGAGCGGTGACCCCAAGCGCACCGGCATGCGGCAGCGCGACCTCCGCCGAATAGCGGCCGACAGCGACAGGACGCATCGGGGCGGTCACGACATCACTGAGTTCATCCGCGTCGCTCACCCGTCCGACCACCGCCTGCACCTCGACGTCCGAGGGGTCCAGTCCGGCCAGATCGACCGAAGCGTGGACGTGCACGCGATCGCCGATCACCGGCGTGTGACCGTCTTCGAGCGCCAGCTCGCAACTGGTCACGCGAATGTGCGGCCAAGCGCCGGACAACCGCCTGCGGTACTCCGCCAGGTCCTTCGCCACCCGGAAGCCATCCGACTGCGCCAGCACACCTGCCGTCGCGGCGGGCGCGTAGTGCGCTTCCACGTATTCACGCACCATCCGCGACGCCTGCACCTGCGGGCCGAGAGAGAGCAGCGTGTGCCGAACCATCGACATCCAGCGACCGGGCACCCCACCGGTGTCGCGGTCATAGAAGAGAGGAGCAACCTGTGAACCAAGCAGCTCGTACAGCGCGGCCGCCTCCAGGTCGTCCCGTCGCACGGGATCGTTGACGCCGTCGGCGGTCGGGATGGCCCAACCGTTGCTGCCGTCGTAGAACTCGTCCCACCATCCGTCCCGAATGGACAGATTCAGGCCACCGTTCAACGCGGCCTTCATGCCCGAGGTTCCGCACGCCTCCAGCGGTCGCATTGGATTGTTCAGCCAGACGTCACAGCCCCAATACAGGTAGCGGGCCATGGACATGTCGTAGTCGGGAAGGAAGACGATGCGGTGCCGAACCTGCGCGTCGTCCGCGAACCGGACGATCTGTTGGATCAGCGCCTTGCCGCCATCGTCGGCGGGATGGGATTTGCCCGCCACGACGAGTTGAACGGGACGTTCCGGATGCAGCAGGAGGGCACGTAGGCGCTCTGGGTCGCGGAGCATCAACGTGAGCCGCTTGTAAGTCGGGACACGGCGGGCGAAGCCGACGGTGAGCACGTCGGGGTCGAACACCGAGTCGGTCCAGTTCAGCTCAAGGGCGGACGCGCCCCGCTGGAGCCAGGCGGCGCGCACCCGGCGGCGGACCTCGCCGACAAGGCGTTCTCGCAGCCCGCACCTCAACTGCCACAGGTCGGCGTCGTTCAGTTCGTCGACGGAAGCTGATCCATCCACTTCGGACGGATGCTCGTCGCCGAAGGCGGCGGACATCTCCCGGGCGGCCCAAGTCGGACCGTGGACGCCGTTCGTCACTGAGGAGATCGGCACCTCGTCGGTGTCGAAACCAGGCCAGAGACCGCCGAACATCGAGCGGCTGACGGCGCCGTGCAGTTTGGAGACGCCATTGGCACGTTGGGCGAGACGCAAGCCCATGTGCGCCATGTTGAACATGCCCACATTGCTTTCGGCGCCGAGAGCAAGGATCCGACGCAGATCGATCCCGGGAAGGAGGGATTCATCGCCGAAGTAGTGCTGGACCAGGTCCACGGGGAACCTGTCGATGCCCGCGGGAACGGGCGTGTGGGTCGTGAACACGGTTCCGGCGCGGACCACGGACATCGCTTGGTCGACGTCGAGGCTGTTGCCTGACACGAGTTCGCGGAGTCGTTCCAGGCCGAGGAAGCCCGCGTGCCCCTCGTTGGTGTGGAACACCTCGGGCTGCGGAGTCCCGGTCAGTTCGCAGAACGTGCGCACGGCACGGACGCCGCCGATCCCGGCCAGGATCTCCTGACGGATCCGATGGTCCTGGTCGCCGCCGTACAACCGGTCGGTGACGCTGCGCAGGTCGTCGGAGTTCTCTTCGATGTCGGAGTCGAGCAGCAACAGGGGCACACGGCCGACCTGTGCCTTCCAGATCCGGGCACGCAGGATGCGCCCACCGGGCATCGCGACGTGAACCAGGATCGGGGCGCCGGACGGCTCCGCCAGGGGTTCGAGTGGGAGGCCGCTCGGGTCGATGATCGGGTAGTGCTCAACCTGCCAGCCGTCGAGCGAAAGGGATTGCCTGAAGTAGCCGGACCGGTACAGCAAGCCGACGCCGATCAGCGGCACGCCCAGGTCGGACGCCGCTTTGAGGTGGTCGCCCGCGAGGACCCCGAGACCGCCCGAGTAGTTCGGGAGGGCTTCGGTGACGCCGAACTCCATCGAGAAGTAGGCGATGGAAGCGGGGAACCGTGTGCCGTCGAGTTCTTCGCCGCGACGCTGGTACCAGCGTGGCTCCTCCATGTAGCGGCGGAGGTCGGCCGAGATCTCGCGCACTCGGCCGAGGAAGTCGCCGTCGGCGGCCAGACGGTCAAGCCGTTCGGCCGGGACCTGAGCGAGCAGGTGCAGTGGGTCGCCACCGACCCGCTGCCAGATGTCCTGGTCGACGGCCGCGAAGAGGTCCTGGGTGGGCGGGTGCCAGGTCCACCGCAGGTTGGTGGCGAGCGTGCCGAGATCGGCAAGCTGCTCCGGAAGACCGGCACGGACGGTGAATCGGCGTACGGCTCTCACGGAGGACGACCCTAGCGGCCAGGCTGGATCGAGCAAGCCGCCACAGGGGTCCGGCGGCGGGACATGACGAAGCCCACGGTCGGTTGGCGCAGGTGAAGGGAGGTTTGACGGGCTGGACGAATCGTCTTCGATCAGTTCGGGTGTGGGCGCGCCCGTCCCGACGGGCAGGCGAGCGAGACGCCTGCCGGGGCGCGGGGGCGCGGCGGTTACCGCCGGTTCGTTACGTGGGGCTGGATCGAGCAAGGCAGACTGGGGGGAGGCAGCCGAAACGAGAGGAGCCTGACCGGTGAGCGGTCGGCTGGGTATCGACGATGTCTCCCCGATCGTGGCGTGTGGGCGCTATCCGGCGAAAGGGGTGGTGAGCGAGCACATTCCAGTCCGGGCGACGGTCTGGCGGGAAGGCCACGACGCCGTCGCCGCGACCGTCACGTGGCGGGGGCCGAAGGACCTGAAGGCTCGGCGGACAACCATGCGTACCGAGTCCGAGGACCGGTGGATCGCGGAGATCGTGCCGGATCATCCCGGTCTGTGGACGTTCCGGGTCGACGCGTGGAGTGATCCTTGGTCGACGTGGCGGCACGCGGTCGAGGTCAAGGTCGCGGCGGCTCAAGGGGCTGACGAACTGGCCAACGACCTTGAGACCGGGGCTCGACTGCTGGAACGCGTCGCGCGGCGGCCGGATCGCAGTGGGGAACGGAAGCTCTTGGTGTCCGCGGCTCGGGCGTTGCGGGACTCGGGGCTTCCATTGCCCGCTCGGATCGCCGAGTCGCTGTCCGACTCGGCGCAGCGGGTGATGACCACGCATCCCGTTCGGGAGTTGATCACCAAGGGGCGGCCGCTCCAGCTGCTGGTCGACCGCAAGGCAGCGCTCTACGGCTCGTGGTACGAGTTCTTCCCGCGCTCGACTGGTGGGGTGGACGTGGACGGGCGCGGCGTCCACGGGACGTTCCGGACCGCCGAGAAGGAGCTTGAGCGGGCGGCGGATATGGGGTTCGACGTCGTCTATCTGCCTCCGGTGCACCCGATCGGCGCGGTGAATCGGAAGGGGCCGAACAACAGCGTCCTGTCCGCACCGGGTGATGTCGGGTCGACGTGGGCCATCGGGTCCGCCGAGGGTGGGCACGACGCGATCCATCCCGAGTTGGGGACGTTCGAGGACTTCGACGCGTTCGTCGCGCGGGCCAAGGAGCTCGACCTGGAGGTCGCGCTCGACTTCGCGCTGCAGTGTGCGCCGGATCATCCTTGGGTGCGGGAGCATCCCGAGTGGTTCACCACTCGACCGGACGGCTCTATCGCGTATGCGGAGAATCCGCCGAAGAAGTATCAGGACATCTATCCGATCAACTTCGACAACGACCCCGAGGGGCTCTACGCCGAGGTCCTGCGGGTCATCCTGCTCTGGGTGGAGCACGGGGTCCGCATCTTCCGGGTGGACAACCCGCACACCAAGCCGCCGGACTTCTGGGAGTGGCTGATCAAGCAGGTCAAGGACGTGGCGCCGGACGTCCTCTTCCTGTCCGAGGCGTTCACCCGGCCCGCGCGGCTCTACGGGCTGGCCAGGCTCGGGTTCACCCAGTCCTACACCTATTTCACCTGGCGCACCGGGAAGCAGGAGTTGATCGACTTCGGGGTCGAACTCGTCGGGCACGCCGACGAGGCGCGGCCCAACCTTTTCGTCAACACGCCCGACATCCTGCACGCCTCGCTGCAGCACGGCGGGCCCGCGACCTTCGCCATCCGGGCCGCGCTGGCCGCGACGATGGCGCCGACCTGGGGCATGTACTCGGGCTTCGAACTCTACGAGCACGAGGCCGTCCGCGAGGGCAGTGAGGAATACCTCGACTCGGAGAAGTACCAGCTCCGCCCCCGCGACCACGCCAGGGCCATGGCCGAGGGCCGGTCCCTCCAACCCTGGATCACCCGGCTCAACGCGATCCGCCGGATCCATCCCGCGCTGCAGCAGCTGCGGACCCTGCGGTTCCACCACGTCGACAACGACGCCCTGATCGCCTACTCCAAGGTCGACCCGATGACCGGCGACACCGTGGTCACCGTGGTCACCCTCGACCCGGACGCCACCCAGCAGGGCACGCTCTGGCTCGACCTCGGCGCCATCGGGCTCGACCCAAGGCGCACCTACACCGCGCACGACGAGGTGTCGGGGCAGACGTGGCAGTGGGGTTCGGCGAACTACGTCCGGCTCGACCCCTGGCAGGCCGTCGCGCACATCGTCCACATAAGGCGGTGACGATCAACGCGCATGAATAAACCCCGTCGGTGGTAACGCCAGTGATAAGAGCAGATAGCGCCACGCTGACCAGGCGCTCCGTTCGTGGTACGCATTGTCGAACGGCGACTATCACGAGGGCGACAAAGCATGACGGTTCACGACGCGACCGCTCCGGACGCGGCACTCGGGCTTGACGGGATCCCGCACACAGGCGAGACGATGACCGACGACGGCCATCTCGTCGAGCCTCAAGCCGAGGATTTCCGACACGCACGCAGAGTCCCGACCGACCTGCACTGGTACAAGAGCGCCGTCTTCTACGAGGTCCTCTGCCGCGCGTTCAACGACTCCGACGGCAACGGCACCGGCGACCTGCGCGGCCTCGCCGGCAAGCTCGACTACCTGCAGTGGCTCGGCGTCGACTGCCTCTGGCTGCCGCCGTTCTACGCCTCGCCGCTGCGCGACGGCGGCTACGACATCAGCGACTTCCGCGCGGTGCTGCCCGAGTTCGGCACCGTCGACGACTTCGTCCACCTGCTCGACCAAGCGCACCAGCGCGGCATCAGGGTGATCACCGACCTCGTGCTCAACCACACGAGTGACGCCCATCCGTGGTTCCAAGAGTCCCGTCAGCACCCTGACGGCCCGTACGGCGACTATTACGTGTGGTCCGACACCGATGAGGCCTATTCGGACGCGCGGATCATCTTCGTGGACACCGAGACGTCGAACTGGACCTACGACCCGGTCCGCGGCCAGTTCTACTGGCACCGGTTCTTCTCCCACCAGCCCGACCTCAACTATGAGAACCCCGAGGTCGCCGAGGCGATGCTCGACGTGCTGCGGTTCTGGCTGGACATCGGCATCGACGGCTTCCGCCTCGACGCCGTGCCCTACCTCTTCGAGGAAGAGGGCACCAACTGCGAGAACCTGCCGCGCACGCACGAGTTCCTCAAGGCCTGCCGCAAGGTCGTCGACGACGAGTACCCCGGCCGGGTGCTGCTGGCCGAGGCCAACCAGTGGCCCGCCGACGTGGTCGCGTATTTCGGCGATGACGATGGCGACGAGTGCCACATGGCCTTCCACTTCCCGCTGATGCCGCGGATCTTCATGGCCGTGCGCCGCGAGTCGCGGTTCCCGATCTCGGAGATCCTGGCCCAGACGCCCGCCATCCCGGCGGGCGCCCAGTGGGGCATCTTCCTGCGCAACCACGACGAGCTGACCTTGGAGATGGTCACCGACGAGGAGCGCGACTACATGTACGCGGAGTACGCCAAGGACCCGCGGATGAAGGCGAACATCGGCATCCGCAGACGCCTGGCGCCGCTGCTCGACAACGACAGCAACCAGATGGAGCTGTTCACCGCTCTATTGCTGTCGCTCCCGGGATCTCCGGTCCTCTATTACGGCGACGAGATCGGCATGGGCGACAACATCTGGCTCGGCGACCGCGACGCCGTCCGCACGCCGATGCAGTGGTCGCCCGACCGCAACGCGGGCTTCTCCCGCTGCGACCCCGCCCGCCTCTACCTGCCCGCGATCGCCGACCCGGTCTACGGGTTCCAGGCGGTCAACGTCGAGGCGCAGATGAACAACACCAGCTCGCTGCTGCACTGGACTCGGCGGATGCTCCAGGTCCGCAAGGAACACCCGGCCTTCGGGCTCGGCGACTTCACCGAGCTGGGCTCGTCCAACCCGAGCGTGCTCGCCTACCTGCGCCGACACGACGGCGACGTCGTGATCTGCGTGAACAACCTGTCCCGTTTTCCCCAGCCGGTGGAACTGCACCTGGCCGACAACGCGGGCTGGGTCCCGATCGAGCTGACCGGCGGGGTGCGCTTCCCGCCGATCGGTGAGCTGCCCTACCTGTTGACGCTGCCCGGACACGGCTTCTACTGGTTCCAGCTCACCCCTGAGGAGGGCGAAGGACCGTGAGCACCCGTCCCCAGCACACCGTCGAGGCCTTGGCAGACGACCTGCGCAAGTGGCTGCCCACGCAGCGCTGGTTCGCCGCCAAGGGCGCCGACGTGGCCGATGTGCGCGTCGACCGCGCGTCGATGCTGGCCCCCGGCCTGATCCACACGCTGATCGACGCGGACGGCGACCTCTACCAGGTGCTCATCGGCATACAGGACGAGGTGCCCGACGGCCCGGTGATCGGCAGACTCGGCGAGTCCTACGCGTTCGAGGCGACTCAGGACCCCGAGCTGATGTCGGTGCTGCTGGAATTGCTCGCCAAGGGCGAGGCCGAGGGCGGCGTGCGGTGGACGCCGGAGGCCGAGATCGTCACGGGGCTGCGAGCGCGGCCGATCGGGGTGGAGCAGAGCAACACGTCGATCGTCTTCGGCTACCACTACATCCTCAAGCTGTTCCGCCGCCCGGCCGCGGCACCCAATCGCGACGTCGAGCTGCATCGGGCGCTGCACCGGGTCGGCAGCGCGCAGGTCGCCGACCCGGTCGGTGTCGTGGAGACCGACGACCTGGTGCTCGGGTTCGCGCAGCGCTACCTGGCCGACTCGGCGGAGGGCTGGGCCACCGCGACGGCGAGCGTGCGCGACCTGCTCGCCGAGGGCGACCTGCACGCGGGCGAGGTGGGCGGGGACTTCGCGGGCGAGTCGTCGCGGCTGGGCGCCGCCGTCGCGCAGGTGCACGCCGATCTGGCCGCCGCGCTGGGCACCGAGACCGTGCCAGCCGACCGGCTCGACCGCGCGGCGGAGGCGATGCACGGCAGGCTGGACGCCGTCCTCGCCGCGGTCCCCGCGCTGGCCGAACACGAGCCGATGCTGCGGGAGGCGTTCGACGCCATCCGCGCGCTCCCGGCGGGCGTTGACGTCCAGCAGATCCACGGTGACCTGCACCTCGGCCAGGTCCTGCGCACGACCGCGGGCTGGGTGCTGATCGACTTCGAGGGCGAGCCCGCCGCCCCGGTCGAGGAGCGGATGACGCCCAGGTCGCCGCTGCGGGACGTAGCGGGGATGCTGAGGTCGTTCGACTACGCGGCCTGGCAGCTGCTGGGCGCCGACGACGACAACCAGCGCACGACCAGGGCCGCGGAGTGGAGCGACCGCAATCGTGCTTCGTTCTGCGCGGGCTACGGCTCGGTCGCGGGCGCCGACCCGCGCGACAGCGGCGTGCTGCTGCGGGCGTTCGAGCTGGACAAAGCCGTCTACGAGGTCGCCTACGAGCACCGCAACCGGCCGGAGTGGGTTCGCGTACCGCTCGCCGCCTTGCGCAGAGCGTGAGGTTTCGGGTCGGGCCGATCGTGGCTAACCTGATCGACAGGGAACAGACGCGACGAACAGGATCGAGGTGGCCTGCATGCGTATCTCGGATGTGTTGCGTGGCAAGGGCGCGAGTGTGGCCACGGTTGATCCGGGCACCACAGTGGCCGGTCTGATCAGAGCGCTCGCCGAACACAACGTCGGCGCCCTGGTGGTGGTCGACACGGATTCGGTGGTCGGGATCGTCTCCGAGCGTGACATCGTGCGCAAACTCGTCGAGCACGGTGGTGAACTGCTCAACGCCACGGTCGCCGACATCATGACCGCCGACGTGGTCACCTGCGTCCCCGAGGACAGCGTCGACAGCCTCGCGGCGACGATGACCGAACGCCGGATCCGGCACATGCCGGTGGTGGTCGACGGCAAGCTCACCGGCATCGTCAGCATCGGCGACGTCGTCAAGGTCCGGATCAGTCAGCTCGAGACCGACCGCGACCAACTGCAGTCCTACATCGCCCAAGGATGAGACTTTTTGGTTTCTGAGATCGAGCGCCTGCTCGCGGGTGCCCACCACGATCCCCACTCGGTCCTCGGCGTCCACCCGGACCCCGGCAGACCAGGTGGGGGCGTGGTGCGGACCCTGCGCCCGCACGCCAAGGGCGTGGCCGCGCTCGTCGGCGCCGACCGGTATGACCTCGATGACCTGGGCGGCGGCCTGTTCGAGGCCGCGCTGCCCACGGTGCCGGAGGAGTACCGGCTGGAGATCGACTACGGAGCGGACACGGTCGTCGTGGACGATCCGTACCGCTGGCTGCCGACACTGGGTGAGCTGGATCTGCACCTGTTCGGCGAGGGTCGACACGAGCGGCTGTGGGACGTCGTCGGCGCGCATGTCCGCACCTACGACACTCCGTCCGGACCGGTGAGCGGCACGTCCTTCGCGGTCTGGGCGCCGAGCGCGCGCGGCGTGCGGGTGTGCGGCGATTTCGACGGGTGGGATGGCCGCGCGACACCGCTGCGGTCGCTGGGTTCGTCGGGCGTGTGGGAGTTGTTCATCCCCGGCGTCGGCGCGGGGACGCGGTACAAGTTCCGCGTCCACGCCGCTGACGGCTCGTGGCACGAGAAGGCCGATCCGATGGCCTTCGCCACCGAGATCCCGCCCGCCACGGCGTCTGTTGTGTCCACTTCGGACTACGAGTGGGGCGACGCGGACTGGCTCGCCGCGCGCGACGCCACCGACTGGAGCCGGGCGCCGATGAGCGTGTACGAGGTGCACCTCGGCTCGTGGCGTCAGGGCCTCGGGTATCTGGAGCTGGCCGAACAACTCGGCGATTACCTGGCCGAGCACAACTTCACCCATGTCGAGCTGCTGCCGGTCGCGGAGCACCCGTTCGGTGGATCTTGGGGCTACCAGGTCACGTCGTACTACGCGCCGACCGCGCGTTTCGGCACCCCGGACGAGTTCCGCCACTTCGTCGACGCGCTGCACGAACGCGGCATCGGCGTGCTGGTCGACTGGGTGCCCGCGCACTTCCCGCGCGACTCGTGGGCGCTGGCCCGCTTCGACGGCGGCCCGCTCTACGAACACGGCGACCCCCGACGCGGTGAGCAGCCGGACTGGGGCACGCTGGTGTTCGACTTCGGCCGCCCGGAGGTCCGCAACTTCCTGGTCGCGAACGCCCTGTACTGGATCGAGGAGTTCCACGTCGACGGGCTGCGGGTCGACGCCGTCGCCTCGATGCTCTATCTCGACTACTCGCGCAACGAGGGCGAGTGGCTGCCCAACGTGCACGGCGGCCGGGAGAACTTGGACGCGGTCCGGTTCCTGCAGGAACTCAACGCCACTGTCTACAAGCACCATCCCGGCACGGTGATGATCGCCGAGGAGTCGACAGCGTGGCCCGGGGTCACCCGACCGACCCATCTGGGCGGGCTCGGGTTCGGCTTCAAGTGGAACATGGGCTGGATGCACGACACGCTGAGCTACACGGGCCACGATCCAGTGCACCGTTCGTATCACCACAACGAGTTGACGTTCTCGCTCATGTACGCGTGGAGTGAGAACTTCGTCCTGCCGCTGTCGCACGACGAGGTCGTCCACGGCAAGGGCTCGCTCTGGACCCGGATGCCGGGCGACGACTGGAACAAGGCGGCGGGGCTGCGAGCGCTGCTGGCGTACATGTGGGCGCACCCGGGCAAGCAGCTGCTGTTCATGGGCGGCGAGTTCGGGCAGGTCCGGGAGTGGTCGGAGGGTCGGTCGCTGGACTGGGACCTGATCGAGGACCCGTTGCACCGCGGGGTTCGGTCACTGGTGGCCGATCTCAACGCCGTCTATCGGGATAGCCCCGCGCTGTATGGCGACGACACGAGTCCGGAGGGGTTCTCGTGGATCGACGCGAACGACTCGGCAGGCAATGTGATCAGCTTCGCGCGGGTCGCCGATGGGCACGAGTTGGTGTGCGTGGCCAATTTCGCGGGCACGCCGCACCACGACTACCGGGTCGGACTGCCGCGGGCGGGCCGGTGGCGGGAAGTCCTCAACACCGACGCGGCGGGGTACGGCGGGTCTGGCGTGGGCAACTACGGCGGGGTGGCGGCGGAGGACGTGCCGTGGCACGGCAGGCAGGCGTCGGCTGTGTTGCACCTGCCGCCGCAGGGCGTGCTCTGGCTGACCCCCGAGTAGCGCGCCGCCCAAGCCGAAGTCCCCATCGTCGACTCACGCGCGGGTCAGGATTGTAGGACAATTCTACATAAGAGCGATCCATTTGTAGGATTGTGGGATTGTTGAACAATGGACCTGCCCAAGCGGGCGCCAAAGTCGAAGAGCGGCGCAGGCAACGCGGCGGAGCCCGGACCGACCATTGCGCAACGGCGCCGACTCGGCTGCGGCACACTGGACCCGTGCGCTCCCCGCTTGGTCACCGTGTCCGACTCCTGCCCGCACTCGCGCTGGCCGTGGTCATGACCGCGTGCACGACCGCCATCCCCGGCACCCCCACCGGCCAGGGCTCAGTCGTCTCCCGCGAAGACCCCGGGGACCCCGGGGGCGTCGACCCGTCGTTCGTCGAGAACACCGACAACGGCGAGATCGACCGCCTGGCCGCGACGGTCATCACAGACATCCGCACCTACTGGGAGCAGTCCTTCCCGAAAACGTTCGGCAAGGAGTTCAGCGACCTCAAGGGCGGCTACTTCTCCGTCGACACCTCCGACGCGGGCAGCGACGCCCCGCCGTGTGCGGAGAAGGCCAACGACGTCGAGGGCAATGCCTTCTACTGCCCCACCGCCGACATCATCGCGTGGGACCGGGCCGCCCTTCTCCCCGTATTGCGGGACCGGTTCGGCGAGGCCGCCGTCATGCTCGTCCTGGCCCATGAGTTCGGGCACGCCGTGCAGAACCGGACCGGCGCCGGGCTCGACCAGCGCAAAGAGAACCCGAAGAAGTTCCCCACGATCCTCATCGAGGCCATGGCCGACTGCTACGCGGGCTCGTTCGTCCGCTGGGTCGCCGACGGCAAGTCCGCGCACCTCAACATCGCCAAGGAGCGGCTGGACTCGGCGCTTGAGTCGCTGATCAGTTTTCGGGACCCTATCGGCACCGAGCAGACCGACCGGGGGGCGCACGGCGACGCGTTCGACCGGGTGTCGGCCTTCCAGGACGGCTACGAGCAGGGTGTCGACCTGTGCGCCAAGATGACGGTCGACAACCGGACCTTCACCCTCAGCGGGTTCATCGACGCCGGTGACCAGGCCCGCGGCGGCAACCTGAAGTTCGAGCAGATCATCGAATCGATCTCGCCGAACCTGAACAAGTACTTCTCCGAACTGATGACGAAGTCCGGCAAGACATGGACCGAGCCCAAGATCAGCACCGTCGGCCAGATCCCGCAGTGCGGCGGCGGCAAGCAGGGCCCGGTCGCCTTCTGCCCGGACGGCGGGAGCGTCGAGCTGGACAACAAGAAGGAACTGCCGCGGATCCACACCGAGATCGGCGACTACGCCACCGGCGCGCTCATCGCCAGCCGGTTCGGCATCGCGGCCCTGGCCATCATGGGCAAGCCCACAGACGGTGTCGAGGCGCAGAAGTCGGCGGTGTGCCTGGCCGGGGCGTTCACCGGGTCGCTGTTCACCGCCGAGCGCCGGTTCCTCTCCCCCGGCGATCTCGACGAGGCCGTGCAGGTCCTCCTCGACTACGACTACGCCGCCCGCGACGCCAAGGGCGGGGCGATCGACGCCGGGTTCGACCGGATCACCGCTTTCCGCGACGGCTTCACCAATGGCGGGGAGAAATGCGGCCTCACCTGAGATAACCGGAATCGGCGCACGGTGATCCCGACTCGGCAGTAGGGTGCAGCCAGACAAAACGGGTGGGAGTGAACGTGCGGATCAGGATCGCGGCGACGCTGGCGGCTGCGGCCATGCTGGCCACGCAGCTCGGTGGCTGTGGCAAGACCATTCCCGGGTCCGCCAAGGCCGTCGGTGATATCGACGCGGGCACCGCGGCGGGAATTCCCATCGACAACAACAAGCCGAGCGGGCCGAAGCAGGGCGTCGTCGACGCCGATTTCACCGTGGAGAACGCCGACAAGGGCGAGATGGACCGCCTGGCGATCAACGCGCTGTCGGACATCTACGACTACTGGGCCGAGCGCATGCCCGCCGACTTCGAGGGGCAGAAGTTCGAGCCGCTCAAGCGGCTGGTGTCCTACGACTCCAACGGCACCGCGCTGAAGGTGTGCAACGCGACGACGGCGAAGTCGGTCAACGCGTTCTACTGCAGCCTCGACGACAGCGTGTCCTGGGACCGCGGCGTGCTGCTGCCGATGCTCGACAAGCAGTTCGGCCCCATGTCGGTCGTGGCCGTGCTGGCCCACGAGATGGGCCACGCCGTGCAGTTCCGCCTCGGCAAGAAGAGCAACATCGGCCAGGGCACGCCGACGATCGTCAAGGAACAGCAGGCCGACTGCTACGCGGGCGCGTTCTTCCGGCACGTCGCCGAGGGCAAGGCCAAGCACTTCGAGATCAACGTCGGCAAGGGGCTCAACCAGGTCCTCGCCACGATGTTCTTCATCCGCGACCCGGCGGGCCTGTCGGCGGACAAGCAGGGCGCGCACGGGCTGGCGTTCGACCGGGTCTTCGCCTTTCAGGCGGGCTTCACCGAGGGCCCTCGGCGCTGCGCGAAGATGGACCCGAACGAGATCAACGGCCGCATCGCCGAGAAGGAGCGCAACAACCAGGACGAGTCGACGCGCGGCGAGGCCGACGTCACCGACAAGCGTATCCAGGGCCTGTTGAAGAAGAGCCTGGAAGAGGCGTTCAAGCGCACGGGCGCGGCCCCGCCGGAGATCAAGGACAACGGCGCGAAGTGCGCTGACGGCGCGTCCACCCCGCCCGCGACCTATTGCGCCGCGGAGAACGTGGTCGCCATCGACCTCAAGGCGCTGGAGAAGATCGCGACGCCACCCAAGCGTGGCCAGGAGCCCGGCGTGGACGGCAACGGCATCGGCGACTTCGCCGCGTTCGCCGAAATCGCGTCCCGGTACTCGCTCGCGATCCAGAAGTCGGTCGGCGTGGCGCTGGAAGGCGAGACCACGGGCCTGCGCACCGCCTGCCTGACCGGCGCGTGGGCGGCGTTCACCGTCGACAAGGTCCCCGGCGACGGCGACGGCGGCCTGCACATCGCCGTCGGCGACCTCGACGAGGCCGTGGCCGAGCTGCTGCAGGACAGCAGCCTGATCGCGGCCGACATCAAGGGCACGCAGATCCCGTCAGGTTTCGCGCGAGTTGAGGCCTTCCGCGTCGGCTACTTCGACGGCGACAAGGGCTGCGCTACCCAGTTCTAGGAACAGTAAGCACTAGCGGCGACGCACTGTCCTCGACCTTCAGAGGACGATGCGGCCTGCCCTGGGGGCAGGCCGCGTCCCGCTCAGTAGAGCGCGCTGGCGAGGTCCCGGCGGGCCTTGGCCACGCGCGGGTCGTCGGCGGCGAACAGGTCGAACAGCGACACCAGGTGGGTGCGCGCCTTGTCGCGGTCGTCGCCGGCGGTGCGGCGGACCGTGTTGATCAGCCGCGCGAAGGCCACCTCGACCTGCTGACCCGCCAGCTCCAGGTCCGCCGCGGCGACCTGCGCCTCGACATCCTCGGGTGACGTGTCGGCGCGGACGATCACCGACGGGTCGGTGGCCTCGGTGCGGGCGAGGAACTCGACCTGGGCCAGTGCGGCCTTGGCCTCCTCGTTGCCGGGCTCGGTGTCGAGGATGCCCTGGTAGGCGGCGGCCGCGGCGGCGTAGTCGCCCTGCTCGAAGGCGGTCTCGGCGGCGACGAAGCGCTCATCCTCGGGTTCCGGTTCCGGGGCGGTGCCCTCGGGGGCGGACTCCTCGGCGGCGCGGATGGCGGGCATGCGGTCGCGCAGGGCGTCGAGCAGGCCGCCGATCCACTCGCGCAGGCGCGGCTCGGGCGGGACCTCGGCGAAGGCCTCGACCGGCTGGCCCGCGGCGATGGCGACGACCATCGGCACGGACTGCGCGCCGAAGAGCTGGGCCACCCGCGGGCTGGCCTCGACATCGACCTTGCACAGCCGCCACGCGCCGTTGTATTCGGCGACCAGGCGGTCGAGCAGGGTCAGCAGCTGCTGGGACTGCGCCGACCAGCTCGCGTGCAGCGCGACCAGGACGGGGACCTCCATCGAGCGCTCGACGACCTCGCCCTGGAAGCTTGCCTCGGTCACGTCGCTGGAGAACGCGCTGGTCGGTGCCGGTGCGGCACCGCCGGACGCCTTGGCGGGGGTCTCCGCCCTTGCCTTGAGCGCGGACAGGTCGACGGCCCTGGACAGGGCGGCCGACAGAGCGGCGGTCTGGCGTGGATCTGGCCTCGTCACGGTGTCATCCTGGCATGGTCGTTTCGGCGGCGTCCGGGCTCCCGGCCATCTCGGCCAGCTCGGCCATCGGGTCCAGGCCCATCGGGTTGCGTCGCATCACCTCGTTCTGGCTGATGATGCGCAGTGACAGGGGCGCCAGCAGCTCGACGAGACGGGCGGTGCCCCGCTCCCCGAGTTCGACCCACGGCGCGGCGGCGGCCTCGTCGGTCAGATCCTCGACGGTCTCCCGCAGGTCGCGGCCGTCGGCGGACAGCGCGCCACCGTCGGTCAGCAGGCCGCGTTCACGCAGGCGTTCGTCGGCGGCGGCCCACTCCTCCTCGGACCACTTCCGGGCGGCGCGCAGGTACTCGCCGGGCAGGTCCTTGTCGGCGCCGAAGAGCACCAAGGCCTCGCACGGGTCCAAGCCCGCGGAGACCAGCGCGGCCACGTGGCCGTCGCCGCGGGACTCGCGCAGCGTGGTGGTGACCTGCCAGAGCGCCAGGTGCGGCTCGGCGGGCAGGTCGAGCGCGGCGTTGGCGGCGCCGAGCGCGCGACCGGCGGTGGGCACCCACGGGGTCAGCGCCCGGGCGATGTCGGCCGCCTCGGCGACGTCGTCACCCGCCAGCGTGTCCTCGCCGAGCATCCGCCGCAGGGCGGCGTCGACCCCGGCGAGCCGGGCGCGGAGGAACTCCTCCGGCGAGGCGATGGCCCACGCCTCGGGCAGCGCGCGCTCGACCATCGACGGGTGGAAGTTGTAGAACAGGCTCGTCACCAGCCAGGCCGGGGCCGCGCCGAGGGGCGCGGCACGCAGGCCGAAGTAGCCCATCCACCGGCCCTTGCAGCCCAGCGCGTCGGTCTCGGCGATCGACTCCGGGGTGAAGTAGGTGACGTCGTGATACGGCTCGAAGCAGAGCCACAGGCGGCGCGGGTCCATGTCGGCGATCCTATGAGTCGGTGTCCTGGGAGTCGGCGAGATAGCGCTCGACCCGTTCGACCTTCGCGGTGAGCTGGCCGGTGTGGCCGGGCCGGATGTCGGCCTTGAGGACGAGCCCGACGCGTGGGAAGTCGGCCAGCAGGACGTCGGTCGCCCGCTTGACCACGGCCATCACCTCGTCCCATTCGCCTTCGATCGTGGTGAACATGGCGGTGGTCTCGTTGGGCAGGCCGGACTCGCGCACGACCCGCACCGCCGCGGCGACGGCCTCCCCGACGTTCTCCGACTCCCCGCCGAGCGGGCTGACACTGAAGGCGACGAGCACGGCGACTCCCTCGGATCGGCGTTCCACCAGGCACACTAGTGGTGTGACTCATGACGGTGGCCGGGTATCGGCGTGTCCACGGCGTCGCTGCCAAGGCGCGGGGACGGCGCTCGTACTGGATGTACTTGGCCGTTCGCGCAACGCGGGCAGCGGCGTCGTGGGCATGTCGAGATCTGGTCGCCGTCGTGGGTCACACCACTAGCCAGGTGGCCGACCAGTGGGTGCTGCACGTCGACCTCGACCAGTTCATCGCCGCGGTCGAGGTCCTGCGCAGGCCTGAGCTGCGCGGCCTGCCCGTGGTCGTCGGCGGCCGGGGCGACCCGACCGAGCGCGCGGTGGTGGCGACAGCGTCGTATGAGGCGCGGGAGTTCGGAGTGCGGTCGGGACTGCCGATGAAGCTCGCGGTCAAGCGGTGCCCGGACGCTGTCTTCCTGGCCAGCGACCCCGAGGCGTACACGGCGGCCTCGGCGGAGGTGATGGCGGCGCTGCGCGAGTTCGGGTTCCCGCTGGAGGTGCTGGGCTGGGACGAGGCGTTCCTCGGCGTCGAGACCGACGAGCCCGTCACGCTGGCCAGGCAGATCCATGACGTGGTGCTGGAGCGGACGGCGTTGCACTGCTCGGTGGGGATCGGCGACAACAAGCTGCGGGCGAAGCTCGCCACCGACTTCGGCAAACCGGCGGGCGTGTTTCAACTCACCAAGGACAACTGGTTCGCGGTGCTGGGCGACCGGCCGACCGACGCGCTCTGGGGCATCGGGACCAAGACCGCCCGCAAGCTGGCCGAGCTGGGCCTGACCACAGTGCGTGAGCTCGCGGCGGCCGACCCGGAGGCGCTGGCGGCGCGGATGGGGCCGACGATCGGCCCGTGGCTGCACTCACTGGGTCTGGGCGCGAGCTCGGCCGAGGTGACCGGGACGCCGTGGGTGGCCCGTTCCCACAGCCGGGAAACCACCTTCCAGCAGGACCTCACCGAGCCAGACGACCTGCGCGCGGCGATCACGCGGCTGGTCGCCCAGCTCATGGCCGACGTGGACCGCGAGGATCGGCCGGTGATCCGGGTCGGGGTGAAGGCGCGGTTCGCGCCGTTCTTCACCAAGAGCCGCAGCGTGACCTTGCCCGGCCCGACGACCGAGGCCGCGGAGATCGAGTCGGCCGCGCTGACCGCGCTCGGCCGGTTCGACCTGGACCGCCCGGTGCGGCTGCTGGGCGTGCGGGCGGAGTTCGAGCCGCCCGCCGGGGGCTACTGACCGGCTCAGGCCGGTTCCTGGCTGGTAACTTGCTGGTCATGAGGCCGCGTACGTTGCCATTCGATCCGATCGCCAAGGCAGCTGAGCTGTGGCGCGAGCGGATCGGCGACTCGACGACCATGGCCGCGGTGACGAGCGTCATGCGCGTGCAGCAGATTCTTCAGTCCGCTGTGGACGGAGCGCTGAAGCCGCACGGCCTGACCTTCGCCCGGTATGAGGCGCTGGTGCTGCTGACGTTCTCCTCGCGCGGCAGCCTGCCGATGCGCGTGATGGGCGAGCGCCTGCAGCTGCACCCGACGAGTGTGACGAACATCGTCGACCGACTGGAGGCCGACGGCCTGGTGCGCCGGATGCCGCACCCGACCGACCGCCGCACCACGCTCGCCGAGATCACCGAGGCCGGACGCGAACTGCGTGCCCAGGCCACGGCCGCGGTGACGGCCGTCGACTTCGGCCTGAACGGTCTCACCGACCGCCAGACCGCCCAGCTCACGGACCTTCTCGCGAAGGTCCGCAAGGCGGCGGGCGACTTCCAGGACTAGATCGCGGCGCGGACGGCGACCGGGTCGAGCTTGCCCGTGCGCACGACCCAGCGTTCGAAGATGATCGTGGCCAGCGGCGGGATGCTCGACACGAGCGCCCAGCCAGTGGTCCACACGTCCCAGCGCTGGCGCCACGCGGTGAACACCGCGACGGCCAGGTAGACGACGAACACGGCGCCGTGGATCGGCCCGAAGACCTTCACGCCGAAGTCGCCGAAGTCGGTGGCGTACTTGAAGAACATGCCGACGAGAAGGCCGAGCCAGGAGAAGGCCTCGGCGATGGCGACGGCGCGGAACCTTGCTGCGGTGTCGAACATGGCTCCAGTGTGGAGCGTGAGCGCGCTCACGCGACTACTGGGTGCCTTGTGAACACAGCGAAATCGCGAGGTGACGCAAGCCGTTACGCAGGCGTTTCCCGCCGATTTCGGCCAACAGCGCGGCCATGCGGTCGACGGCCGCCGAGGCAAAGCACGGTGCTCGCGACCTATTCAGGATCAACTATCCCAGCCAGCAAGATGGCGCCAGGAGAGCGACTCAACGCACTCCCGCGCGGCACCAGGCGCAACAGCTCCCCAGCAGCACCACGACCGCTTGGCCGCGGTGACGCATCGGGTGCGTGAACACGCCGACGAAGTCTGGCGCGTTCACGTGCCCGATGCGTCACCTGAAGGCGGCCGAGCCCGCGTCGCCGAAGGCGACGCCAATTAGCTGTCTTCCCAGGTGAACACCTTCGAGGCGATGAAGCCGACCACGAGGGTGAAGCCGATCAGGACCGCGCACGGGACCAACATCGCCGTGACGGATTTCCCACGTACCAGGAAGTCCATCATGCCGTCGTTCATGTGCCGCAGCGGAAAGATCTTCGACACCGTCTGCAGCCACGGCGGCGCGGCGTCGATCGGGAAGAACGTGCCGGAGAGGAAAGCCATGGGCAGCACGACGATGTTCGCCGCGCCCGTGGCCGCCTCCTCGGTCTTGGTGAACGCGCCGATGAGCATGCCGATGGCGAAGAAGGCCAGGATCCCGCTGAGGAAAACGGGAATCGACAGCCACCAGGTGCCAGAGAGCCGCAACCCGAACACGGGCAGCAACGCCACGCCGACGAACACGAACGCCTGCGCGACCGCGACGCCGATGGTGACGCTGAGCCGCGAGCTGAGCACGGTCGTCGGGGTCACCGGGGCCAGCCGCAGCCTGCGCAGCACCTGCTTGCGCCGCCAGTTGACCATCGTCAGCGCGGCGCCGAAGACCGCGGTGACCGCGATGCCCCACGACAGGATGCCGGGGGTCAGGTACTGGATCGGCTTGAGTGAGGCGTCCTCGACCTGGGCGGCGGTGAACTGGAAGCGCGGCGGCTGACCGGTCGCGCGGACGTTCAGCTCCTGGGTGAAGCCCGCGACGATGCCCTGCACCAGGCCCGCCTGGGCCTGGTCGCTGGCGGCGAACCGCAGCGACACCGTGTTCCCGGTGGCCTCGACCATGCCGGGCAGGTCGCCGTCGCGGACCTTCTGCACGCCCGCCTCGACGGTGTCGAACCGCTCCAGCTCGACCACGCCGGACTGTTCGAGCGCGGCCAGGACCGGGCCGTCGCCGACCGCGCCGATCTTGAGCTTGTCCGTGCCCGCGTCGCGGAACAGCAGGCCGAAGACGACCAGGAACATCAGCGGGAAGACGAAGGTGAAGAACAGCGTGGCCTTGTCGCGGACGAAGCCCTTGACCATGGCCACGGACAAGCTCTTGAACGCCCCGGTCATGCGCGGTACTCCCGTCCGGTCAGATCGAGGAAGACGTCCTCAAGGGTGGCGGTGCGCACCTGCAGGCCGTCGAGCGTGCCCCGCTCGGCCAGCGCGGACAGCACCGGCGCGGGGGTGCGGGTGGAGATGGTGAGCGACAAGTCGTCCTCGTGCGCGGTGTCGGCGCCGACGAGCGCCTTGGCGTCCTCAAGGGACAGTGAGCCGCGTTCCAGGATGACGTGGGTCGGCGCGTCGAGCCCGCGCACCAGGGTCGCGGGTGCGTCCATCGCGAGGATGCGGCCGTTGTCCATGATCGCGACGCGGTCGCACAGGATCTCGGCCTCGTCGAGGTAGTGCGTGGTGTAGACGATGGTCTTGCCCCGCGCCTGGATCGCGCGTAGCACGTCCCACAGGTTGCGCCGCGCCTGCGGGTCCAGCGCGGCGGTGGGCTCGTCGAGGAACACCACGTCCGGGTCGTGGACCAGCGCGCAGGCGATCGACAGGCGCTGACGCTGGCCGCCGGACAGCTTGTCCTCGCGGGTGTCGGCCTTGTCGGTGAGCCCGACCAGTTCCAGCATCTCGTCGGCCTTGGCCGGGGCCACGCCGTAGAGCGCGCCGAACGTGCGCAGCTGCTCGCGGGCGGTCAGCTTCTCGAAGAACGCCGACGCCTGCAGCTGCACACCCATTCGGGGCAGCAACGCCTTGTTGCGCGGGAATGGGCTCTCGCCGAGCAGCCGAACGCTGCCCGCGTCGGGCTCGCGCAGGCCCTCCACGATCTCCAGGGTGGTCGTCTTGCCCGCGCCGTTGGGTCCGAGGATGCCGAAGAACTCGCCCTCGGCGACGGTGAACGAGACACCGTCAACGGCTTTGAGTTCCCCATACGCCTTACGGATCCCGTCGACCACAATGGCTTGAGTGGTGACTGTCATGGTCACCAACGTAGTACCGCGCGAACGCGCCGACGACCCGTTTGGGCCGGTCGGACCAGCCTAATTGGACTGTTGGACGCTCTCGATCAGCGAGTCCGCGGCCGAGTATGGGTCCAGTTCGCCCGACATGACCCGTTTGGCCAGTCCGTCGAGCGCGTCGCCGCCGTGGACATCGGCGAGCCGGGCGCGCAGCGACTCCACCGCGATCGCCTCGATCTCGGTGCGGGCGCGCATGGCCCGGCGTTCCTCGAACTCGCCGTGCGCGGTCATCCACTCGCGGTGCGCGTCGATCGCCTCGACGACCTCGCCGATGCCCTCGGCGCGCGCGGCGACGGTCTTGACGATCGGCTGGCGCCAGCTCGCGCCCCGGATCTCCCTGCGGCCCAACGAGACCATGTACTTCAGCTCGCGCACAGTGGTGTCGGCGCCGTCGCGGTCGGCCTTGTTGACTACGAACACGTCGGCGATCTCCAGGATCCCGGCCTTGGCCGCCTGGATGCCGTCGCCCATTCCCGGCGCCAGCAGCACAAGCGTGGTGTCGGCGAGGCCCATGACCTCCACTTCGGACTGTCCAACCCCGACGGTCTCGATGAGCACCACGTCGAACCCGGCCGCGTCGAGCACGCGCAGCGCCTGCGGGGTGGCCCAGGCCATGCCACCGAGGTGCCCGCGCGTGGCCATCGAGCGGATGAACACGTCCGGGTCGGTGGCGTGGTCCTGCATCCGGATCCGGTCGCCGAGCAGCGCGCCGCCGGAGAACGGGGACGACGGGTCGACAGCGAGAACGCCGACCCGCTTCCCCTGGCCGCGATAGGCGGCGACCAACGCCGAAGTGGTCGTCGACTTGCCGACCCCGGGTGACCCGGTGAGCCCGATGACCTGGGCTCGCCCGCCGAGCGGAGCCAGCGCCGCCGCGACCTCTCGCAGCTGCGGACTGGCGTCCTCCACCAGGGAGATGAGCCGGGCGACCGCGCGCGGCTGTCGCTGCCGCGCGCGGTCGACCAGATCGGCTACGTCGACCTGACGGGCCAAGCTCAGGCCTTGGGCACGCTGATGATCAGCGCGTCGCCCTGGCCGCCGCCGCCGCACAGCGCGGCCGCGCCGACACCGCCGCCACGACGCTTGAGCTCGTAGGCCAGGTGCACGATCAGGCGAGCGCCGGATGCACCGATCGGGTGACCGAGGGCGATCGCGCCGCCGTTCACGTTGACGATGTCCTCGCTGATGCCCAGCTTCTGCGTGGAGACCACGCCGACGGCCGCGAACGCCTCGTTGATCTCGACCAGGTCGAGGTCGGACGCCTCAAGGCCCTGCTTGGCCAGCGCGGCCTTGATCGCGTTGGACGGCTGCTCGTGCAGGCTGGCGTCCGGACCGGCCACGACGCCGTGCGCGCCGATCTCGGCGATCCAGGACAGGCCCAACTCCTCGGCCTTGGCCTTGCTCATGACGACCACCGCGGCGGCGCCGTCGGAGATCTGCGACGCCGAGCCCGCGGTGATGGTGCCGTCGCTGGCGAACGCGGGGCGCAGCTTGGCCAGGGACTCGGCGGTGGTGTCGCCGCGGACACCCTCGTCGGTGTCGAAGACGACCGGGTCGCCCTTGCGCTGCGGGATGCTGACCGGCGCGATCTCATCGGCGAACACACCGTCGGCGATCGCCTTGGCCGCCTTCTGGTGCGACGCGGCGGAGAAGGCGTCCTGCTCCTCGCGGGTCAGCGAGTAGCGGGCGTTGACCTTCTCGGTCGAGACACCCATCGCGACCTGGTCGAACGCGCAGAACAGGCCGTCGTAGGCCATGTGGTCCTGCAGGGTGACGTCGCCGTACTTGAAGCCGGAGCGGGACTTCGGCAGCAGGTGCGGCGCCTGGGTCATCGACTCCTGGCCACCGGCCACGACGATGTCGAACTCGCCCGCGCGGATGAGCTGGTCGGCCAGCGCGATCGCGTCGAGGCCGGACAGGCACACCTTGTTGATGGTCAGCGCCGGGACGTCCATCGGGATGCCCGCGGCGACGGCGGCCTGGCGGGCGGGGATCTGGCCCGCGCCCGCGGTCAGGACCTGGCCCATGATCGTGTACTGGACCTGCTCGGGCTTGACGCCCGCCTTCTCCAGGGCTGCCTTGATCGCTACTCCGCCGAGCTGTGCCCCGGTGAAGTCCTTCAGCGAACCCAGCAGGCGGCCGATCGGGGTGCGCGCCCCCGCGACGATGACGGTTCCGGACACAGCGGTCTCCTCAGACGTGCGAACGTGCGTTAACTCGGACCTTACTCGCGGAGAACGCCTCCGCCACGTGCGTCTGTGAGTAGCCGCACAGCAAATAGTTACCCGCCGGTAGGCCTGGCGTAAGGTTTGCCCATGACTGACGCTCTCGCCTCGCATGTCGTAGCCGTCGACCACGTCGGGATCGCCGTGCCCGACCTCGATGTCGCCATCGCCTTCTACCGCGACAACTTCGGCCTCGTGTCGGTACACGAGGAGACGAACGAGGAACAGGGCGTCCGCGAGGCCATGCTGCGCGCGCCGGGCGACACCGGCTCGGGCACCGCGATCCAGCTGCTGGCGCCGCTCAACGAGCAGTCGACCATCGCCAAGTTCATCGGCCGCAGTGGCCCCGGCCTGCAGCAGCTCGCCTACCGGGTCACCGACATCGAGGCCGTCGCCGCCGACCTGCGCGCCAAAGGCCTGCGGCTGCTGTACGACGAGCCGAAGCGGGGGACGTCCAACAGCCGGGTGAACTTCGTGCACCCGAAGGACGCGGGCGGCGTGCTGGTGGAACTCGTGGAACCCGCGGCCGACGGGCACTGAATCACTCGTTCGGTGGATGATCAAGGCGATCCAATCGGGGCATGGACCCCGCTTGGGTCGCGGTAGTCGGCACCGCCATCGGCGCGACCGGTGCTACGGGAGCCGCCGCGCTGTCCGGATGGTCGGCGCGCAGGCAGGACGTGCACCAGCACGCCGGCCAGCGCTCGCAATGGCAGCACGAGAAGCGCCGCGACGCCTACAGCGGGTTACTGGACGCGGGTGTCCAGGCCCGCGACGAACTCGCGGCGGTCTGGTCTCTACTCAAGGCGCGCGACCGCGATCCAGCCGTGCTCCAGCCGAGAGTCGACGCGTTGCAGCCGCTGGTCGACGCGGTCAAGCGGGCGAGCGAGGGTCTGGACTCGCTCGACTTCCTGGTGCTGCTGACCCGCGCCGAAACCGAGTTCGGCCTCACCGCCGACGAGGCCTTCCAGTCCGGCCTGCTCCGCGACGTGCTCGATCGAGCACGTCGCGGCCTACTTCGCCCAGAACCGCTCGAAGCGCTGAGCACTCACAAACCGCTGGCAGCGAGCCACGCCGGATCAGGATCGATCATCTGCACGATGTCGAGCACCAGCCCGCCGGGAACCGCCGCGAAAAAGTGCCGCTGACCCCAAGGTTCGTCCACACACTCGGCGATGATTTCCGCACCCGCGTCGCGCAGCCGGGCCTCCTCGGCCTTCGCGTCCTCGACCACGAACGCCAGGAACGTCCCGGCGACCGAACGCCCCCGCAGCGGCGCGGGCGTCGACTCGTGGTCGCTCTGTACGAGGTCGAAGGTGAACGACGGGTCGCAATCGTGGCCGAAGTCGACGTACCAACCCAGGTCGACGGCGACCTTCATCCCCACGTGCGCCACCAGGAAATCCCGGGCGGCCGCCACGTCGTCGACCAGGACCGCCGTCGCGAACTTCGTGAATCGCATCCATCCTCCAAATCACTACGTCTGGAGTACTTTAGACATAGTGGTTTAGGATCGGCAAGTGCGAAAGAACGAGGACCGGCGCCGCGCGCTGGTGGACGCAGCCGTCGACGTCCTGGCGACCGAGGGCGCGCGCGGGTTGACCTTCCGCGCGGTGGATACGGCAGCGGGCGTTCCCGCGGGGACCGCGTCGAACTACTTCCCCAGCCGCGACGAGCTGCTGAGCCAGGTCGGCGCGCACATCCACGTCCGGCTGGCGCCCGATCCGACGGTCGTGGCCAGGACGCTCGCGGCCCCGCGCGACCGGGCCGCCGTCGCGCGGTTCATGCACGACATCCTCGACCGGGTCACCGCCGACCGCGCGGGCTACCTGGCCCTGCTCGAACTGCGTCTGGAAGCCACCCGCCGACCTGACCTGCACCGCACGTTCACCGCGACCATGCGCGCCCAGCTGGACGACAGCGTCGCCTTCCACGTCGACTCGGGCCTGCCCGGCGACCGCAGGACCGTCGAACTTCTCTACATCGCGATGACAGGTCTGATCGTGGAGTCGCTGACCCTCCCGGAGATCCTGGGGGACACCCGCGCGCTCATCGACGACCTGGTCGACCAAGTCGTCCCGCTGGTCGCCGGGCCGCGGTGAGCCGCGGCCCGTCGACACGACGTGATCAGTGGGATCCGGCCATCCGGCTGGCCGCTTGGGCCAGCGGAAGGGCGGCGGCGCCCGCGACCACGGTCAGGGCACCGATGATCCAAGAGGACCACGCGATGCCGGTCATGTCCGTGTAGGTCATGACCCAAGGCGAGATGAACAGCAGGACACCGAGCACGATCTGCACAGCCTCACCCGCGACCATGCCGGGCATCGCCAAGGACACCAGGCCGTCCAGCGCGATCAGCGCGCCGAGCACGACCATGGTCCACATCGCGGCGTTGTCGGTATCCATCCAGAGTGGAGACGCCATGGCGACGGCGCCGAGAAGTACCTCGGCCCAGTCGTAGGGGCGGGTCCACGGTTTGACCGATCCGGACTCACTCATCGAGACCACCTCCACTGCAACGGAGATCCCAAGGTCAATGGTCCGCTTCCGAAGACGCGCAGGCAATATCACGTTCGCACGATCGCGTGCCATCTCTCACATCAAGCACACTCATGGGGTACCCGTAAGTAACATCTCGCCACCTGGGCGTTAAGCCCCAATTCGCCGGGAGGTCCGCAGTGCAGAAGATCCTCGACGCCATCCAGGCCGACGAGCTCGACGCGATCGGCTCGTTGCCGGTTCCCGACTCCTACAAGGGAGTCACCGTGCACGCCGACGAAGTGGCGATGTTCGAGGGCCTGGAGTCACGCGACAAGGACCCGCGCGAATCGCTGCACCTCGATGACGTGCCGACCCCGGAGCTGGGCCCTGGCGAGGCCTTGGTCGCGGTGATGGCCAGCGCCATCAACTACAACACCGTCTGGACCTCCATCTTCGAGCCGGTCTCGACGTTCAAGTTCCTGGAGCGCTACGGCCGCATGTCGCCGCTGTCAAAGCGCCACGACCTGCCGTATCACGTGGTGGGCTCCGACCTCGCGGGCGTCGTGCTGCGCACCGGCCCCGGCGTGCACAACTGGAAGCCGGGCGACGAGGTCGTCGCGCACTGTCTGAACGTCGAGCTCGAAGGCCCCGACGGCCACAACGACACGATGCTCGACACCGAGCAGCGCATCTGGGGCTTCGAGACCAACTTCGGCGGCCTGGCCGACGTCGCGATGGTCAAGGCCAACCAGCTCATGCCCAAGCCCGAGCACCTGACCTGGGAGGAGGCCGCCTCCCCCGGCCTCGTCAACTGCACGGCGTACCGCCAGCTGGTCAGCAAGAACGGCGGCGACATGAAGCAGGGCGACAACGTCCTGATCTGGGGCGCTTCGGGTGGCCTCGGCGGGTTCGCGACGCAGTACGCCCTCAACGGCGGCGCCACCCCGGTGTGCACGCCTGGCAGCCGGGACGCGAGGTCGTCGCGCACTGCCTCTCGGTCGAGCTCGAGTCCCCCGAGGGCCACAACGACACGATGCTCGACCCGGAGCAGCGGATCTGGGGCTTCGAGACCAACTTCGGCGGGCTGGCCCAGATCGCCCTGGTCAAGTCCAACCAGCTGATGCCCAAGGCGGCCCACCTCACCTGGGAGGAGGCGGCCAGCCCCGGCCTGGTCAACTCCACCGCCTACCGCCAGCTGGTCAGCCGCAACGGCGCCGGGATGAAGCAGGGCGACAACGTGCTGGTCTGGGGCGCCTCGGGCGGCCTCGGCGGCTTCGCCACGCAGTACGCGCTCAACGGCGGCGCCACCCCGGTCTGCGTGGTCTCCAACGACGAGAAGGCAAAGGTCTGCCGGGCGATGGGCGCCGAGCTGGTCATCAACAGGTCCGCGGAGGACTTCCGGTTCTGGAAGGACGAGCACACCCAGGACCAGTCCGAGTGGCGGCGCTTCGGCAAGCGGATCCGGGAGCTCACCGGTGGCGAGGACGTGGACATCGTCTTCGAGCCTGTCTC
>DATLIA010000140.1:0-10021 GCA_035540215.1 Actinokineospora sp. | reverse complement strand
AGAGTGTTCTCTGCCTGACAAAAAGACACCAAAACTGGCATCAATTCATCTCAAAGGAACCCACAAAGGGGTTCAATCATTTAAGCTCTACTGGCTTAAATCGGCACACTGTTGAGTTCTCAAACAACACACGCACATCCGCGTCAACCACCGAAGCAGCTTCAGCTAGAGGCTTTTAAGTCTTTGGTTTCGCCAGGCCCCGTTCCGGTTTTCCCGGCCCGTTCCGCTCTGACTTGGATAAAGTTACACGGTGCCCAACAGGGGATCAAATCGGGGGTCCCCTAAGCGGTCCGGGTCAAGCCGGCAGCTACTGAACCTGTTGCGGCGCAACACATCCAGCGTACCCGCCTGCAGGCCATCCGGCGCCCTGACGATCATCGTGCCGCCGCCCCCGGAGAGGCCGGATCGGAGGCATCTCCGCTGATCAAGAGGCATACACCCGACCTTATAGTCCGAAGTGGACACTCGCATACGTCGCCGAATGTGATCGCGGTCACTTCTTCACTGACTTGGCCCATAGGACCGGTACTCACCGCGACCGGATGCCCCCCAATGGCCGTCTTGCGCGGGGATCTGACGCTCCTAGGTTGGAAGTGCGGGCGTACCTCGGGCGGCTCATCCGCACACAGAACACCTGGAGCCCTGCATGCTTCGACGCACATTCGCCCTGGTCGCGGCCAACGCCGCACTGGGTGCCGCGGTCATCGCCGGTGCCGCACCGGCCGCTGCCGCACCCGCCGCGCCCGCCGCGGCGGTCACCATCACCTACGACGACACCAACGCGGGCGAGTTCAAGGAGGCGGTCGCCGCGGGCGTCCGCATCTGGAACGAGTCGGTCACCAACGTCCGGATCGTCAAGGCGACCGCCGGTCAGCGGATCAACGTCCGGGTCATCGCGGACAACAACTGGCCGCGGGCCACGCTGGGACCGATCCGTGCCAGCGGCAGTGGCACCGTCTGGATGGGCCGCCAGGCCGTCCAGCAGGGCTACAACCCGACCCGGATCGCCGCGCACGAGTTCGGCCACATCCTCGGCCTCCCCGACCGCAGGACCGGGCTGTGCTCGGACCTGATGTCGGGCAGTTCGGCGCCGGTCAGCTGCACCAACGCCCGCCCCAGCTCGGCTGAGGCCTCCCAGGTCCAGCGGAACTACGCGACGGGTGTGACGGCGGCCCGCCAGGAGTCGATCATCCTGGTCGACGCGGCATAGGCACACGAAACGGCAAGGGGCGGTGTCCGCGCTGGACACCGCCCCTGGTCATTGCCCGTCTTACCTGGTCTTGGCGACCAGGGTCAGCACGTCGTACTTGGCGACGGACTCGCCGCCCTGCTTGGTGACGTCGGCGTCCCAGCGAACCTCGCCGTACTCGGCGTTCTCCCTGGGAGTGATCTGCTTGGCCGTGAGGGTCACGGTCAGCTCGTCACCGGGGAACACCGGGGTGAGGAAGCGCAGGTTCTCCAGGCCGTAGTTGGCCAGCACCGGGCCGGGCTCCGGCGAGACGAACAGACCCGCCGCGAACGACAGGATCAGGTACCCGTGGGCCACGATCCCGCCGAAGAACTCGTTCGCCGCGGCCGCCTCCGGGTTGGTGTGCGCGTAGAACGTGTCGCCGGTGAACTCAGAGAAGTGGTCCACGTCGGCCTGGGTGACCGTCCTGGGTCCCGCGACCACCGAGTCGCCGATACGCAGCTCGGCGAGCGACTTGCGGAACGGGTGCTCGCCCTCCTCGCTGCGCGGTGCGCCCGCCACCCACTGGCCGGTGATCTCGGCGAGCATCCGGGGGCTGCCCTGCACGGCCGTGCGCTGCAGGTGGTGCATGACGCCGCGGATGCCGCCCATCTCCTCGCCGCCACCCGCGCGGCCGGGGCCGCCGTGGACCAGGCCGGGGAGCGGTGAGCCGTGGCCGGTGGACTCCTTGGCGTCCTCGGCGTCGAGGACCAGGAGCCTGCCGTGCCACGGCGTGAGGCCGTGCACGACCTCGCGCGCGAAGTCCTGGTCGGCGGTGACGATCGAACCCGCCAGGCTGCCGAGCCCGCGGGCGGCCAGGTCGATGACGTGCTCGACGTCGGTGTACGGCATCAGGGTGCTGACCGGCCCGAACGCCTCGACCTCGTGTGGCTCGGCCCGGTCGCCGTCGGCGCGCACGAGCACCGGGGACAGGAAGGCGCCGCGTTCGGCGTCGGCGTCGATGACCTCGACGGTCGACGGGTCGCCGAAGACGACGCTGCCCGCCTCGAGCAGGGCCTTGAGCGAGCGGCGGACCTCTTCGCGCTGCTCCTGGCTGGCCAGGGCGCCCATGCGGACGTCGGCGTGCGCCGGGTTGCCGATGGTGACCTTCGCCAGCTTCGCCGCGGTGGCGGCGGCGACGTCATCCATCAGGGCGGCGGGGACGAAGGCGCGCCGGATCGCGGTGCACTTCTGTCCTGCTTTGGCCGTCATCTCGGCCACGAGCTGCTTGACGAACAGGTCGAACTCGGTGGTGCCCGGCACGGCGTCGGGGCCGAGGATGCTGCAGTTGAGCGAGTCGGCCTCGGCGTTGAAGCGAACCGAGTTGCGCACGACGGCGTCGTGGGTGCGCAGCTTCAGCGCCGTGGTTGCCGAGCCGGTGAACGAGACCAGGTCCTGCGGGGTCAGGTGGTCGAGCAGGTCGCCCGCGCTGCCGCTGACGAGCTGGACGCTGCCCTCGGGCAGGATCCCGGACGCCACGATCAGCTCGACGAGCTTCTCGGTGAGGTACGCGGTCTGGCTGGCGGGCTTGATGAGGCTCGGCACGCCGGCGACGAACGCGGGGGCGAACTTCTCCAGCGGACCCCAGACGGGGAAGTTGAACGCGTTGATCTGCACGGCGACACCGCGCAGCGGGGCGGCGATGTGCTGGCCGACGAACGTGCCGCCCTTACTCAGCTGCTCGACCGGGCCGTCGACGTAGACCTTGGCGTTGGGCAGTTCGCGCCTGCCCTTGCCGCTGTAGGCGAAGAGCACGCCGATGCCGCCGTCGACGTCGATCATCGAGTCGCGCTGGGTGGCGCCGGTGCGCAGCGACAGCGCGTAGAGCTCGTCCTTGTGCTCCAGCAGGTGCGACGCCAGCACCTTGAGCAGGGCGGCCCGCTGGTGGAAGGTCAGGTCCCGCAGCGCGGGGCCGCCCGTGCGCCTGCCGTAGTCGAGCGCGGCGGCCATGTCGACGCCCGCCGAGGAGATCCGTGCGATCTCCTCCCCGGTCACCGCGTCGTGCAGGGGTGCTCCGTCGGCGTCGGCGGTGTGCCACCGACCGGCGACGTAGCTGCGCAGAAGCGCCATCGAGTTCGACCTCCTGAGTCCGGCGGGCGGCTTCGTCGCCGGGCCCGCGCGCCCGATGCTAGTGGGCGGCGACCAGGTGTGAACGAACGTGAAAATCGGCGCCTTGTCGCAGGGGCGAACGGGTGAAAAAGTAACTAATCGTCGATTCCCCCTGCAACGAATCGAGATCACGAATGCTGAAGTCCAAGATCGCTCTCACGGTCACGGGTATCGCGCTGGCCCTGCTCGGCGCGGCTCCCTCGGCCGTGGCGGCCCCCGAACCGGGGCCGACCGTCACTCCGATGATCATCGACGGCAACACCGCGACGAACGCCCCGTGGGCGGCGCGGCTGTTCGCCGACGGGCGCCAGGCGTGCTCGGCCACGATCATCGCCCCGCAGTACGTCCTGACCGCGAAGCATTGTGTGGCCAGCGGCGCCATCTCCTTCCGCATCGGCAGCCTGGACCAGTCCAGCGGCGGCACCCTGGCCAACGCGGTCCAGATCACCCGGCACTCCGGCTCCGACCTGGCGATCGCCCGGCTCGACCGCAGTGTCAACGCCACCTACGCGCCGCTGGGCACCTCGACCGACGTGCGCGTCAACCAGACGGTCCAGGTCTACGGCTGGGGTGCCACCTGCACCAACCAGCCGGAGATCAACTGCCAGTCCCGCTACCTGAAGTACGCCAACGTGCGGGTCACCTCGGTCAACGCGCGTGACTACTACAACGGCGTCGCGGTGCGGGCCACCCGGATCGACGGCATCACCGCGGGCGGCGACTCCGGCGGCCCGATGTTCGCCTCCGGCAGGCAGGTCGGCGTGGCATCGACCAGCGACCGGCAGTCGGTCACGAACTACACCAACGTGACCTCGTACCGCAGCTGGATCCGCGGCGTGGCCGGCGTCTGATCCCGTTCAGCCCAGGTGAGGGGCCGTGGCCGTGTCGTCGGCCACGGCCCCTTCCCGTGGGAGGGTCCGGCCACGCACCGGGGTGACCGTCCCGGTCATCGCGAGCAGGCGGGCGGTGGCCCGCCGGTTGAGCAGTCGGGCGAAGTCCGCGGTCGAGCGCGGCGTGCAGGCCAGTTCCCACGCGGCTTGCCTGACCACCGAGTCGATGACCGACACGGGAAGGTCGACGTGGTTGACCGCGAACTCGCGGATGGTCGCGGCCACCAGGTCGGGCAGCGCGGGGTCGAGCGGATTCACCATCACCACACGATACCCGCGACTGTCCCTAAAGGACTCCGCGGAATCCCGACATTCACTCGTCAGGTGCGTGGTCCCAGGTCAGACCGCCGTGACCGCGGGCTGGTCGAACTGGGTCCGGTACAGCTCGGCGTACCGACCGGCCGCGGCGAGCAGGTCGTCGTGCGTGCCGCGTTCGATGATCTCGCCGTCCTCCACGACGAGGATCAGGTCGGCGGCGCGGACGGTGGAGAGCCGGTGGGCGATGACAATGGCGGTACGGCCCGCCAGTGCCTCGCCCAGCGCGGCCTGGACCTCGGCCTCCGACGTGGAGTCCAGGTGCGCGGTCGCCTCGTCGAGCAGCACGACGCGCGGGCGGGCGAGCAGGAGCCGGGCGATGGTGAGGCGCTGGCGCTCACCGCCGGAGAGCCGGTACCCGCGCTCCCCCACCACCGTGTCCAGGCCGTCGGGCAGGGTCCGGACGAGCTTGTCGAGGCGGGCGCGCAGCAGCGAGTCCCACAGTTCGTCCTCGGTCGCGTCGGGCGCGGCCAGCAGCAGGTTCGACCGGATCGACTCGTGGAACAGGTGGCCGTCCTGGGTGACCATGCCCAGGGTGGCGCGGATCGAGTCGGCGGTCAGGTCGCGCACGTCGACACCGGACAGCCGGACCGCGCCGGAGTCGACGTCGTAGAGCCGCGGCGCGAGTTGAGCGATGGTCGACTTGCCCGCGCCGGACGAGCCGACCAGGGCGACCAACTGCCCTGGCTCGGCCTTGAAGGAGACCTCGTGCAGCACCTCGACCCCGCCGCGGGTGTCAAGCTGGGCGACGTCCTCCAGCGAAGCGAGGGAGACCTTGTCCGCCGACGGGTAGCCGAAGCGGACCCTGTCGAACTCGACCGACACCGGACCGTCCGGCACCGCGCGGGCGCCGGGCTTGTCGGCGATCAGCGGCGGCAGGTCCAGGATCTCGAAGACCCGCTCGAAGCTGACGAGCGCGCTCATCACCTCGACGCGCGCACCCGCGAGGGCGGTGAGCGGCGCGTAGAGGCGGACCAACAGCAGCGCGAGCGCCACGATCGAGCCCGGGTCGAGGGTACCGCGGAGGGCGAGCACGCCGCCGAGTCCGTAGACCAGGGCCAGCGCGAGTGCCGAAACAAGGGTGAGCGCGGTGAGGAACACCCACTGCAGCATCGCGGTGCGCACCCCGATGTCACGGACCCGGCCCGCCCGCACGGCGAACTCGCGCGACTCGTCGGCGGGCCTGCCGAACAGCTTGACCAGCGTCGCGCCTGGCGCGGAGAACCGCTCGGTCATCTGCGTGCTCATCGCGGCGTTGTGCTCGGCCGCCGCGCGCTGCATCGCGGCCAGCCGCGAGCCCATTCGCCGGGCCGGTAAGACGAAGATCGGCAGCAGGACCAGCGCGAGCAGGGTGATCTGCCACGAGATGCCGATCATCACGACCAGCGTCAGCACCAGGGTGACGAGGTTGCCGACGACCCCGGACAGGGTGTCGCTGAAGGCGCGCTGGGCGCCGATGACGTCGTTGTTGAGCCTGCTGACCAGCGCGCCGGTCCTGGTTCGGGTGAAGAAGGCGATTGGCTGGCGCTGGACGTGGTCGAACACCTGAGTGCGCAGGTCGACGATCAGTCCCTCCCCGACCGTGGCCGACAGCCACCGCGACACCAGGCCGAACCCGGCCTCGAACACCGCGACCCCGGCGATGACCAGGGCGAGGGTGACGATCACGCCACTGTCGCCGCCCCCGACGATCGCGTCCACCACCTGCCCGGCGAGGACGGGGGTGAGCACCGCCGTGCTGGAGAGCACGACGCTGACCACGAGGAACCAGATCAGTCGGGCCTTGTGCGGCCGGGCGAATCCGAGGATCCGCCGGACCGTGGCCCGGGAGATGCCGCCGCCGGAGGTCTCGGAGGCGTGCATCGTCTTGTAGAGGGAACTGAACGCCGTCATCTGCATGTCCACGGCGATGACGGTAGGACCTCGACCATGGTCGAAGTCAACAAATCCCTAGTGGTGTGACTCATAGCGTTGGCCGGGTATCGGCGTGTCCACGGCGTCGCTGCCAAGGCGCAGGGACAGCACGCGTACCGGGTGTACGTGGCTGTTCCTGCAACGCGGGCAGCGGCGTCGTGGGCATGTCGATACCCGGTCAACGCCATGGGTCACACCACTAGACTCGATCCGTGATCAAAGACTTCGCCGTGGGCGTCGGCCTGCTCGGCCACGGCTTGCGCATCGTCACCACCGACCGCTCCATGCTCAAGCGCGGGGCGATCCCGGTGCTGCTGGCCAGCGTCATCCTGTTCGGCGGGCTGGCCGCCCTCGCCACGAATCTGGACGACATCGTCGCCTGGGCCACCCCGTTCGCCGACGACTGGTCGGACGTGTGGCGCAAGGGGGCGCGGATCGCCGCGGGCCTGGTCACGGCGGTCGCCGCCGTCGCGGTGTCACTGCTGGTGTTCTCCGGCCTGGCGCTCGCGGTCGGCGGACCGTTCTACGAGAGCATCGCCGAGGACGTCGAGGACAAGGTGCTCGGCGGCGTTCCCGAGGCAGAGCGCATCGGCTGGGGGCGGGCCGCGTGGATCGGCCTGCGCGACACGGTCCTGCTGATCCTGCGCGCCCTGGTCTGGGCGATCGTGCTCCTGGCGCTCGGCTTCATCCCGGTGTTCGGCCAGACGGTCGTCCCGGTGCTCGCCATCGCCATCGGCGCGTGGCTGCTGGCGGTGGAGCTGACCGCGATCCCGTTCGTCCGCAGGGGCCACGGCCTGCGCGCCCGTCGCGCGACCCTGCGCAAGAGCCGAGCGATGACGCTTGGCTTCGCGGTCCCGGTGTACCTGGTGTGCCTGATCCCGCTGGCCGCGGTGGTCGTCTTCCCGGCCGCGATGGCGGCGGGCACGCTGCTCGCGCACCGGCTCCTGGGCAGGCCATGACGATCATCGACGAGTTCCCACCCGCGTTGGCCGCGGTCGCCGGACTGGAGTTTCCGTACGACCGCGAGGAGGACATCGACTACGAGCCGCACGACTCGTTCATGTCCGTCGGCGAGACCGAGGACTGGTGGCGGGCGTTGACCGGCAATCCGGCGCCCGCCGGACCGGGTTTCCGGGTGTTCGGCCAGGACGGGACGGGCGGCTACGCGGCCTTCTGGCTGGTCCGGCCCGACGCGCCGGTCGCCGACCAGCCGGTCGTCTTCCTGGGATCGGAAGGCGAACGCGGGGTCGTGGCCAAGGATCTCGCCGCGTACCTCTGGCTCTTGGCCGACGGAAGCGGTCCGATGGAGGCCGTTGCCTACGGCGCCTGGGCGTCGAGTCCGCGCCCGGAGCTCGTCGCGATCGCGCGGACGTACGCGCCGGAGCGCGAACAGCGGGCGGCCGACATCATCGCCGAGGCCCGCGCCGAGTTCCCTGACTTCGACGCGATGGTCGAGGCTCAGATCCGCTAGGGCTTGCGGGCGACGGCGCCCAGGATGGTGAAGTTCAGGGCGGAGAGTGGCAGCATCCGCGGCCCCGACGGCCACCAGTCGTGCGGGTAGGTCAGGCCAGGCGGGACCAGTTCCAGGCCCGCGAAGTACGACGAGATCACTTCGCGCGACCGGGGCACGGCGGCGATCTCGGTGCCGCGGAAGATCCGCTCCAGCTCACGGATGAGCAGGCTCGCCTCGGACCCATCCGCCGGGTCGTACTGGTGGGTGAGCATCACGTACGAGCCGGACGGCACCGCCTCCAGCCAGTCGCGCACGACGCCCGCGGCCTGCTCGTCGTCGGCGACGTGGTGGATGACGGAGTTCATCATCAGCGCGACCGGGCGGGTCAGGTCGAGGAACGGCGCGAGGTCGGGGTGCCCGAGTGCCTTCGCGGGCTCGCGGAAGTCGCAGCCCGCCACGTGGGTGCGGTCGTTCTCCTCCAGCATCGCGCGCCCGTGGGCCAGCACGACCGGGTCGTTGTCGACGTAGATCACCCGGGCCTCGGGGTTGTACCGCTGCACGACCTGGTGGGTGTTGTCGACGGTGGGCAGCCCGGACCCGAGGTCGATGAACTGGTCGACGCCGCGCTCGCCGACGAGCAGGCGCAGCGCGCGGATGATCCAGTCGCGGTGGTCGCGGGCCATCTGCTTGGCGCCCGGCGCGAGGTCGAGGACCTGGTCCATGACCTTGCGGTCTGACTCGTAGTGATCGCGGCCGCCGAGCAGCGCGTCGGTGAGCCTGGCCAGGTTGGGCCGGTCGAAGTCGAGCGGAGTCAGCCGGGGCACGGTGTCCCACGACGACCGGTCGGCTGAGGGCATCTGGCGGACTCCCCGATGTGGCCTACGCAACAGAACGTATACACAGTAGGACATGGCGTGGCCGGCCGGAATCCGGATCAGCCGTTTGTCGGCGGCCGTTCGCTCAGCGAACAACCCTGAGGACCTGCGCGAACCCCGCCACGACTACTGACGGTGTGCGTTTTCAGCGTCCCGCGCGGCGCTCGGGTCCGGGTCGAGCGTGGATCACCTGGCCCACGACCAGCGGATGCCGTATCGGCCCGGTACGAGGTCCATCGCGAGCGCGTGGGCGGTGTGCGAGGAGTCCAGGGTCAGCGCCTTGACCCGCTCACGGCCGTCGATCTCCGAGAACTGGGCGATGTTGGCGGGCAGGGCCGCGGGGTCGAAGCGGACCTCGACGAGGAATTCGCGCACCGGCAGCCTGCTGACCCGCTCGTGGTCGTACGCGGGCGGCCGCGGCGTTGGGCAGGTGAGCTCGTGTTCGATCACGATCGTCTCCCGCTTGGCCAGCGCGTGGTCGAAGACGAGTTCGGTGGCGACCTGGCTGGTGCGCTCGTCGCGGTTGACCCGGCCGACGTGGCAGTTGCGGATCGGCACGATCTCCGGCATGGGCTCGCCCGGCCGCTCGTTCCACCCGACGATCACCCAGCGGTCGACGCCGTCCTTCTCCGCGCGCAGCACCTGGCGGAAACGCTGAACCTTCTTGGTGCGGTCGGCGCCGATCACCACGAGGTCGTGGGCGCTGAGCCGGGTCAGGTGGCTGTCCCCGCTGAGGTCGATGCCGCCGACGACCCGGCCGTAGGACTCGCCGTCGGCCCATGGCGCGACGCTGTCGAGCGGCTCCTGGGGCCGGTGGACGTTGCGGCCGCGCGGCTTGGGTGTGTCGAGCAGCCTGCCGAGGTGCCCGGCGACGAGACCGAGCATGTCCTCGAGGTGGGCCACCGCGGCCAGCGACTTTGCCCGCTCGGGCTGGCTGCGGCCGGACTGCCAGTAGCTCAATGTGGCCAGGCTGACCGGGGTGCCGCGCTCCCGCAGCCGGTCCGCCACTCGGTCCAGGGTGATCCCGCTGGCGTGGATGGCCGCCCGCAGCGCGTCGGCGAACGGCTGCGCTGCCGCGGGATCGGCGGAGGGCACGTCCGTCACCTACCGGAAGGTAGCCCGACGACGCCACCGACGAAAGACCGACGCGCCGCCGCCGGGAAGGCGCATGCAGGGGTGCGCCTTCCCCGACGACGTGCTTGCCCGCCACGAGGTCTGCCGCGAATTATGTTTCCGA
>DATLIA010000139.1:0-5112 GCA_035540215.1 Actinokineospora sp. | reverse complement strand
GCCGGACGCCGTGGCGCTGTTCGAGGCCGCGGTCCCCGGCGACCACGACTCCGACGCGGTCGCGGACGTGGCCGAGCTGTGCGGGCGGCTGCCGCTGGCGATCCGGATCGCCGCCGCCCGGCTGCGGGACCGGCCCAGTTGGGGCGTGCGGGACCTCGCCGACCGGCTGCGCGCCGAACGGGAGCGCGGCGGGCGTTCGACGGACGCGGTCAGCGCGGCTTTCGCCTTGTCCTACGAACAACTGTCGCCCGAGCACCAGCTCATGTTCCGCCAGCTGTCTACCCTGCCCGGCAATGACGCCGACGCCTACGCCGCGGCCGCGTTGGCGGGCATCCCGCCCGGCGTAGCCGAGGACCTGTTGGAGGACCTGCTCGACGTCCACCTCGTCGAGCAGCGCGGTCCCAGCCGGTACTCGCTGCACGACCTGCTGCGTGGCTACGCCAGTGCGCTGCCCTCCCCCACCGACCGCGACGCGGGCATCGAGCGGCTCATCGACTACTACCTGGAGATGACCGACCGGGCCCACGTCGTCATCTCGCCCGCGAGCGCGGCGAAGGTCCCACGCGACGCCGCCGTCGGCGTGCTGCTGGACGACGATGTCGCCGCGATCGAATGGTGTGACGCCGAGCGGGCGAACGTGATCGCCATGATCCGGGCCACCAGCGGCCCGCCGGTGTGGCGGCTCACCCGAAACCTGGTCGGCTACTTCGTCCGCGGCTTCCACCTCGACGACGGCATCGCCGCCCACGAGGCGGCGGTCGACGCGGCGCGGGCAGCGGGCGACGCCGACGCGGAGCTGCTCAGTGTCCTCAACCTGGGCGTCATGCACTGGCGCGGCGACGACTACGCCGCGGCGATCCCCTGCGCCGAACGCGCGTTGGAACTGACCCGGCAGGTGGGCGACGTCCGCCGCGAGATCGCCTGCCTGAACCGGATCGGGCTGTTCTGCCTGAGTTCCGGCGAATACGCGAGGGCCACGGCCGCGACCACCGAGGGCCTGCGGCTGGCCGAGACGGTCGGCGACATCCGTGAAGAAGGCGTCGCCCTGTGGATCAGCAGTGGGCTGGACCTGCTGACCGGTGCCGCCGACACGGCTCACCAAAAGGCGGTGCGCGCGCTGGAGATCGATCGGGGGCTTGGTGACCGGCACGGAATCTGCGTCACGATGGCCCGCCTTGGCTCGACCTGCGCGGAGACGGGCCGCCTCGCCGAGGGCGAGCGGTACCTGGTCGAGGCCATCGACATCGCCCGTGAGATCGCGGATCTGCACACCGAGGCGGCCGCCATGATCGAACTCTCGGCGATCAAGCGCCTCGCGGGCGCTCTCGGCGAGGCGACCGGCGCCGCCCAGGAGGCGATGCGCATCCTCACCCAGATCAGGCAGCCCGCGCTGCTGTCGGCGGCGCACCGGGTCCGCGGCGACATCCTCTTCGACCAAGGCAGGCCACAGGAGGCAGCCGTCCACCACCGCGCCGGGGTCGAACAGGCCCGCGCGATCGGGTACCGGCTCGAACTGGCCCGCGGGATCGATGCCCTCGGCCGCGACCTCGCGGCGACCGGCGACCGCCACGGCGCGTCCCGCCAGCACGCGGCGGCACGTGAGCTGTACACGTGGATGGGCATCAAGGACGAAGTGGACGCCAGCTACCGGCTCGTCGTCTGACCGCCGACTATGAGTCCGCCAGCCAGGACAGCAAACGCCCTCGGGACCAGCAGCGGCCGATGGCCTCGACGCGCGGCTCCGACCGGTCGAACACGGCTACGCCGATGATGCTGTGGCCGGACGCGGGTCGATCGCCGAGTGTCGGTATCCCGGGGGCGACCCCGACGCCCTCCACGGACACCCACGCCACGGCCCGGCCCGCCGCCTCAAGGCGGCGCAGGAAGCGCAGGCGGCCCGCGACCGGGAAGCTGGAAAGCGCCCACGTCGTCGTGACGACAGGAAGGGCGTCCGCGGGTACCTGGGCGATGGCGTCGAGCAAGACGTCGACAGGGTCGCCGCGCATCAGCAGCGGCGGGGCCGTCGCCGCCAACGCCAGTTCCGCGTCGAGCCTGGCGATCCGCTCCGGCTGATCCGGCCGCAGGCAGGCGCGCAGCCATCGCGCGGCGTCCGCGTCGGTCACGTCGATCGGGTCGATGTCGACCCCGACACGGGCGACGACCTGGGGCATCGCCCGCGGCGGGACGGTCCGGTCGCCAACGATCGAAGCCGACATTTGCACAGGAGATGACGGGTCGCCCAGCGTCTGTCCGTCGCTGTAGGTGATTCCGACGCGGTCGACATTGAGGTTCAGCCCGGCCGAACAGCCGACGTCGACCAGCCCGACCGCGTCCGCCCCGACCCGGCGCGCCGCCTCGGCGATCGCCGGGTACAGCACGGCGCAGCGTCCGGTCTCGTCGGACCGCACCCGCCTGCGCACGGCGACGGCCACGACCTCGTCGGTCATCCGCAGCAGCGTGTCGATGGCCGCGTGAGCGGCGGCGTCACCGTCCGCCTTCGCGTAGGCCGCCGCGAGCGCGGGGGCACGCCCGGCGAGGACGAGGTCATGCAGCGCTGCGAGGATCACCGTGGGATGCCGCCTGCGAGCGGGCGCCGTCTCAATAGCCCGCAGCGCCTCATCGGACTCGCTCAACGCGACCGCGACGCGCCCGTACAGCGGCGAAGCCCCGGCCTCCGCCTCACCGAACCGCCGATACACCTGAGCGAGTGGCATCCCGACGACCCTAGCCAGGGGTGATGGCCCGGTCGACACAGGTGGTACGCGCGGCGTGAGACACTAGAGCGGTTATGACTGTCCTCCCCCTCGTGTTCGACGCACCCCGCCGCGGTCTGCCGCCGCGGCATCTGGTCGACCTCAGCCCCGCCGAACGCCGCGACGCCGTCACCGCACTGGGTGAGAAGCCCTTCCGGGCGGCGCAGCTGGCCAACCACTACTTCGCCCGGCTGACCGTCGACCCGGACGCCATGACCGACATCCCGGCCGCGAGCCGGGAGAAGCTGGTCGGCGACCTCATGCCTACCCTGTTCACCGAGGTGCGCAAGGTCACTTGTGACGAGGGCACGACCCGCAAGACGCTGCTGCGGGCCCACGACGGCACGCTCATCGAGAGCGTCCTCATGCGCTACCCCGACCGCGCCACGCTGTGCATCTCCAGCCAGGCGGGCTGCGGGATGGCATGCCCGTTCTGCGCCACCGGCCAGGCAGGCCTGACCCGCAACCTGTCCACCGCCGAAATCGTCGACCAGGTCCGCATCGGCGCCGCCGCCATGCGCGACGGAGAGCTGCCGGGCGGGCCGGGCAGACTGTCCAACATCGTCTTCATGGGCATGGGCGAACCCCTCGCGAACCTTCGCCGGGTCTTGGACGCGATCCATCGCATCTGCGACCCAGCCCCTGACGGGCTCGGAATCTCGCAACGATCGGTCACGGTCTCGACGGTGGGTCTGGTCCCCGCGATCCGCAAGCTCACCGAGACCGGACTGCACGTACGACTCGCGGTCTCACTGCACACACCAGACGACGAACTTCGCGACACGCTCGTGCCCGTCAACAACCGTTGGAAGGTCGCCGAGGTTCTCGAGGCCGCTCGCGCCTACGCCGACAAGACTGGTCGTCGCGTATCGATCGAGTACGCCCTGATCCGAGACATCAACGATCAAGGCTGGCGCGCCGACCTGCTCGGCAAACTCCTGCACCGACACCTCGGGCAGTTCGCGCACGTGAACCTGATCCCACTCAACCCCACGCCCGGCAGTAAGTGGGACGCCAGCCCGAAACCCGTCGAGCGTGAGTTCGTCCGCAGGGTCGAAGCCCAAGGCGTCACTTGCACCGTGCGAGACACACGCGGACAGGAAATCGCCGCCGCCTGCGGCCAACTAGCCGCCGAGGGGTAGTCAGTCACGCCGAGAGCATGCGACCGCAGTGTCCACACGTGTGCATCGTTGAGTTGACACCAGTCACCAAGTGTCGTGACGGGCTGCACTTGTTGATCGCCGCTTGCCCACTATACCGGTACCGGTATAGTGGGGGCATGGATACGGCGAACCTGGTGCGTCAAGCACGCGAAGCGGCGGGCCTGTCGCAGGCCGAACTTGCTCGCAGAGCAGGCACCTCACAGCCGGCGGTCGCCCGTTACGAGTCCGGCGTTTCCTCGCCATCAGTTCGAACGCTCGAACGACTGGTCCACGCCGCAGGGCGTCGACTGCACATGTCGACTGCCCCCGCAGGGGTGGCCGCGAATCTGGATGGGGACCGGATGAGGAATCTGCGTGCCGCTCGGCCGCTCATCATCAGCGCGGTGCGCCGTGCGGGTGCGAGCAACTTGCGCGTGTTCGGGTCCGTAGCCCGGGGGGAAGACCTGCCCGCAAGCGACATCGATCTGCTTGTTGATTTCGATGCGCGCACCCATGGCGCCATGGCCCTGATCCGATTGCGCCGCGAGTTGTCCGACCTGCTCGATGAGCGGGTCGACATCGCCACAATCGACCTGTTGCGGCCAGAGGTAGCTACTCGCGCGTTGGCTGAGGCGGTACCCCTGTGAGCCGTGGTGCGGGCAGGGCGGTTCGCGAGCGACTAGATGACATTCTCGACGCGGTCGAGCGAACAAAACGCGCGGAAGCGCGGCTTGTTCGCGCGGAAGCCAACGGCGACACGGACGGGGCTCGGGTCGCTTTGGACGCGATCCTGTACAACCTCGTGGTCATCGGCGAGGCAGTCAACGCCCTACCCATCGAGATCACCGATGCGGAGCCAGCGGTTCCATGGCGTGATGTGGTGGACATGCGGAATTTCCTGTCCCATGAATACTTTCGAGTCCACACCGAAGTAGTCCGGCGCACCATCGACGAACCGTTGGAACAACTCGGAAGTGCTTGCACACGGCTGCTCGCCATCGTATGAACTTAGTTTTAGAGCCGAGCACAGCTCAACCTGGCGACCCACACGCCGAGCGGGCGAGCGACCCGAGAAATTGTAAGTGGGTCTCCATGGGCGAACCTCTCGCGAACTACCGCCGGGTGATCGACGCCGTGCACCGCATCTGCTACCCCGCACCCGACGGCCTGGGCATCTCCCAACGATCGGTGACAGTCTCGACCGTCGGCCTGATCCC
>DATLIA010000138.1:0-21476 GCA_035540215.1 Actinokineospora sp. | reverse complement strand
GGACCGGTCGACCATCCCGGCCTCGCCGTGGTCGCGGTAGCGGCCCGCCCACCGCCTGGCGGTCCGGACCGACACCTGGAATCGTTCCGCCGCCCGCCGCGGCGGCCAGCGGTCATCGACGACACAACGAGCCAGCCGCAGCCGACCCAACTCGGTCAGCGGTGCGTTAGCGTTGGGCACGAGGGCCTCCTCGGTCAGGTGTAGATGTGGTAATCCACACCGAACCCGGAGGCCCTCACCCAACCAACATCATCCGATCACGTGTCGCCCCGTACCCAACCTCCGTGGTCAGTACACCTAGGGCTTGTCGCGTCCCACGACCCACATCGCGAAGTACTGCGAACCGCCGCCATAGGCGTGGCCGAGGGCCTTGCGGACGCCGTCGACCTGGTGGTCCTCCGCCCGGCCCATGACCTGCCGGGCCGCCTCAGCGAACCGCAGCATCCCCGACGCGCCGATGGGGTTGGACGACAGGACGCCGCCGGACGGGTTGACCGGCAGCCGCCCGCCCGGGCCGGTCTCGCCAGCCTCGGTGAGCTTCCACCCGACGTCGGCGAAGCCCAGGTTCTCCAGCCACATCGGCTCGAACCACGAGAACGGCACGTAGATCTCCGCCGCGTCGATCTCCGACAGCGGGTCGCCGATCCCCGCGTCCCGCCACAGCGCAGCCGCCGCGTCCCGGCCCGCGCGCGGGTCGACCTGGTCGCGTCCGGCGTAGGTGGTGGGCTCGGTGCGCATGGCCGTCGCGTGGATCCACGCCGAGTCGGACCGCGCGGAGTCCGCGTCACCGAGGACCATCGCGCAGGCGCCGTCCGAGGAGGGGCAGGTCTCGTCGTAGCGGATGGGGTCCCACAGCATCGTCGACGCCTGGACCGAGTCCATCGTGATGTCGGGCTGCCGCAGGTGGGCGTACTGGTTGCGGGCGCCGTTGCGCCGGTCCTTCACCGCGACCATCGCCCCGATGTGCGCCGGGGCGCCGGACCGGCGGATGTAGGACCGCACGTGCGGGGCGAAGTACCCGCCCGCGCCCGCGCCGACCGGCATCGAGAACGGCGGCGCGATCGACAGCGCCCACATCGCGTTCGACTCGGACTGCTTCTCCCACGCGACGGCCAACACCCGGCGATGGACGCCGGCGTGGATGAGGCTGGCGGCGACGTTCGCGGTCGACCCACCGACCGAGCCCGCGGTATGGACGCGCAGCAACGGCTTCCCCACCGCGCCAAGCGCGTCGGCGAGGAAGAGCTCGGGCATCATCACGCCCTCGAACAAGTCCGGTGCCTTGCCGACGACGACGGCGTCGATGCCGTCCCAGTCGACCGCGGCGTCGGCCAGTGCCCGGTCGATCGCCTCGCGGCACAGCCCGGCCATGGACACGTCGAGCCGCTTGGCCCGGTGGTGGGTCTGGCCGACCCCGAGTACGGCGGCGGGGTGTTTCATCGGCCCTCCATCACGCAGACCAGGTTCTGCTGCAGGGCGGGCCCACTGGTCGCGTGCGCCAGCACCCGGCCGTGCGACCCGTCGAACACCCGCCGCGCGGCCTCGCCGATCCTGGACAGCCCGGCGGCGAACATCGGGTTCCCCGCGAGCGCGCCACCGGACGGGTTGACTACGGCTTTGGTGAGCCCGAGGGCGTCGCGGAGCAGGATCGCCTGATGCGTGAACGGCGCGTGCAACTCGGCCAGCTCGACCCCGTCGACCCCGGCGGCCCGCGCGGCGGCCACAGTGGACGGTGACCCGGTCAGATCCCTGGCGCCGAGGCTGCCCGAGTCGATCCGGTGCTCGAACCCGGTGATCCAGGCAGGCCGGTCGTTGATCTCACGAGCGCGGTCCCCGGTGGCCAGAATGATCGCGGAAGCCCCGTCGGTGATCGGCGCACAATCGTGCCGCCGCAACGGGTCGGCGATGTAGGGATGGGTGAGCAGCGTGTCGACGTCACCGCCGACGACCTCCGCCATCGCCCGCTCCGACCACCGGCCCGCGTCGATCCCCAGCCGCGCCTGCAGCGCGGCGACGGTCACCGAGTCCGGCCACAGCGGCGCGACGGTGTACGGGTCGAGCTGCAGGGCCAGGGTGCGGCGGAGGTTGCCTGCGGAGGACTTGCCGAAGCCGTAGACCAGGGCGGTGTCGGCCTCGCCGGTCCGCAGCTTGACCCACGCCTCATAGAGCGCCCAGGCGCCGTCCATCTCGACGTGGGACTCCATGATCGGCGGCACGGCCCCGATCGCGTCGACCGCCGCGATGAACGAGAACGCCCGCGCCGCCAGGTAGTCGGACGAGCCGGAACACCAGAAGTCGACGTCGCTTTTGGACAGTCCAGTGGCCGCGAACAGCTCGGCGAACACCGGGACCAACATCTCCACGCCGTTGGTTGTCCCCGCCGTCCGCCGCACATTGGGCGCCTGCGCGAACCCGACGACGGCGATGTCGGCGGTCACAAGTGCCCCGCGTAGGTGTCGAAGGCGGCGTCGGGTTCGCCGGAGGGGGTGAAGTGGTCGATGTTCTCCAACGTCGTTCCCCATTCGGAGCGTTGCTTCCACACGGCGCGGACTCGCATGCCCATGCGGACCTCGTCGGCCGGGCAGCCGAGAACGAGGTGGAGAAAGGCGATGTCGGCACCGTCGAGAAGGACGTAGGCGGCGACGTAGGGCGGGGGGATGCGTTGGCCTAGGAAGGGGACGTTGACGATGCAGAAGGTGGTCACGGTGCCGGTGTCGGGTAGTTCGACCTCCTCGACGGTCGGAACTCCGTCGACCGGACACGCGCCGCGCGGCGGGATGTAGACCTTGAGGCAGCGCGGACACCGCTGCGCCAACAGCCGCCCCTCCGCCAACCCCCGCAGATACCGACTCTCCTCCGGCGACACCGAATGCACGACATCCAGCCGCACCGGCGTGGTGATGCCAGAGACGGCGTCGACCACCGCACCCGAAGCCGCACTTGGCGCACGCCCGGTCACGGGCTCGAAGCACTCGATGTCGTGAATTCCGCCGCCTGGGGTTGCCGCCCAACGGATTCGGACCCGCATGCCGGTCGAAAGCTCGGCCGACTCCACCACATCCACCGCGTGCAGCATCGGGGTGTCGGCGCCGTCCAGGAGGACCATGGCCCAGCCGAAGGGGCGGTCGAACGGCTGGCCCTCCAGCGGCGTGGCCATCCACGTCCACGTGACGACCGTGCCCTCGGTTCCGACCTCGACGAACTCCGTCAGTGGCGCAGCCGTCACTGGGTCGTACTCGACCGGGGGAACGTGCACTCGCCCGTCCGAGCCGCGGATGCCGACGACCCGCCGGGCGCGCAGTTCGGTCATGAAGTGACCTAGAACAGGTCCCAGTGATCGGGTGTAGTCGAACCCGACTCGCAGCGGGGCGCTCAGCGGTGCGGTCACACCTTGAGTGAAACACGTTCTAGTATTGTCGGCAAGGAGGCGACATGAGGCTTGGGTTGCAACTCGGGTACTGGGGTGCGGGGCCGCCCGGGAACGCTGGGGAGCTGGTGGCGGCGGCCGAGCGGTGTGGGTTCGACGCGGTGTTCGCCGCCGAGTCCTGGGGGTCGGACGCGTTCACGCCGCTGGCCTGGTGGGGTGCTTCGACGTCGCGGGTCAGGTTGGGGACCTCGGTGGCTCAACTCTCGGCGCGGACGCCGACCTCCTGCGCGATGCACGCCCTCACCCTCGACCATCTCAGTGGCGGCCGCGCGGTGTTGGGCCTCGGCGTGTCCGGGCCGCAGGTGGTCGAAGGCTGGTATGGGCAGCCCTTCGCCCGGCCGCTCGCCCGCACCCGGGAATACATCGACATCGTCCGCCAGGTCCTCGCGCGCGAAGCCCCGGTCACCAGCCCCGGGCCGCACTACCCGCTCCCGCTGAACCGCGAAGGCCTCGGCAAACCGCTGCGGCCGATCACCCACCCACTGCGCTCCGACCTGCCGATCTGGCTCGGCGCCGAAGGGCCGAGGAACGTCGCGCTCGCGGCCGAGATCGCCGACGGCTGGCTCGCCGTCTACTTCTCGCTGCGCATGGCCGATCAGTACAACGCCTGGCTGGACGAAGGTTTCGCCCGCCCAGCCGCCCGCCGCGCGCGGGCCGACTTCGAGGTGGTCGCGGGTGCGCAGGTCGTCATCACCGACGACCCGGCGGCCGCGTTCGCCGGGATGAAGCCGGTCCTCGCGCTCTACCTCGGCGGGATGGGGGCGCCCGAGATGAACTTTCACGCGTCGCTGTTCCGGCGCATGGGCTACGGCGAGGTGGTCGACGAAGTCGGCGCGCGGTTCCGGGAACGGCGGCGCGATGAGGCCGCCGCGGCGATCCCCGACGAGCTGGTGGACGACATCGCGATCATCGGAAACGTCACCCAGGTACGCGAGCGGATCGCCCAGTGGGCGCGCGCCGGGGTGACCATGCTCAGCGTCGGCGCCGGATCGGTGGCCGAGATCGAAGCCCTCTCCGCCCTTGTCGGCTGATGAAACACGTTCTAGATTGGCCAGATGCGCTCGATCGGTCTGTGGAACATCGCCCGCGACGACGCCGACGCCACCGCGATCGTCTGCCCGGACGGCCGGGAGGTGACCTACGGCGAACTCGCCGCCGCCGCCGACCGCTACGGTCGCGGACTGCAGGCGATGGGACTCCGACCGGGTGACAGCATCGTCCTCCTGCTGCCCAACGGGTTCGACCTGCTCGCCGTCTACTTCGCCGCCATGCAGACCGGCCTCTACGCGGTCCTCGCCAACTGGCACCTTGTCGGCGCCGAGGTCGCCTACCTCATCGACGACAGCGGCGCCAAGGCGTTCATCGCCGACGCCCGCTTCGCCGACACCGCCACAGACGCGGCCGCGCGCGGCGGGTTGCCCGCGGAGGGGCGGCTGGCCGTCGGTGAGATCGCGGGCTTCCAGCCCCTGGGGCGACTCGGCGCGGACGAGCCGGACGGGCGGCCGGATCTGCGGACGCAGGGCTCGCCCATGCTCTACACGTCGGGCACCACCGGCAGGCCCAAGGGCGTGCGCCGCCCGCTCGCCGGGACCGATCCTGACAACGTCCCGCCCGCCGCGGAATGGTTTTTCGGGATATTCGGTCTGAAACCGTTCCACCGGCACGTGCATCTGTGCGGCTCGCCGCTCTACCACACCGCCGTCGTCAACTTCGTCGTCACGTCGATCCAATTAGGACACACGGTGGTGCTGATGGACCACTGGGCACCGCTGGAGATGCTGCGGCTGATCGAGCGCTACCGGGTGACCCACAGTCACATGGTGCCGACCCAGTTCCACCGCCTGCTCGCGCTGCCCGACGACGTCCGCGCCGCGTTCGACCCGTCCTCGCTGCGGGTGATGATCCACGGCGCGGCGCCGTGTCCGGTCGAGGTGAAGCGGCGGATGCTGGACTGGTGGGGGCCGGTGGTCGTGGAGTACTACGCGGCGACCGAGGGCGGCGGGACCACCATCACCGCTGAGGAATGGCTGCGCAAACCCGGCTCGGTCGGGCTCCCGTGGCCCGGCTCGGTCGTGCGGATCCTCGACGACGACGGCGCCGACGTTCCAACCGGGACACCGGGCCTGGTCTATCTGCGCATGGGCACTTCCACATTCGAGTATCACGGCGACTCGGCCAAGACGCGCGCGGCGCGGGTCGGGGAACTGTTCACCCTCGGTGACATCGGATATCTGGACGAGGACGGCTATCTATTCCTGTGTGACCGGAAAAGCGACATGATCATTACCGGTGGCGTGAACGTCTATCCCGCCGAGGTCGAAGGCGAGATCTCCTGTCACCCCAAAGTCGCCGACGTCGCCGTGTTCGGTGTGCCGCACGCGGACTGGGGGGAGGAGATCAAGGCCGTGGTCCAGCCGGTCGACGGTGTGGCCGGGTCCGCGGAGCTCACCGGTGACATCCTGGCATTCGCCGCGGGCCGACTTGCGAAGTTCAAATTGCCGCGCACCATCGACTACCTTTCCGAACTCCCGCGCGACCCCAACGGCAAGCTCTACAAGCGCCGCCTGCGTGAGGGTTATCTGAAAGCCTGATCTGGGAATGGCAACGGCGAAATGGGGGTATTCGACCCGTTCGTCGTCTGTTAGATCTTTTCGTGTCGCATGTGCGACACGAAAGGAGATTCCCCTGCGATGAAGATTCTCCGGAAGATGTCCCGCGTGTTGCTGCTGACCTGCTCAGCGGCCGCACTAGCCGTCGGTTCGATGCCCACCGCGGCCGCAACACCGGACGAGGCAGCCACACCCGCGCGGAGTGAGGGCCAGCCGCGGGCCTACCAGGTCGGCGAGGAACAGACCGCGGATCTGCGGATCGACTACGCCGCGCGCGCCGAGCGGCAGGTGATCAGCAGGCCTGGTTCGTCCTATATCAAGGTCCACTTCGCCGCGCTCACGCTGGCGGCGGGCGACCGCGTCACGGTGTCCGACCCGACGGGCGCCGAGGTGCACACCTACAGCGGCGACCCGACCAAGGGCCGCGCCGCCGCGACCGACTCGCTCTACACCCGTCAGGGCAGCGGGTTCTGGGCGCTGTCGATCACCGGTGACACCGCTGTGGTCACCCTGCACCGCGCGGGCGGCACGCTGTCCACTAAGGACAGCGGAGTGATCGTCGACAAGTACTTCCGCGGCTACTCCAAGGCCGAGCAGACCCAGCGTGACGCGGGCATCCTGTCGGTGTGTCAGACCGACGCGCGCCGTGACGCCGTCTGCTACCAGCAGAGCCACCCGACCGAGTACGCCAAGTCCCGGTCCGTCGCCAAGATCCTCTACAACGGCGCGTCGCACTGCACCGCGTGGCGGGTCGGCTCGACCAACCGGCTGATGACCAACAACCACTGCATCGCCTCGACGTCGGAACTGGCGTCGATGGAGATGTGGTTCGACTACGCGTGCGCCACCTGCGGCGGCAACAACCCCAAGCCCGCGGTGAAGGTGACCGGCGCGCAGTTCCTGAAGACCAGCGCCAGCCTGGACTACACGCTGTTCTCGGTGAACAACTTCGCCAGTATCGAGTCGTTCGGCTACCTGCTGCTCGACGTCCGCGCGCCCGTCCAGAACGAGCGCATCTACATCACCGGCCACGGCGACGGCGACCCGAACGAGCTGTCGATCTACGAGGACACCCAGGGCGGCGCGACGTGCGACGTCGACAACCCGGCCAGCGACTCGGTCAACATGGGCTACTACTGCGACACGAGTGGCGGGTCCTCCGGCTCGCCGGTGCTCGCGGCGTCGTCGAACAAGGTGATCGCGCTGCACCACCTGGGCGGCTGCCTGAACGAGGGCACCCGGATCGCGCTGATCTACCCCGAGATCAAGGACCTGATCGACAACGGCGGCACCACGCCGCCGCCCACGGGTGGCAAGTTCGAGAACCTGAACAACGTCAACATCCCGGACGCCGGTGCGGCCGTGACCAGTGACGTGACGGTGACGGGTCAGGCGGGCAACGCCCCGTCGACGCTGAAGGTCAACGTCGACATCAAGCACACGTGGCGCGGTGACATCGTGATCGACCTCGTGGCCCCGGACGGCACGGCCTACCGGTTGAAGAACTCGTCGTCGAACGACTCGGCGGACAACATCATCACCACGTACACGGTGAACGCGTCCACCGAGGTCGCCAACGGCACCTGGAAGCTCAAGGTCCAGGACGTCGCCCGGTACGACACCGGCTACATCGACGCCTGGAGCCTCCAGTTCTGATCGTCCAACAGTTCACACGTTCACACGTAGAATTGTAGGATCGTTCCATTGTAGAATCGTAGGACAATCCCACCGGGTGAGCCGCGCTGGGCCCCAGGAGTACCTGTGGCCCAGCGCGGTGACTCAGCCGCTGGGCGGCGCGGTGGCTACCTGGTCAAGAGTGGCTTCGAGGTCCCGGAGGCAGGCCAGCGCCTCGGTGACCGCGGCTCGCTCGGCCTCGGTTAGCGCGACCGCGCCCGCCTGGGTCAGGAACTCGCGGACACCGGACACGTCGGCTGTCCGCGCCGCGAGCTCGGCCCGGTAGGCCAGCACGTTGACCAGGTCGACCGGCGTCGCCGTCGCCCGGTCGCGGCGAAGGGCGTTGTCCAGGATCCGGATCGCCTGCTCGTCGACGCCATGGGAGTCGCCCATGACCACGGCGCTCCGCAGTGACTGGGCGAGCTTGCTCAGCGCTGGCTCGGCGGGCTCGGGTCGAGCGGCGAAGATCCTTATCCAGTTCCCGCCGGGGTCGATCACGCTGAACCCGGACACGTCGGCCGCGTTCTTGCGCTTGCGCGGCCGGGTCATCCGGGGGATCCCGGCGACCAGGATCTTGCCGTGGACCGCGCGCATCCCGTCGGCGAACACCCGGTGCAGGGCGCCGGTGTCGGGCACGATCACGAGGCATGTCCCGTAGGAGTCCTCCGCCTTGAATTCGGGTATGCCGAAGAAGTCCAGCTGGAGATCCTCGCGTTTCATTGACACATAAGGGTTCGGGCGGGTCTGGTAGTAGATCCGGGTGAATCCCAGCATCTCGTAGAACGTGACGATCTCGTCGATCGACCGGCAGGGCAGCAGCGGCACGGTCCGCTCGTGAGCCATGGATCCCCGTTCATGACGTCACCGACGAAGATGCCGGTAGGTGAAGGCGGACAAGGGAAGGAACACGATCACCAGCAGCACCGGCATGGCCACGGCCAGCGCGAAGGCGTTCTCGGCGAACCACGAACCGCCGCCCAGGCTCGGATTGCCGAACAGGTCGCGGGTCGCGGTGGCGGTGGCCGACAGCGGGTTGGCCGCGGCGATCGTGCCCAGCCAGCCCGGCATGGTGGCGGTGTCGACGAAGACACTGGACAGGAACAGCAGCGGCCACACGATCACCTGCACCGCGCTGACCGCCTCCTTGTTCTTGGTCTTCAGCCCGAGGAAGACGCCGATCCACAGCACCGCGAACCGCAGCAGGAGCAGCAGCGCGAACGCGGCGGCGATCGCCGGCCCGGACGCGTCCGGGCGCCACCCGAACAGCAGCCCGGCCATCACGACCACGGCCAGGCCGATCACCGAGTTGACCATGTCCGCCACGCAGCGCCCGGCGACGACCGCCAGCCCGCTCATCGGCAGCGACCGGAACCGGTCGGTGACGCCACTGGCCGCGTCCGTCGACACCGCCAACATGGTGCCCTCGAGTCCGAAGAACATGGTCATGGCGAACACGCCTGGCATCACGAAGTCCACATAGGACCCCTCGGTGGCCACATCGATCGCGCCGCCGAGCAGGCCAGTGAACATCGCCATCATCAGCACCGGGAACAGCCAGTTGAAGGCCAGCACGCCCGGCCGGTTGCGCCAGTGCTGCAATTCGCGTCGGGTTATGGTCAAGGTGTCCGAGATGGTCCAGCGGAACCGGTCGGCCAGGCTGTCGGAGTAGGTGGTCACGCGGGCACTCCCTGCAGGGTGGACTCGCCGGTGAGCTGGATGAAGACCTCGTCCAGCGTCGGCGTGCGGATGGCCAGGTCGGCCAGGGGGATCCCGGCGTCGCGGAGCGCCGCGGCGGCGCCGAGCAGGGAGCTGGTGCGGTCGGCGACCGGAACCCGCACCCGACCGTGCGCGATGTGGATCTCGGCGCCCGCCCACGGCGCGACGATCTGGGCGATCCGCGCGGCGTCGGACTCCGCGCGGGGAACCAGTTCGAGCCAGTCGTCGCCGACCCGCGCCTTGAGCTCGGCGGGTGTCCCGCCCGCGACGACCCGGCCGCGCGCGAGCATCGAGATCTGGTCGGCGAGCTGGTCGGCCTCCTCCAGGTACTGCGTGGTCAGCAGGACCGTCGTGCCGCCGCGCACCAGCCCGCGCACGGCGTCCCACACCTCCCGGCGGCCAGCAGGGTCCAGTCCCGTGGTCGGTTCGTCGACGAACAGGACCTCGGGTGCCACCAGCAGGCCCGCCGCCAGGTCCAGGCGCCTGCGCATGCCGCCCGAGTAGGCGCTGATCCGCTTCGACCCGGTCTCGGCGAGCCCGAACCGTTCCAGCAGTTCGTCGGCCCTGGCCTTGGCCGCCCTGGGTGAGAGCCTGCTCAGCCGGGCGAACATCACCAGGTTCTGCCTGCCGGACAGCTCCTCGTCCACGGCCGCGTACTGGCCGACCAGGCCGATCCGCCGCCGCACCTGCCGTCCTTCCCTGGCTACGTCGAATCCGCAGACCCGCACCGAGCCCTCGTCCGCGTCGAGCAGCGTCGTCATGATCCGCACCGCGGTGGTCTTGCCCGCGCCGTTAGGCCCGAGCAGGCCGTGGACGCTCCCGCGCGCGACCTCAAGGTCGAACCCCGCCAAGGCGGGCGCGGATGCGTACTTCTTGTGGACACCGTGGGCGGCGATAGCCAGGTCTTTCTCGCGTTCGGGCATAACACCCTTCCTCCGGGTACGCCGTACCGTACGGCGTACCCAAGAACTGTACGGTACGGTGTACGCAAGATGCAAGGGTGCGTTTCACCCCGATCGAAACGGAGACCTCGGCTGTGACTCGACCTTCCGCGTCCCCCGACCTGGCGCGCAGCATCTACCTGCTGTGGGGCCACCACCCCGACGCGGGCCGCTCCGGTCTGACGGTGCCGGCGATCATCGCCGCGGGCATCGCGATCGCCGACGGCGACGGGCTCGACGCCGTCTCGATGCGCAAGGTCGCCGAGCGGCTCGGCGTCGGCGCGATGTCGCTCTACCGGCACGTGCAGGGCAAGGACGACCTCACCGCGCTCATGGTCGACTCGGTCCACGGCGAGCCGTACGACAACGACATCGACGCCGCGACCAAGTCAGGCGACTGGCGCGCGGCGATGAGGTTCGTGGCCGAGCGGAACTGGGCACTCTACGAGCGTCACCCGTGGCTGCTCGACATCCGTTCGTCCCGGCCGACCCTCGGGCCCAACGTCAGCCGGAAATACGAGACCGAACTGCGCCCGCTCGACGGCATCGGCCTGTCCGACGTCGAGATGGACGCCGCGCTGACCCTGATACTCAGCCACGTCGGCAGCGCGGCCCGCGCGAACCGCAGCGTCTCTCGGACCCAGGCTGACTCCGGCATGACCGACGCCGAATGGTGGGGCGTCGTCGCCCCGGTGCTCGAACAGGTCATGGTCGACGAGGACCTTGTCCTATCGGGACGGGTCGGCACGACTGTCGGCGAGCAGTTCAACGCGGCCCAGGATCCCGTGCACGCCTTGGCGTTCGGGCTCGACACCATCCTCGATGGCATCCAGGCCCGCATCGCGACCCGGGAAGTGCCCTTGCCGCCCGCTGAGTGCTGATGCGCACGCGCGGGGTGGCCATGAGACGACGCCGGGCTGTGCCAACGCTCGGCACGGACCCCGTTGCCGCCTGTATCAGTGATCGTTGTTTCGGAAGCCTTCGAGGAACGTCGCGAAAATGGCGTGGTCGAACACGAGCGTGGGACCGGTGATGTTCTTCGAGTCGCGCACCGCTCGCGCGCTGTGTAGGTCGGCGACCTCGACGCACTGCTGAGCGCCGCCGCTTCGTGTGCTCTTGCGCCAGCGCGCGCCGTGCAGGTCCGCGGCGGGGTTCACCATCGGTACTCCTCAGCTCAGCTCTTTGATGCGTTGATCCAGAAGCGTCCGCGTGTCGTCCTCGGAATGCGCCTCGGCTTGCGCGTGATCGAACGCGAGGATATACGGGCCTGCCGTCTTGACGTAGTCGCCGCTTGTCAGGGTCTCGACGTAGGCGATCGTCGCGCGGGCGCGCTCGATCCACAGCAACGTGAACGGGCAACTCAGTGCTGCGTGTGGACCGGAGTCGAACCCAACTATCCGAATCGAGATGTTCGGCCGATCGGCCAACGCGCGGAGTCGTTCAAGCTGACGACGCATGACCTCAGGTGTGCCGACTCTGCGACGCAGGGCTTCCTCGCCTAGCACGATGAGCACCTTTGGCCCGTGGTCGCGCATGATTCGATCCCCGCGCCTTACTCGTGCCTCGGCCATGCCGTCGATGTCGGCCGCCGTAACCATTGGCGATCGGGCGAGCTGTGCTGTCGCGCATTCTCGCGTCTGGAGAAGTCCGGGGATCTCGGCGTACACCATGCGGATCTCGCTCGCGGCGCGTTCCAGTGCCACGTATTGCTTGGCCCAGTCGCTTACCCGCTCAGGTGCGGCTCGTCTTCTCGCCTCTTCTGCCAGCTTCCGCACTCGCTCGGCATCGCGAGCGGTTACGCCGTACTGACCGAGTAGCGTCTCAAGCTCTCGCTCGTTGAGGGAGAGCATCCCGTTCTCGACTTTGGACAGCTTGCCGCGGTACCAGCCCAGGCCCGAGTTCGCGGAGTCCAGCTCGACGGATGCGGCTTCGCGGCGCTGTCGCAGTTCCTCGCCGAGGATCAGGCGCTGCACGACGGGGCCGGGGTCGTCCTCGATCATGCCGCACAGTCTGCCGGATATTGGCCCGTCCCTGCTGCTGTGCGTGGCAAAAGTGAGTCTCAAGATTCACCCGTTTGTGCGTGGCTAATTTTGAGACTCACTTTTATGCTCAGTTGGTGTCTACGGGTCCTCCTGCCGAGAGAGCCCCACAAGCAGCGGGGCCGGTGAGCGACCTCCGACCGTTCACCGGTCCCGCGTCCAACTTCGCGGCGTTGTCGCGTTGCGCGACGGGAGTACCCATGCACGTCACTGGCGGTGAGATCGCGGCCGTTGCTGTAGTCATCGCGTTTGTTCTCGGATGCTTGGTTCGGAATTGGCATCTGAGCTGGGAAGCGCGGGAAGCCGAGCGCAAGCGTGGGGCGGGCGACCGGTGAACGTGCATCCGGTGGTGCTGCGCCTGTCCGAGGCTGGGTTCTCCGTTGTGCCGATGCTGAACATGGCTGGCCATGACACGGGCGTGCTGGCATGGCGTCGCGACGCGGTCGACCTGGTGGTGGTCACTGCTTGGGACAACAACTACGCGCTTGGCGCTCGTGTTCGTCGGGATCGCGACTGGGCGCGGCCGTTTGCTCCGACGGGCGGTTTGCGGGTTGGTCCTGCGTCGTTTTCCGATGTAGTCGGGCGGATGCTGCGTCCTCGTCATGGTCTCGTCGTCGAACCCGAGGGCGGCGACTGCGCGCCGCTGGTCGAGGGCGGTTCGGTGAGTCTCACCGAGGGTGCCCGGTGCCGGGGGACTTTGTGAACACGTCCGAAGAAACTGACTTGGCCGCGAATCTCGTCGCGCTCGCAGACAAGCTCGTTGTGCTTGCTGCGCGCTGTCGTCAGCACGCGCAGGGCGTGATCTTGGAGTGGGCGACGACCGAGAATGCTGACCGTCTCGTCGATGTCCTCGGAACCACGGCCGTGCACGTTCGCGCGTGCCGCTCTGCTGGCGTGGTCAGTGCCTCCGATTCGACCGTGAGCTGAATCCGTCAACTGGCCCGCCTGAGCTGGGCTGGCCCTATTACTGCGAGGTGGATTGTGTTTCCGCTGTTCTTTGCTGCCGTCTTGGTCGCCGTTGTCGGCTCGGTCGTGACGTTGGCCTACTACCTGCTGCCCTCGCGCGGTCAGCACGCCGACCCCCGTGGTGCGGCGACCACGGTCGCCAGGCTGCGCGAACAGTACGACCGCGCCGAGCGTGAACGCGCCGAGGCGGCTGCCGCGCGCACGTCCGGCCTGCTGTCGGGTAACCCGTCTGGCCTGTTGTGCGGGTACGACAGCAGACCAACAGTGGTGATCATGGATCTACCGGACGCGCCCGCGCATGTGCGCTCGTTTCTCGATGACCTGACCTATCGGCGGGCAGCGATGTCGGCGGTGCTGGAGAACGAGTCGACGGTGCGGGTTCCCGCCCTCGCTCGTGCCGCATGACCAACACCAGTCCCCGTCTCCTGAGTTCTTGGTCGAGATCCGGCCAGGCGCCGAGTCGGCGAGACAACTCGGCCACTCATGGCCACTGCCTGACTTCGCCTGGTTCGAGACGCTCAATCCCATTGTTCGGCTGACTTGGAGGACAAGTGAATCCGTCGTTCGTGTGGCTGGAGATCACCGGCAAGTGTCAGTTGAGTTGTTCACATTGCTACGCGGACTCCGGTCCGCAAGGCACCGACGGCGCGATGACCCCTGACGACTGGGGCGGTGTCATTGACCAGGCCGCGGACTTGGGAACCGAGATGGTCCAGTTCATCGGTGGTGAGCCCACGCTTCATCGCGCGTTGCCCGACATGGTTGGGCAGGCACTCGGTCGTGGGCTGCGAGTCGAGGTGTTCAGTAACCTTGTGCACGTGCCCGCGTCGCTATGGGAAGTCTTCACTCAACCCGGTGTGAGCCTTGCGACGAGTTATTACGCCGACCGCGCTGATCAACACGAGTCCATCACCAAAGGGCGCGGAAGCTACGGCCGGACGAAGGCGAACATCATCGAGGCGCTGCGGCGCTCAATCCCGTTGCGCGTCGGAGTGATCGATGTGCGGGATGGTCAGCGTGTCAAGCAAGCGAGGGTGGAACTCGCCGCTCTCGGCCTCACCGGCGAGGTGCGGGTCGATCATCTGCGGCAGGTCGGCCGGGGTGTCCGGGAGCGGCAGCCAAGCCTGAGTCAGCTCTGCGGACACTGCGCACAAGGCAAGATCGCCGTGTCCGCGACCGGGGAAGTGTGGCCGTGTGTGTTCTCTCGCTGGTTGCCGGTAGGCAACGTTCGGCACGACGCGCTTGCCGACATACTCACTGGATCGTCGATGGTGAAGACCACGGCAGTTCTGCGTGAGCACTTCGGCGATGACTCGCCGGGGATGGCGAAGCCCTGCGACCCTCAGTGCGGGCCGAACTGTAGTCCGGCGTGCAACCCGTCATGCTGGCCCACGGGTGCTGGGCCTTGTGGACCCAAGGGTGGATGTCAGCCCAACTACGACAAGTAGGAGCGAGTGAGTGTTCGTCAGCCGCGCGTATGTCCCTGACGGGCTACGCCCCGACCACCTTCGGAACTGGCCGTACACGGTTCCGGCAGTCGCGGGCGTCGTCGAACAGGGCATCGAGTTCACCCACCCGGTGACATTCCTGGTCGGCGACAACGGCTCGGGGAAGTCGACTCTTGTCGAGGCCATCGCCGAGGGATTCAAGCTCGACGCGCGCGGCGGACGAGCAGCACGGAAGACGGGCAACGCGAACCCCACCAAGACCCCGCTTGGTGAAGTTTTGCGACTGGAGACCACCGCTAAGGGCGCAGGCATGTTGGCGGGCCCGCGCTTGAAGAAGAAGGGCTTCTTCCTGCGCGCCGAAACCGCGTTCAGCATGACCGAGAACCTTGGCGGGGTCCCCGGTTACTGGGACGAGAACACCGCGGAGATGAGCCACGGCGAGGGCTTTCTCGCGGTTTTCCGATCAATGTTCCGTGACCCTGGTTTCTACGTGATGGACGAACCCGAGTCCGCGCTGTCCTTCACCGCCTGCTTGCACCTCGTCGCGCTGATGTACGAGTTGGGCCAGTCAGGGGCGCAAGTCGTGTGCGCGACGCACTCGCCGATTCTGGCCTCGACGCCGGGTGCCGACATAATTGAACTTGGCGAGCACGGACTACGCCGTGTGACATGGGCCGATCTGCAGCTCGTCGATTCCTGGCGTCGCTACCTCGAGAACCCCGGCACATACCTAAGGCACCTGACCGCGCCATGAACAGCTACCTGGTCGCTGAACCGCAGACCGACCCTGACGCGACGTTCCGCAACTTTCAGCGGTACAACGTCGGCCGTGCCGCTGACCACTTTGGCGCGACGGTGACCGGCACGCCGTCGTTCGGATGGCGCCTCCGTACGATCGGCGCGCCGGTCGACTGTCGATATGGCGCGTGCTGGTTGCGCGTGGCCTCCGAAGAACCACAGTGGGCGCAGGGCCACGCGTGGACGGGCAACCTCGACGGGAACGCCATCACGGCAGTGCACAAGCCGCGCGTGCTCGACGTGTTCGAGTGGCCGGAAGGTGACTGGCGTAACCAACGGGCCGAACTGATGACCCTGATGCCAGGCGAGCCGTGCTCACCGACCGACGTCCTGCGGAGGCTCCCGGACGTCTCGGCGGGATGGTGGAGCGCCTTACGGCAATCCGTCGACATCGTGGCGACTATCCCCACCGAGCGGACCTACGCCGACCAAACGCGCGTGACCGACCGTATCCATGCGCGCTTTGGGGACACCGTTGAAGCCACTGTCACCCAATGGGCGACAGCGCACAGTGACCTACATTGGTCCAATCTGATGCGACCGCGCTTCGGCATACTCGACTGGGAATTGTGGGGAATCGCACCGGCAGGGACGGACGCGGCAACGTTGCTTTGCTACAGCCTGTTGGTGCCGAGTATCGCCGAGCAGGTACACGAACTGTTCTCCGACGCGCTCGACACCCCCACGGGTCGTATCGCGCAGTTGACCGTCGTGGCCAGACTTCTCAACCGAATCGACGGCGGCGACTATCCCGACCTTGCCGAGCCACTTCAGCAACACGCACGCACTCTGCTCGACTAGCTCGTATTCGACAGGAGAGTGACGCCGCGTCGTTACGGCGCAGGGGACCGATTGCCTATTCCCCGGTGAAGCGTGGTGCGCGCTTCTCGGCGAAGGCGCGGGGGCCTTCCTTCGCGTCGGCGCTGCGGAAGACCTCCATCCCCAGGCGCGCGTCGATCTTGAAGGCGTCGTTCTCCGGCATGGCCTCGGTCTCCCGCATCGTCCGCAGGATCGCGCTCACCGCGAGCGGCCCGTTGGCCGCGATCTTCTCGGCGAGTTCCAGGGCTTTGGGCAAAGCCTGTCCGTCCGGCACGACATGGCCGATCAGTCCGAAGTCGAGTGCTTCCCCGGCCGTGATGTGCCTGCCGGTGAGCAGTAGGTCCGCCGCGACTGTGTAGGGGATCTGTCTGGGCAGTCGGACCGCGGACCCGCCGAGCGGGAACAGGCCCCACCGCGCCTCCGAGACCCCGAAGCGGGCGCTCTCGCCCGCCACGCGGATGTCCGTGGCCTGCAGGATCTCCGTGCCGCCCGCGATCGCCGGTCCCTCGACCGCGGCGATCAGCGGCTTGGTCAGCCTGCGGCCTTTGAGCAGCGGTTCGATGACCGACAGGTCCCAGCCGCCGCTGGAGAACGTGTCGCCGGGGTGGGTGCTGGTCATGGCCTTGAGATCGGCGCCCGCGCAGAACGCGCCGCCCGCGCCGGTCAGCACGCAGACGCGGACGGACGGGTCGGCGTCCACCTGATCCCAGGCGGTCCGCATGATCGCCATCATCGGTCCGGACAGCGCGTTGCGCGCCTCCGGCCGGTTCATGGTCACGATCAGCACGTGCCCCCGCTGCTCGACCAGGCAGTCCGGCATGGGAATCCTCCTCGCGACTGGGGATTGCCACGAACGATAACACGTTCTACTTTAGGGCGATGGCGCTCACAATCGCGGATCTGTTCGAGCACGCGGCCGACCTGTTCCCCGACCGAGTCGCCGTGGCTTGCGGCGACCGCGTCCTGACCTTCGCCGAGTTGGAGGCCGCGGCCAACCAACTCGCCCACTACCTGGCCGAACAAGGCGTGGGCAAGGGCTCGCACGTCGGCCTCTACGCGACCAACTCGATCGAGGCGATCGAGACCATGATCGCGGTGTACAAACTGCGGGCCGTGCCGATCAACGTCAACTACCGGTACGTCGAGAACGAGTTGCGATATCTGTTCGACAACGCCGACATCGTCGCCCTCGTGCACGAGGCCCGCTATGCCGACCGGGTGGCCGCCGTACGCGCCGACGTCCCCAAGCTCTCCGCCGTACTGACGATCGAGGGCCTTGACGCGGCCAAGTCCGGCCGCTCGACGGAGCGCGACTTCGGCGAGCGCAGCCCCGACGACATCTACATCCTCTACACGGGTGGCACGACCGGCAGCCCCAAAGGTGTGATGTGGCGCCAGGAGGACGTCTGGCGCGTCCTCGGCGGCGGGATCGACTTCCTCTCCGGCCAACCGCTGCCCGACGAGTTCGCCCAGTCCCGCCAGGGCCAGATCACCGGCGGCCTGACCCGCCTGGCCTGCGCCCCGCTCATCCACGGCGCCGCGCAGTGGGCGGCGCTGGCGGCGCTGTTCGCGGGCGACACGGTCGTGCTGATCCCGAAGTTCGACCCGCACGAGGTGTGGCGGGCGATCGAGCGGCACCGGGTCAAGGTCGTCACCCTGGTCGGCGACGCCATGGCCCGGCCGGTCATCGAGGCGCTGCACGTCGGCGCCTATGACGCGTCGTCGCTGTTGGCGATCTCCAGCCACGCGGCCCTGTTCTCCGGGACGGTCAAGCAGCAGTACCTCGACGCGCTGCCGAACGTGGTGATCACCGACGCCATCGGGTCGTCGGAGTCGGGCTTCAACGGCATCGGCATGGTCGCCAAGGGCGCCGAGACCGGCGCGGGCGGCCCCCGGGTCCGGCGCGGCCCGGACGTCCTGGTGCTCGACGACGACGCGCGGCCGGTCGGGGTCGGGGAGACCGGCAGGCTCGCCCGTGGCGGGCACGTGCCGCTCGGCTACTACAAGGACCCGGACAAGAGCGCGACGATCTTCGTGGAGGTCGACGGAAAGCGCTACGTCGTCCCTGGTGACTACGCGCGCGTTGAGGATGACGGAACGGTCACCCTGTTGGGGCGCGGCAACATGTGCGTCAACACCGGCGGTGAGAAGGTGTTCCCCGAGGAAGTCGAGTCGGCGCTCAAGGCCCACCCGTCGGTGTTCGACGCGCTGGTGATCGGTGTCCCCGATGAGCGGCTCGGCCAGCGCGTCGCGGCCGTCGTGCAGCTGCGGCCGGGTGCCGATCCGGACTTCGCCGCGCTCGACGCGCACGTCCACGCGGAGCTCGCGGGTTACAAGGCCCCCCGCAGCGTGTGGATCGTCGACGAGGTGGGCAGGCTGCCGAGTGGCAAGCCGGACTACCGCTGGGCGAAGTCCCACGCCGTGGAACACGCCCCGACCTGGGCCGCCGCGCCCGCCCGCACCTGATGCGCACCGCGCTGTGCGACCTCGTCGACGTGGAACACCCGATCGTGGGATTCACGCCGTCGGAACACGTCGCCGCCGCGATCAGCCGGGCCGGGGGACTTGGCGTGCTGGGCTGCGTCCGATTCAACGACCCGGACGAACTCGACGCCGCGCTTGACTGGATGGACGCCAACTGCGACGGCAAGCCGTACGGCGTCGACATCGTCATGCCCGCCGCCGTGCCCGCGGAGGGGACGCAGGTCGACCTCGGATCGCTGATCCCCCAGGGCCACCGCGACTTCGTCGACTCGACGCTGCGCAAGCTCGGTGTCCCGCCGCTGCCCGACGGCGAGGTGCAGGACGGCGTGCTGGGGTGGCTGCACTCGGTCGCGAGGTCCCATGTGGACGTCGCGATGCGACACCCGATCGCGCTGATCGCCAACGCGCTGGGGTCGCCGCCCGCCGACGTGATCGACCGCGCGCACCGCGGCGGCGTGCCGGTGGCGGCGCTCGCGGGCAAGGCCGCGCACGCGGCGCGGCACGTCGAGAACGGCGTGGACCTGGTGGTGGCGCAGGGATACGAGGCGGGCGGGCACACCGGCGAGATCGCCTCGATGGTGTTGGTCCCGGAGATCGTCGCCGCGGTCGGCGACCGGGTCCCGGTGCTTGCCGCGGGCGGCATCGGCTCCGGCAAGCAGGTCGCCGCGGCACTCGCCCTCGGCGCTGTTGGCGCGTGGACGGGTTCGATCTGGCTGGCGACCGAGGAGTACCGCGAGCTGAGCGCGGGCGCGCTGCAGGAGGCGCTGGTGCGGGCCACGTCGAGCGACACTGTCCGGTCGCGGATCTACACGGGCAAGCCCGCGCGGCTGCTGAAGAACCAGTGGACGAAGGCGTGGGAGGGCCCGGACGCGCCCCCGCCGCTGCCGATGCCGCTGCAGAACCTGCTGGTCAGCGCCGCGCACCAGCAGATGAGCCGGGCGGGCGACCCGGACGTGCTGGCGATGCCGGTCGGCCAGATCGTCGGCTCGATGAACTCGATCCGCCCGGTGTCGGCGGTGATGGCCGACCTACTGGCCGACCTGGACGAGACCCTGAAACGGCTCGGTTCGCTCTAACCTGGGCCACCGCCGCCCTTGGCGCGACCACCACCGCTCGGCCGCGGTGACGTCTCGGGTGCGTGAACGCGCCGACGAAGTCTGGCGTGTTCACGTGCCCGAGACGTCACCTTGAGGCGGCCGAGCGCGCGTCCCCGCAGGGGACGCCAAGGACAGAGTCTGGCGTGTTCACGTGCCCGAGACGTCACCTTGAGGCGGCCGAGCGCCAACAGCAGAGCTCATCCGCTCTTTCGGCGGTGCTGGCGCTTGGCCCCGGCAGGGCCGTGGGCGTCGTGGACCTTGGAGCCGCTGTCGGCGTGGCCCTCGCCGCTCTGGGAGCGGGCTTGCTTGCGTTCGAGGGCGGCGCGGAACTTGCTCTTGAGGTCCAGTTCCTCGCCGTCCTCGGGGGCGGGGTTCTCCGGCGTTTCGGACATGGGGACCTCCAGTAGTTCGTCGTGCCCGTTCGGCCAGCGTCGCACGACTCTGGCGTGCGGTCGACTTGATTAACGGGCCGCGGATTCTGCGCGGGCCTTGAGGCCTTCGGCCTCCATGACCAGATAGCGGTCGGTAAGGCCCGCCACGAGCTTACCGATCAGCACACCGAGCGGGCCGCCCTGGTCGATCGCGTTGGTCGCGCGGCTGCCGGTTCCCTCGGGCGTCACCACGTGGGTGGCGACCGTGCGGGCCAGCGGGCCGGTCGCGGTCCACTCCCATGACCGGCCCTCGTCCAGGGCGGTGACGGTCCACACCGTCGTCGGGAGCTTGGGCTGGCTGACGCGCACCCGCTGGCCAAGGCGCAGCGGGCCGGGGTCGAGCGGTGTGACGGAGGTGACCGACTTGGTCCACTCCGGCCACCGGGACACGTCGGTGTAGACCGCCCAGACCCGCTCGGGGGAGGCGTCGATGACCACTTCCGCGCTGAACCGCATACCCGTCACCCTACTGATCCACGCCGATGTGCGGGGCCGACCTGCGTGATCATCGCCGCTGGTGAGCCGTTACCCTGTGTGTCCGGAGGGAACGCGTGAATCTAGGCGACCACATCGCGTGCGTGGCGGAGTTGATCGGCTGCGCAGACCATGATTTGGCGGCGTTGGCCGCCGACGAACACCTGCGGTTCGAGTGGTATCGCGACGCGCTGCCCGTCGATGAGCGGGTCTTCCTCGAACACGTCCTGCGCGACCCGGACGAGGCCATGGCGGTGGCCGCGGTGGTCAGCCGGATCGAGGCGAAGGCCCGCTCGGCCCCCGACTACTGCGAATGGGCCGAGACGGTCGCCCCGGCGGTCGCCAGGGTCGACTTCGTCCGGGAACGCCTCAGCGAATGGCGGCTGCTGCGCGACGTGGTCGAGGGCCGCGCGGTCGACCACGCCGCCGTACTGGCCGCGTCGGACTGGGCCCAGCGCAAACTAGCCGCGATCGCGGACGGCGACCTGCTGGTCCTGCTGGCCGAACACGGCCGCACGCGCCGGGTGCGGGCGATGACGCGGGTGCCCCGGCC
>DATLIA010000137.1:0-19926 GCA_035540215.1 Actinokineospora sp. | reverse complement strand
GTGCCGGGGCGGGCGGCTTCGGGGTCGCCGTGGCGGGCGCGGGCGCGGCGGCCGGGATCTCCTGACCCGTCGGCGACGCGGCGAGGCCCACGGCGACGGCCGCGGCCAGGGCGACACCGGACGCGGCCACGCCGAGGAACTGGCGGGGGGCGCTCGCGGCGGCACCCGCCGCTCCGGCGGCGCCTGCCGTCGCGACACCGACGGTGGCCACCGCGGCGGTCCCGGCGGCGGCCTTGGCCAGCGCCAGGTACCCGGCGGTGGCGCCGAAGCCGAGCACGAGCGGCGCGACGTTGACCCGCAGCCCGGTGTTGATGTCGGCGAGTTCCATGGACAGCGCGCGGCAGCGTTCGCAGTCGTCGAGGTGGTGCTCGACCTGGGCGGTCTCGCGCTTGGACAGGCCGCCGCGGACCCAGGCGCCGAGCCGGTCGGCGGTGGCGCGGCAGCGGTCCTGGGTGGTCTCGGCGAGGTGGACCTGCAGGTAGGCCTGGCGGAGTCCCTCACGGGCGCGGTAGGCCAGCGCGGAGACGCCGTTGGCGGTCAGGCCGAGGATCGGGGCGACCTGGGCGGGGCTCTGGCCTTCGATCTCGGTGTGCCAGAGGACGGCCTGCCAGCGCTCGGGCAGCATCGCGAAGGCGCGCGCGGCGAGGCTGCGTTCGAGCCCGGCGACCGCGGTGTCGCTGAACTGGACGCTGACCGAGTCCGGGTTGACCCCGCTGACCTGGGAGACGTCGTCGGAGAGCTCGACCTTGCGGTCGCGGCGGGTCTTGTCGTAGGCGGTGTGGCGCAGCGCGGTCAGCAGGTACGCGCGGAACGCCGAGTCGGGGCCGCGGCCTTGGCGCAGGGTGTCGAGGACCTTCGCGAACGCCTCGGAGACCAGGTCGTCGGCCTCGGCGGGCGAGCGCGTGAGTTGTCTGGCCAGGTTGCGCGCCGCGCCGACGTGCCGCTCGTAGAGCGATCCGTAGGCCGACACGGTTCCGGCGCGGACCGAATCGATGAGCTCGGCGTCGCTGGGTCCGTCGAGATCAGCCGGGACGGTCGACACGGTCCTCCCTCTCGCGCTGTCCGTACCGAACTCCCCGTCCGGGCTCATGACCGCGCTATCCGCGACCAAGTGTGACCGATGCTCACTCAGCCGTCATCTCCTCACTCACGCGGGGGAGGGTGACCCGATTCCCCGGAATCGCGTCACGCGACGGTCTCGTCGGCGTTTCCCAAGCGGACCAACGACGGAGGGACCCCGGAGTGTCGGTACAGGCGGCGGATTCACGGTGGCACCGTGGCGGCGCGGACGGTACCGACCTGAAGGTCCTTCGGGCCCGCTGGCGAACGGCCAGCCTGGCCGCGGGCTGGCGCTTCCCCAACGACTGGGGCGTGCCCGAGGTCGACGAGGTCTGCGCGACGCTGGTGTCCGACGGCGAGGTCATGACCGCGCTGGCCGACCTCGGCCGGGCGCGGGCCAGGACCGGCGCGGGCCTGGACGAGACGCTGACCGACCTGGCGGCGCTGCACGCGGTCGTGACGAACCCGGCCGAACGCGGTGGCCTGGTCTCCGCCGACCCCGACGCCACCCCGGCCCGGCTGCTGCGCGCTATGGCGCTGGCGTGGGCCGACGCGACCCTGGGCGACCTGCGCGACTCGTCGGCCACCGAGACCCTGACCGGGCTGGCGACCGAGGAGTATCTGCAGGTCAGGATCGGTGAGCTGTACCGGCACGGGCGCCGCCACGGCGTCCACCCCGCCGACCGGTACGTGTTGCTCGCGGTGACTGTCGACCTGTCCGAGGTGGCAGGCTGGCCGCGGCTGATGGCGATGATCCTGGTCGGCGACGCGCTGCGGACGGTGTTCGACGGCGGCGAGACGTTAGCCGTGCTCGGCCCGTCGGTGGCCGCGGTACTGGCCGAGCGCGACGCCGCGCTGCCAGCGCGGGTTCGTGAGGCAAGGGCCCTGATCTCGGAGCGGCTGGGCGTCGACCCGCACCTGCACTCGGCGCGGCGCGCCGACGTGCGGGTGGAGCGGCTGCCCTGCGGCGAGGAAGCGGCCAAGGGCCTCGTCCGCGCCGTCCGGCGGGCATGAACCGGGAGTGGTGACCGGTCCCCGCCGCTGCCCCGCAAGTCCAGGACAGCGCCTGGGCCGTGATTTGCTTTCGCCGTGATTGAGACAGCCGCGACCCCCCGTTCGCGCGTGTGGGCCACGGTGTCCTTCTTCCCAGCGGTGTGCGTCGTGGCCGGGGTCGCCGGGTGGCTGCTCGGCTGGCACCTCGGCGTCGACAGCGCGGTCTACCGGTCCGGCGCGGTGGCCCTGCTGCACGGCGAACCGCTCTACGACCTGCCGTACCTGTCCGACGAGCCGCCGTGGGCGCGGCTGCCGTTCACCTACCCGCCGACGGCCACGCTGCTGTTCCTGCCGATGAGCCTCGTGCCGACGCAGGTCTCCTGGGGCGTGCTCGGCGCGATCTCGATCACCGCGATGGTCTGGGTGGTCAAGCTGTCCATCGAGGCGGTGCCGAACCGGCCGACGTGGATGGACCCGGCGCGCACGACCGCGGTGCTCGGGGTTGTCCTACTCGGCGTCGAGCCGGTCTGGCGGACGGTGCTGCTGGGGCAGATCAACCTGGTCCTGCTGGCCATGATCGTCATCGACGTGCTGGTGCTCGGCCCGCGGACCAAGGCGGGCGGCGTGCTCATCGGGGTCGCGGCCGCCGTGAAGCTCACGCCGCTGATCTTCGTCGTGCACCTGCTGCTGATCGGCAGGCGCGCCGACGCGGTGCGGGCCCTGGCCACGTTCGCCGCCCTGCAGGGCCTGTTGTTCCTGGTCATCCGGCACGACGTCAGCCAGTTCTGGGGCTACGCCGTGCGGGACCCGCAGCGCATCGGCCCGATCCACTGGGCCGGGAACCAGTCGCTCAACGGGCTGCTGCTGCGGCTGACCGACAACGCGGACTGGACGATGCGCGTCGCCGTGCCCGTCGGCGTGCTGCTCGCGGTGCCCTGCCTGCTGTGGGTGCGGCGCCACCGGGACCGCCCGCTGCCCGCGCTGCTGGTGACCGCGTTTCTCGGCCTGGTGGTCAGCCCGGTCTCGTGGTCGCACCACTGGGTGTGGGTGGTGCCGCTGGTCGTCTTCCTGCTGTCCCGCCTGCCAGAGCGCCCGCGTCCGCGCGACTTCGCCGGGGTCGGGGCGATCATCGCCGTCTACGCCAGCTGCGTGCTTTTGGCCATGCGGCACAGCAACGACATCGAGCTGCAGTGGACGCCGGGGGAGTTCGTCATCGGCAGCGCATACCTGCTGGTGCCGCTTGTCGCCGGGGTGATTGTCCTGGTCAGGCACCTTCGGCGTTAGTGTTGCTGCCCGTGGATCCACGTACCGGTTTTCCCGTGGTCGGGATGGTGGGCGGCGGGCAGTTGGCCCGGATGACCCATCAGGCGGCTGTCGCGCTCGGCCAGTCGCTGCATGTGTTGGCGGTGTCGGCCGACGAGCCCGCGCCGCTGGTGTCGCCGAACGTGACCCTCGGGCACCACACGGACCTCGAAGCGCTGCGGAAGTTCGCCGCGGGCTGCGACGTGCTGACCTTCGACCACGAGCACGTGCCGACCGAGCACCTGCGGACCCTGATCGCCGAGGGCGTCAAGGTCCAGCCCGGCCCCGACGCGCTGGTCCACGCCCAGGACAAGCTCGTCATGCGGCGCAAGCTCGCCGAGCTGGGGCTGCCGATCCCGGACTTCGCCGAGGTCACCTCGGTCGACGACCTGCTCGCCTTCGGCCAGTGGCCGTGCGTGCTCAAGGCCGCGCGCGGCGGCTACGACGGGCGCGGGGTGTGGATCCTCGACTCGCCGGACGACGCCGGGATCGTCGACGAACTGCTCGCCGCGGGCACGCCGCTGCTCGTCGAGCAGAAGGTCCCGCTGCGCCGCGAGTTGGCCGCGCTGGTCGCGCGGTCGCCGTTCGGGCAGGGCGCGTGCTGGCCGCTGGTGGAGACCGTGCAGGTCGACGGCATCTGCGTCGAGGTACTGGCCCCGGCGCCCGGTGTGACCGCCGCACAGGCCGAGGCGGCGCAGGAACTGGCGCTGCGCGTGGCCTCGGAGCTCGACGTGGTCGGCGTGCTCGCGGTCGAGCTGTTCGAGACCGACGCCGGGATCGTGGTCAACGAACTGGCCATGCGCCCGCACAACTCCGGCCACTGGACCATCGAGGGCGCCCGCACCTCGCAGTTCGAGCAGCACCTGCGGGCCGTCCTCGACTACCCACTCGGCGCGACCGACGCGCTGGCCCCCGCCGTCGTCATGGCCAACGTCCTCGGCGCGCCCGCCGCGCCCGAGATGGGCCCCGACGAACGGCTGCACCACCTGTTCGCCCGCTACCGCGACGCCCACGTGCACTACTACGGCAAGCAGGAGCGGCCCGGCCGCAAGATCGGCCACATCACCATGCTCGGCGACGACATGGCAGACGTCCGCACCCGCGCCACCCTCGCCGCGCACTGGCTCTCGCACGGCGTGTGGCTCGACGGGTACGAGATCCACTAGGAGCGAATGTGTCCACCCCTGTTGTCGGCGTGATCATGGGCAGCGACTCGGACTGGCCGGTCATGCGCCTGGCCGCCGAGGCCCTCGCCGAGTTCGACGTGCCGCACGAGGTCAGCGTCGTCTCCGCGCACCGCACCCCGCAGCGGATGCTCGACTACGCCCGCGACGCCGCGGGCCGTGGTCTCAGGGCGATCATCGCGGGCGCGGGCGGCGCGGCGCACCTGCCGGGCATGGTCGCCTCGGCCACGGTGCTGCCGGTGATCGGCGTGCCCGTCCCGCTGAAGTACCTCGACGGGATGGACTCGCTGCTGTCGATCGTCCAGATGCCCGCGGGCGTCCCGGTCGCCACGGTCTCCGTCGGCGGCGCGCGCAACGCCGGTCTGCTCGCCGTCCGGATCCTCGCCGCGTCCGACGAGTCGCTGCGGGTGCGGATGGCGACCTTCCAGGCCGACCTGGAGAAGCTGGTCCTTGAGAAGGACGCCGCCCTGCGCGCCTCGCTCTGATCCAGGTTTGTCCGAGGCGGGACCTGAGCTGTTCGATTGGCGCTGACCTGCGCTGATCCGAGTTGACTTCTAGTTGTGTCGTTGGCTCCCTGGTTGTGTGTTCGGCCGCTGTTCGAGTTGGTGGGTCACACGAACGGGCGAACTCGGACACAGAACTGGGCGAAACGATCTCTATACGGGTGTGCGCGGCCTGCTCCACGATGAGCGGGCCGAGATCAATACCACCCCGAGGGGGATCCGATGTCCGCCGACAACCCGCGGCCCTGTGTGCCGGGCCCGCCGATCAGCGGTTGGCGCCGGGGGTGGCGACGCTACGTCGTCGTCATCCTCATCGCCGCCGTGCTCGTTCTGCTCTCGTTGGGCGTGGTGACCAACACCATGGTCGCCCTGGTGATCGACCTGGTCGTCGCCGCGGAACTGCTCGACCGCGCCGTGGCCTTCATCGCCCGACCGGCGGCGGCGCGCTGACACCGCCATGCCCCGTCCCGAGAACCCCATCGACCCCGCCGGTGGACCACTTGCCGACCTCGCCATCGGCCTGCGCGCGCTGCGCCAGGACGCGGGCCTGAATTACCGCGACCTGGCGGAGAAGGTCGGCTACTCGGCGGGCGTGCTCTCCCGCGCCGCGCGCGGCCGGGAACTCCCGACGTGGCCGGTCACGTCAGCGTTCGTCCGCGGCTGCGGCGCCGACGACCAGGACTGGCGGCCCCGGTGGGAACGGGCTCAGGCCGCCGTCCGGCGCGAGCCGGTCGCGCGGATCGACTCCGTCCCACCGGAAGCCGCCACACCGGCCAAGCCCGCCCTGCCGGGCGTGTTCCCCCGCGCGGCCCGCGTCGGGCAGGTCGACCCGCGGGCCGCGCGCACGCCCGCCGAGTTCGTCGAGCTGATGAACGAGCTCCGGGCGTGGGCGAACCAGCCGTCCCTGCGCACGATCATGCTGCGCGCCAAGATCAAGGGATACGACCTGCCCAGGAGCACGCTCAGCGGCGCGCTCAACCGCGACCGGCTGCCGTCGCACAACCTGATGATCGCCTTCGTCGTGGCGTGCGGCGCCCCGGACGTGCAGGCGTGGATCACCACGTGGCGTGGCCTGTGCGACCCGGCCAGGCTCCAGGAGGAGGAGCCCTACCTCGACGCCAGGGTCGGCGTGTCCTGGTTCCGGCGGCGGAGTCTGCGCAGGCTGGTGCCGCTGGCACTGGTCGCGCTGCTCGGTGTCAGCACGCTGATGGCATCGGGCACCCTGCTGCTGCCGTTCACGACGATCCCGACGGTCAAGGGGACCGGCCAGTCGACGTCGCTGCTCAAGGACCCGCGGGTCGAGCGCCTGCTCATGGCCGAGGGGATCCGGGTCACCATGGGCCTGTCCGGGACGCGGGACACGCCGGTACCCGACGACACGGACTTCGTTCTCGCCGCGGGTGAACCGCAGACCCGGGCTGTCGTGGACGCGCGGGCGGCCCGCGGCCAGTTCGCCACCGTCTACCGGCCGACCATCAGCCCGCTGGCCTTGGCCGTTCGTCGTGACCGCGCCGAAGCCCTCGTCCGCGCGGGCGTGGCCCGCCCGCAGTCGGCGGGGTCGCTCTACTACGACCTCGATTTCGCCAGGCTGCTCGACCTCATCGACAGAAAGGCCACGTGGCGGGATCTGGGCATCGCCGACGACAACATCGTCCTGGTCCACACCACGAACCCGTGCCGTTCCAATCTCGGCGCCACGTATCTCGGTCTCGCCGCCCACACTTTGCTAGGCCACCCGCCGCGCGACCCCGAGGAGATCGACTTGATCGCCGCGCTGCTTGGGCGATACGTCTCCGGTCAGGGAGCGCAGCCGGACTCGTCGGCCGAGCTGATGTCCGGTCCGCTGGTCGGACGGATCATCGCCGTCCGAGAGCAGGACTACCTGGCTCACCAGCTGGCCAGGAGCCGAACCGGCGAGATCGACCGCGACACCGTGCTGCTGTACCCGAACGTGGGTGTCGATGAGGTCGGCACGTTTGTCGCGCTGACACCGACCGGGGTCAGGCTCGGCGAGGCGTTGACCGCCAACTCCGACCTGCGGGCCCGGATCGTGGAACTCGGCTACCGGGTGCCGGACGCGAGTGGGCCGGAGCTGGCCGACGCGCTGCGAGCGCAGGGTGTTCCCGCGCCAGAGCCGCGGCCGGACACCCCGATCGCGCCGCTTCCGTCATCGCAGGTGCTCGTCAGCCTCATCGATCACTTGGGCGAATGCCAGTGATCGACATGGATCCGCTGTGGTGGAGTGTCTGGTGGCCGTGGGCGCTGGTCTGGACGCTGACGGTCGCCTGCCTGATCGGTTTGGCGGTCGTGGTCTGGTGGCCGGGCGTCGGCCGCTCCGCGCGCCGGTACCGGGTGCTGCGCGTCGGCTACCACCTCGACCGCGCCGCCGTCGCCGATCTGCACCGGTCCGGCTACGGACCCGGCCTCGACGACCTCGACGCGGACCCGGCCGACCTGATCCGCACCGTCCTCGCGCTGCTCGACGCCGCCGACGACCTGGTGCAGGTCGACCTGGGCACCAGCACCGTCGGCACCGCCCGGCCGGAGAGCGGACTGCTGGCGGGCCAGCCGCAGTGGCGCCTGCGTGACCTCGACACGTTCCTCGTGCTCAGGGGCACCTTCCGCGAGGTCGCCAACGCCGTGGGCACGGTCACCCTTGCCGCGCCTTACGGCGACCCCGCCGACCCGGCCATGGCCGCCCAGGTCCAGCTCACCTGCCGGGTCGACGACCTGCACACGGACCTGCCCGCCGAGCCGTTCCCGGCCTACTGCCTGGCCAAGGCTCATGGCTGGAACCGGCGGGACCGCAGGCTGGTCGTCGACCCGATCGCGTTGTTCCGCTGATCCGGTCAGGGGTTCATCTCGTAGGCCCCCGACAGGCTCTCGACCTGCTTCCACACCTGGTCGAAGCGGCTCTGGTCGACCACGGGCTTGCGGACCGCGCTCAGTGCCCACTGCTGCTGCGGCAGGGTCGACGACGCCTTGCCGTGCAGGGCGACCGCGTGGCCGGAGAAGTCGCGGATGAGCGCGTCGAAGATCTGGTCGAGTACGAGCGGGTCGACGCCGGTCAGCTCGGCCTGCTCCAGGATGAGCTGACCGTAGACGATCAGCGTGAACAGCTCGCCCAGCGTCAGCAGGTAGTCGAGGTCCTTCTGCTGCTCGGCCGACGGCGGCGCGGTCATCAGGAACTCGGCGAAGGACTCCGCCTGCGCGGCGAACACCTCGACGTTCGGCACGTGGACGAACGTGCGGTACGCCTCGCGCCAGTCGTGGAACTGGACCTTGCTCAAGCCGCGGGCGGGGCCCTGGTTGAACAGGAAAACGTCGTCGGCGGCGTCCTGGCGGGCGGGCACCGGCGGGTACTCGGCCGGGTTGAACAGGTACTGCGGCATGAACTTGAGGATCAGCGCCAGGTTGACCGCGACGGTGCCCTCCAGCTTGGGCAGGCCGCGGATGTCGGTGGCGGCGATCGTGAGGTACGTGTCGCCCTCGAAGCTCTTGGCCGAGACGACCTCGGTCAGCAGGCCGACGATCCGCTCGGCCTCGGTGGTCGCCTGCATCTTGGTGACCGGGTTGAACAGCAGGTAGCGGCGGTCGTCGGGGCCCGCGGACCGGAAGTAGTCGACCGCGCGGTCGCAGAACAGCTTCGACGCGGCGAGCCGGGCGTAGGCGTCGACCAGGTAGGACCGCACGTGCGGGAAGTCGGTGACGCGGTTGCCGTAGAGGATCCGGTTGTGCGCGTGCGTGATCGCTTCGTAGAGCGCGTGCTCGGCGATGCCGATGCCGCCGAAGCACAGGTTGAACTTGCCGACGTTGACCGTGTTCAGCGCCGCGTCGAAGGCGGCGGAGCCGGTGTGCAGGATGTCGTCGGCGGTGACCGGGTAATCGTCGAGGTGGAACTCTGAGACGTAGATCGCCGACGGGACGACGTTCTTGACCAGGTGGTAGTTCGGGTGGGCGCTGTCGGCGACGAAGAACACGTAGCCGTCAGGGCCGTCGATCCCCTCGATCCGGCCGAACACGGACACCACGCCCGCGACGTTGCCGTTGCCGATGTAGTACTTGCCGCCGTTGGCGCGGTAGCCGCCGTTCCCGTCTGGCGTGAGGACCATGTCGGTGGAGTAGATGTCGGCGCCGTGGTCCTTCTCGGACAGTCCGAACGCGCACACGCCGCCGTCGGCGAGCACCTGGGCGGCGCGGGCGCGGGCGGCCGGGTTCGCGCTCTGCCAGACCGGGCCGAGGCCGAGGATGGTGACCTGCCAGGGGTACCAGTAGCTCAGGTCGTAGAAGCCGAGGATCTCCGACAGCGCGGCGACGCGGGCGGTGTCCCAGCGCTTGTCCGGGTCGCCCGCCGCGTCCGCCGCCGGGGTCAGCAGGGTGGCGAACAGGTTCTCCTTGGCGGCGAACTCCAGGAAGTCGGCGTGGAACTCCTTGGCGTGGTACTTGCTGACCAGGGCCTGCTTGCCGCGTGCCTCGAACCAGTCGATGGTCGCGCGCAGCAGCCTGCGGGTCTCCTGGTCGAACTGCCGCGGGTCGTAGGTCGCGGGGTTGAAGAGCAGACTTGTCATAGGGGTCAAGCTACCCGTCGGTAACATTGTTGGGAAGTGGTGCGACAGGACACAAGGACATCCAAGTAAACGCGTACTAACATCGTTGGCGGACTTGATTGCTACCGGGAGGTAACCAGTGGACGCGGGCTTCGGTCTCTACCAGCTCGGTGACGAGCACAACGCGCTGCGCGAGGCCGTGCGCGATCTGGCCGAGAAGGAGATCGCCCCGCACGCCGCCGACGTCGACGAGCACGAGCGCTACCCGATCGAGGCGCAGAACGCGCTGGTCAAGGCCGGTTTCGCCGCCCCGCACATCGCCGAGGCCTACGACGGCCAGGGCGCGGACTCGGTGGCGACCAACATCGTCATCGAGGAGGTCGCCCGGGTCTGCGCGTCCTCGTCGCTGATCCCGGCGGTCAACAAGCTCGGCACCATGAACCTGATCCTGGGTGGGTCCGAGGACCTCAAGAAGCAGGTCCTCCCCGCCATCGCCGCGGGCGAGATGGCCTCCTACGCCCTGTCCGAGCGCGAGGCGGGCTCCGACACCGCGTCGATGCGGTGTCGCGCGCTGCTCGACGGTGACCACTGGGTCCTCAACGGGACGAAGTGCTGGATCACCAACGCGGGTGTGTCCAGCTGGTACACGGTGATGGCGGTGTCGAACCCGAACGCCGCCAAGCCCGCGGACGGCATCTCGGCGTTCATGGTCCACAAGGACGACCCGGGCTTCGTGGTCGGCTCGAAGGAGCGCAAGCTCGGCATCAAGGGCTCGCCCACCCGCGAGATCCACTTCGAGAACTGCACCATCCCGGCCGACCGCATCATCGGCGAACCGGGTCAGGGCCTGCGTCTGGCGTTCAAGACCCTCGACCACACGCGCCACTCCATCGGCGCTCAAGCGCTTGGCATCGCCCAGGGCGCTTTGGACGCCACGGTGGCGTATGTCCGCGACCGCAAGCAGTTCGGCAAGGCCATCGCCGAGTTCCAGGGCGTCCAGTTCATGATCGCCGACATGGCGATGCGCATCGAGGCCTCCCGCCACCTGGTCTACGCGGCGGCCGCCAAGGTCGAACGCGGCGAACCGGACGCGTCCTTCGCTTCGAGCGCCGCCAAGACGTTCGCCTCGGACACCGCGATGTCGGTCACGACCGACGCCGTCCAGCTCTTCGGCGGCGCAGGCTACACCCGCGACTTCCCCGTCGAACGCATGATGCGCGACGCGAAGATCACGCAGATCTATGAAGGCACGAACCAGATCCAGCGCATGGTGATGGCCCGCCAGATCCTCAAGGGCTATATCCACGCGTGAAGCCAAGGCCGCTGAGCGACAACGAGCGGGCGGCCTTGGCCGCGATGCTCTCCATCGACTTCCCGGGAGCCGTGGAGCTGAGGATCCAAGCCGAGTCGGTCGTCGTGGTCGGCCGGTGCGGCTGCGGATGTCCGACGATCGATCTCGCGGTGGCCGAGGCGGCGCCGCTCGCGGTGGTGGACTCGGGTACGCCTGTCTGGGCTGACGTCCAGGGTGTTGACGACGGCATGATCTTGATGGTCGCCGACGGCAGGCTGTCTTGCCTGGAGATCTACACCGTAGATGGGTCGACGCCCGCCGAGTTCCCTGCGCCAGGGGTTATTGAGCCCCAGCTCGACCACTCCCACTGGGCTGACCCGGACGCCTAATTCCGAAGCCCCGGAAATCGGTCTGTCCTCTAGGACCGTACCTGTCCGCAATGGGTCATATCGTCTTCCTTACAAGCCACCGAGGGAAGCGAGACAGCGCAATGACCAGCACCGAGATCGTCGTGACGGGGGAGCGGGCGGACCTGCTGGAGGTGCTGGCCAAGCACCGGGGGCTGTTCCGGTTCACCGTGCAGGGCGTCACCGAGGAGCAGGCCCGACTTCGGACGACGGTCAGCGAGTTGACGCTCGGCGGGCTGATCAAGCACGTCGCCACCGTCGAGCAGAGTTGGGTCCGGTTCATCCAGGAGGGTCCCGCCGCGATGGAGGGCGGTTCCGGGGACTGGGCGAACGGGCACCGGCTCGTCGACGGCGAGACGCTCGAAGGCGAGCTCGCCCGCTATGAGGAGATCGCCAAGGCGACCGACGAACTCCTCGCCACGATCGAGAGTCTTGATGTGAGCCACCCACTGCCCGCGGCCCCGTGGTTCGAGCCGGGTGCGCGGTGGTCGGCGCGGCGGGTGTTCGTGCACATCATCGCCGAGACGTCGCAGCACGCGGGGCACGCGGACATCATCCGCGAGGCTCTGGACGGTCAGAAGAGCATGGGCTGAGGACTCGGGAGCCGGACGCGAGCGCGTCTGGCTCCCTCTGCAAGATCGCGCGCGGTCGTGATTATTAGTGCGTGTAATGACCTACTAATTGACATCTTCGCGCACGCAGGGTGTAGTGAGCTCCGTCATGATCCCGGGGGAGTCCGGAAGGAGTCACTGTGTCGAACCACCGTTTGTGGTCTCGCCTGCGCGCGGCGGCGGTGTCGTCGGCGCTGATCGCGGTGCCGGTCGTCGCCGCTGTCGGGCCCGTGCCCGCCGCCGTCGCCCAAACTCAAGCCGCGCCGAGTGCACTGGCGCCCACCCCGCCGATGGGCTGGAACAACTGGGCTCACTACGGGTGCAGGTTGAACAACCCGTACCAGGGCCACACCGGCATCAACGAAGCCCTGTTCAAGACGGTCGCCGACAACCTGGTCAGCAGTGGGCTCGCGGCCAAGGGCTACGACACGATCACCGTCGACGACTGCTGGATGAACGGCCGCGACGCCAACGGTGAACTGAGGGCCGACCTCACGCTGTTCCCCAGCGGCATGAAGGCGATCGGCGACTACTTCCACGCGCGCGGGCTGAAGTACGGGATCTACCAGGACGCGGGCACGCACACCTGCACCGGAGACACCGCCAGCGGCGCGACGAGCACCAGCGCCGATCACTTCTATCAGGACACGGCCACGTTCGCGTCCTGGGGCGTCGACTTCATCAAGCTCGACGGCTGCAACGTCTACATCCCGCCCGGCCAGACCAAGCTGAAGGTCTACCAGGACGCCTACCAGAAGTTCAGCGACGCCATCGCCGCGACCGGGCGGCCGATGGTGTTCTCGGTGTCGGAGCCCGCGTACTTCTACATCGGCGTTCCCGACAAGGCCCAGTGGTACGACTCGATCGCCTACTCGCAGAAGGCGGGGCAGCTGTGGCGCGAGGGCACCGACATCTTCATGTGGACGCCCGCCACGACCTCCGGCCAGGGCCGCGGTTCCATGACGCACAACTACAACTACAACTGGCCGCTGGCGCGCTACTCCGGGCCGAACTCGTGGAACGACCCCGACTTCCTGCTCACCGGTGACAACAGCCTGACGCTGGACCAGCAGAAGACCCAGTTCGCCCTGTGGTCGATGATGGCCTCCCCCCTCATTCTCAGCAACGGCGCCGACAAGCTGATCGACCCGACCACGGTGTCCATCCTGGGCAACGACCGGATCCTCGCCGTGGACCAGGACCCGATGGGTGTGGCCGCGACCGTCATCGCCCGGAGTTCCACCACTGACGTGCTGTCGCGCCCGCTGGCCAACGGCGACCGCGCGTTCGCGCTCAACAACCGGACCGGTTCCACGCAGACGCTGTCCACCACGCTGGCGAAGATCGGCTACACCACCACCTCGGGTTGCTCGTACACCGTGACCGACCTGTGGACCGGCACCACCTCGACGGCCACCGAGACCACGGCGATCAGCCCATCGGTCGCCGCCTACGGCACCGCGATCTACCGGGTGAGCAGCCCGTACGGCTGTGGCACGACCAAGCCCGCGACCCAGGTGACCGGATCGATCAACAGCAAGGGCGGCTGCGTCTCGGTGGCGGCGACCGCCGGTAGCATCGCGGCGCCCGCCAAGTGCGACGGTTCCGCCACCCAGAAGTTCACCCTGACCAGCGCGGGCACGCTCCGCAACGGCGGCAACTGCCTCGCGTCCACCGGTGGATCGGGAACCGCGGTCCAGGCGGCCGTGTGCAACGCGACGCTCACGACCCAGCAGTGGAGCTACACCGCGACCGGCAACATCAAGAACACCTCGAACAACCTCTGCCTGGACATCCGCGGCGGTGTGACCGGCACCCGGTTCGACTCCTTCACCTGCGGAACCTCGCAGGCCAACCAGGTGTTCCAGCTCCCGGTGTCGCAGCCGACGGGCGGGTTGCACGTCAACACCACCACCTCCGGTGAGGGCACCTGCCTGACCGCGCAGGGCGGCGCCACGGCGGACGGCACCAACGTGCTCAGCTCGACGTGTGACGCCAGTGCGTCCCAGAACTGGGTCGTGCCCGGTGACGGGACCGTGCGGCTGGCGGGCAAGTGCCTGGACAACGCCGGTTCCGGCGGCGCCGGGACGGGCCTGGTCCTGTGGACGTGCCACGGTGGCACCAACCAGAAATGGACCTACGCCCAGAACGGCAACCTCGTCACCAACCTGGCGAGCAGGCTCTGCGCCGGTGTCCGGGGTGCCGTCACGACGAGTGGCGCGCAGGTCGAGATGCAGACCTGTGCCTACAACCACGGCAGCCAGGTCTGGACGCTGCCGACGTAACCCTTGATCGCCACTAGCTCGCCGTGAGGGGGAAACCCTTCACGGCGAGCTTTGGTTTGGGTGGACGCGCGGGGGTGGGTGGACAAGACTCGGGGCATGGCCCTCGTCGCGTGTTCCCTGTGTGAGGCGATCTGCGGCCTGGAGGTCACGACCGACTCCGGGCGGGTCACCGCCATCCACGGCGACCCGCTCGACCCGTTGTCACGCGGACATCTGTGCCCCAAAGCCCTTGCCCTGCAGGACATCCACGAAGGCGACCGGCTGCGCACACCCGTCCGACGGACGGCGACCGGCTGGGCCGAGATCTCCTGGGACGAGGCCTTCGCGTTGACGGTCGACCGGCTGGCGGCCATCCGCAAGGAACACGGCGCGGACGCGGTCGCGGTCTACCAGGGCAACCCGACCGTCCACAGTCTCGGCGCGCTCACCCACGGCACCGCGTTCCTCAGTCTGCTGAACACGCGCAACCGGTTCTCCGCGACCTCGGTCGACCAGCTTCCGCACCAGTTCGTCTCCGCGCTCATGTTCGGACACCAGTTCCGGCTCCCGGTGCCCGACATCGACCGCACTGACTACTTCCTGGTCATCGGCGCGAATCCGTTGGTCTCCAACGGAAGCATGATGACCGTCCCTGACTTCGCCAACCGCCGCAAGGAACTCCGCGAGCGCGGTGGACGCATGGTCGTCATCGACCCGCGGCGGACGGAGACCGCCAAGGTGGCCGACGAGCACCATTTCATCCGACCCGGCACGGACGCCGCGCTCCTCTTGGCGATGGTCGGCGTGCTCCTGGAGGAGACGCCTGGGTACGACGAGGTCCGGCCGCTCACCGTACCGGTCGACTGGGCCGAGAAGGTCACCGGTGTGACCGGGATACGCCGTCTGGCAAGGGAATTCGCTGAGGCTGACCGGGCGGTCTGTTACGGCAGGACCGGCGTGTCGACGCAGGCGCACGGGCTCGTGTGCCAGTGGGCGATCCAGGTCCTCAACATCATCACCGGCAACTTCGACCGGCCCGGCGGCGCGCTGTTCGCCAAGCCCGCCGTCGACCTGGTGAGGATCACTGGCCGAGGTGAGCGGGACCGGTGGCGCAGCAAGGTCCGGGGCCTGCCGGAGTTCGCGGGCGAACTGCCCGTGTCCGTGCTCGCGGAGGAGCCGGGGATCCGGGCCATGGTCGTGTCGGCGGGCAATCCCGTCATGTCCACACCGGACGGACCTCGGGTCGAGGAGTTCTTGAAGGGACTCGACTTCATGGTGGCCGTCGACCCGAGGATCAACGAGACCACCCGGCACGCCGACGTCATCCTGCCGCCGACCACGGCGCTGGAACGCGATCACTACGACCTGGTCTTCCACGCGCTCGCGGTGCGCAACACCGCCCGGTTCTCACCCGCGGTGTTCCCCAAGCCCGCCGAGGCCCGGCATGACTGGGAGATCTTCCGTGAGCTGAGTTTGCGCTACGCCAAGCATTTCCCCCGGCTGTGGCTGAAGGCGCAGCGGCTCCGGGTGCCGCCGAAGGCGATCGTCGACGCGTTGCTCCGGCTCGGGCCCTATCGGTTGTCGCTGCGGAAACTGCGGGACCACCCGCACGGCTTCGACCTTGGACCGCTGACCCCGAGCGGCCCGCACAAGATCGACCTTGTGCCGTCCCTGATCGCCGACGCGGCCCGCGCGGTCGCCGAGATCCCTGAGCCGCAAGGGTTGCTGCTCATCGGCCGCAGGCATCTGCGCGCGAACAACTCGTGGATGAACGACATCGCGCGGCTCACCAAAGGCAAGCCGCGCGACCACCTGCTGATGCACCCTGAAGACTGCGCGCAACGCGGAATCGCGGACGGGGAAACGGTTTGCGTGCGGTCCGCCGTGGGTGAGCTCGTGGTCACGGTGGCCGTGACCGACGAGGTCATGCCCGGTGTGGTCAGCCTGCCGCACGGCTACGCGCGGGCCAACGCCAACGCGCTGACCGACCCGGGCGTCCTCGACGCGAGTGGGAACGCCGTGCTGAACGGCGTCAGGGTGACAGTCGCTTCGAGAACAGCGTGACCAGCGGCTGGTAGAACGAGCCGAGTACCCGCGGCAGCAGGTCGACGACGTAGGCGTCCGGGCCGATGAGGATGCGGGCGCGGTCGCGTTTCACGCCGTTGAGGATCGTGCGGGCGGCGCTCTCCGGGCTGGTCATCGCGACCTTGTCGAGGGCCTTCGCGAACGCGGAGGCCTGACTCGGGTCCGACGTGCGGGCGTTGCGGGCGATGTTGGTCTTGATGCCGCCCGGGTGCACACACGACACCCCGACCAAGGTGCCCTCGATCCGCATCTCCTGCCGCAGCGCCTCGGTGAATCCGCGCACGGCGAACTTGGCCGCGTTGTACGCGCTCTGCGTCGGCACGCCGATCAGCCCGAACACGCTGGAGACGTTGACCAGGTGGCCCTGGCTGGCGACGAGGTGCGGCAGGAACGCGCGTGAACCGTGGGCCACGCCCCAGAAGTCGATGTCCATGACCCACTGGAGGTCGTCGTCGCTCATCTCGCGGACCGAGCCGCGCAGCGCTACGCCCGCGTTGTTGATGACCAGGTCGACCCGGCCGAAGTCGGCGACGACCTCTTCGGCGTGGGCGTAGATCGCGTCACGGTCGGCGACGTCGAGTTCGTAGGTGCGCACCGCGTCGCCCGCGAGCGCGGCCGTCTCGGCGAGGCCCACCTTGTCGATGTCCGACGCGGCGACCTTGGCGCCCTCGGCGACCAGTGCCCTGACCAGCGCCCGGCCGATGCCCGACCCGGCTCCGGTGACGACGGCGACCTTGCCCGCGAACGACTCCACGTTGCCTCCTCGAAGGTGTTACCCCCGGTAACTTACTTCAAGTAAGTTAGCTGGGCAAGGGCCTCGTCGACCGACGCCGCCGGGTCGGTGATCGGGAACTGGACGAACCGGATGGTCCTGGCCGGGTCGACCAGCAGCGTGACTCGCTTGAGTCGGTCGACCCCGGCGGCCCGGAAAGTGGGCAGTCGCAGGGCGGCGGCGAACTGGAGATCCTCGTCCGACAGCAGGTCGAACGGCAGGTTCGCGTGGTCGGTGAACGCCAGCTGCTGGTCTGGCCGCTGCGTGCTGATCCCGCGCACCGCGACGTCCAGCGCGGCGAAGTCCGCGTGCCGGTCCCGGTATGTCATCGACTCCAGCGTGCACCCGGACGCGCCGGGGATGTCGGACCAGCCGGGGGGAAACGGGTTGCTGTTGGGCGCGAACGCGCCGGGGAAGCAGTAGAGGACGGCCCAGCGGTCCGCCGGGTCGACAAGTTCGTCGCGCGCTGACCGGAGTGCGAGTTCGGGTACCCGATGGCCAACGAGACCCTGCACGCGCCGCGCCTCGGCCGAGGTCGGCTTGGTCGTCGCGGTCAGGGATCCGTCGCCGGCGATGAACCGGGTGCCCCAGTCCTGCAGGGCGATGAGCACCGGGAGCAGGCCGCGGCCCGCGTCGGTCAGGTGGTACTCGAAGCGCGGAGGGTGGTCGCTGTAGCGGTGCTTGGCGACGACACCGTGCTCTACCAGCGACTTGAGCCGCTCGGTGAGGGTCTTGCGGCTGACGTCGAGTTCGCGCTGCAGCGCGTCGAACCGGGTGACCCCACCCGCGATGTCCCGCACGACCAGCAGCGTCCACCAGTCCCCGACGACGCCGAGTGCCTGCGCTATCGCGCACTCGGCATCGGACAGATCGCTGTGCTTCATGGTCCTCGCTTCTCGTCGGACCATCTCAGTATAGTGAGTTCCGATTAGGAACTTACTTGCGAACTGGGGGCGACATGTTCTGGCGGTACTGGGCGGCGGGCGCGATCAGCCAGGTCGGCACGGGAGTGACGGCGGTGGCGCTTCCGCTGGTCGCGGTGACGGTGTTGGGCGCGTCGGCCTTCGAGGTCGGGCTGGTCGCCGCGGCCTCCTACGCGGCGTGGATCCTGATCGGCCTGCCCGCCGGGGTGATCGTGCGGCGGCTCCCGCTGCGCGGCACCCAGGTCGCGATGGACCTGGTGCGGACGGCGGCCATCGGCTCCATCCCGCTGGCCTGGTGGCTCGGCGAGCTGACCCTGGTTCACCTGATCGCGGCCGCGCTGGTGATCAGCCTCGCGAACGTGGTGTTCGACGTCGGCAACGCGACCTTCCTGCCGTCGATCGTGGCCAAGGAGGAGCTGACCGCGCGCAACAGCCTGATCTCGGCCACCCACTCGACCACTCAGATGGGCGGCCCCGGGCTCGGCGGCCTGCTGGTCCAGCTCCTCGGCGCCGTCCCGACCCTGCTGGTCGACGCGGTGAGCTTCCTCGTCTCCGCCGCCCTGCTGCGCAAGCTGCCGCCGGGGAGCGCGCCCGCGCCTGTGGCGGCCGAACCGATGATGACGCAGATCCGCGACGGGCTGCGGTTCGTCCTGCGGCACCCGGTCATGCGGCCGTGCGTCGCGGGCGCGACCTCGGGCAACTTCGTCAGCGGCGCGCTGATGGCGCTGGTGCCGGTGTTCCTGGTGCGCGACCTCGGCGCCGCGCCCGCCGTCGTCGGGCTGCTCGTGGCCTTCGACGGGGTGGGCGCCCTGATCGGGGCGACGTTCGCGACCCGGTTGATCACTGCGGTGGGCAGCGCCCGCGCGATTCTGGCCGCTTCGACGGTGGAGGCTGTGCTCGGTCTGCTCCAGCCCGCCGGCTTCGGGATCTGGGGAATGGTGCTGTTCGCGGTGGGGCACGCCGGGATGAGCGCCGGTGTCGTGGTGTTCAGCATCGCCACCCGGACCCACCGGCAGGTCGCGAGCCCACCGGAGCTGCTGTCGCGGGTGATGGCGACGGTGCGCTTCGTGTCGTGGGGCGCCATCCCGATCGGTGCGCTGGCGGCGGGCACGGTCGCGACCGCTCTCGGCACCCGCGCGACGCTGTGGATGTTCTGCGCGGTGTCGTTCCTCGCCCCGCTCACACTCTGGTTCAGCCAGGTTCGGCGACTCAGGGACCTGGCGGAGGAACCCGCCCTGGCGCTCTAGGGGTGCGTCAGGTCGAAGGTCGTCCGCTCGCTGGTCCGGTGGGCGTCGAGGCGGTTCGGGTTGCTGACCTGGACCACTGAGCCGCCCACCACCAGCGGCGCGACGAACGCGGCAAGCACGCCGTCCGGAACTGTCCACTCGCGAGTCGACAGAACCCGTGCGCCCGCTGGGTATTCGAGCGCCTTGGCCGCGGCGACCACTTCGTCCACAGTGGACCCGGCGAGCGCGGGGGTCGAACCGTCGACCGTGGCGCCGAAGAAGTCGTCGCCGAACATGCGGGCCTCACCCACGAAATCGACGAGCTCGCCGGTTGAACCGCCGAGGTCGCGGCCCATCGGGTCGAGCGACACCGACGCCACCGCGCCGTCACCGGAGCCGCCGGGGACCGCGAAGGTGACCACCGGGTCCTCGTCGGTGATGTGCGCGCCGCACCACCACGCGCCGAGCAGGATGCCCGCGGTCTGCCAGTGCGCGGGCAGGCGCACCGACACCGCGGTGCCCGGCTCGACGTCGTGTTCCTCGACCAGCCAGTTCGCCGTCTTCGCCGCCCAGTTCGTCACCGTCGCCACCGACAGCTCGACCCGGGTGCCCGCGGCGTCGTCGTAGTGGGTGATCAGCGGACGCGCGGCGTGGGCGCGCAGCGGGCGCAGCAGGATCTCGGTGAGGCTCACAGTCGGCTCCGGGTCGGTAGAGGCTCAGTAGACGCAGGGCGCGGCGGTGGTCATGGCCGCGGTGGCT